>JBGSOB010000047.1:0-12309 GCA_041739325.1 Treponematales bacterium
ATGCTGTATTGTTTTTATGGCACAAAGCGCGGGGGCTCGATGCTTAGTTCATCCAAGCCGTACACTCGGCCATGCCGCAATACCAGATATCGTCCCGGTTGCCGAGAAGCTCGCAAGTTTTTTGAAAGCTTTTCCAGCTAAAGGCCGGATCTTCTCCATCCAACTCCCAGGAGTGGCCTTCAACAAGCATTACACTTGGGCTACCTGCATGAAGCTCTATGAATTCTCGGGCGAAGCCCAGAGCCTGAGAATAATGGCATGTTGGGGCCCATGCGAGAAATTCTGCGGGAAGGGAAAAATCGGTAGCCGTCTCGACAGTGCGTGCGCAAATGATTCCGAGTTCGGTCAGGGCTGGAAATATTTTGGCCGACCAAGCGCCAAAGGGATAAGCGAAGGCGCGAACCTCCTGCCCGCTTAAGTCTCGCAGAGCTTGTCTGTCATTACCCACTTCCTTCTTGAGTGTCTCAAGATCAAGCTCGGTGATGACCGGATGGCTCAGGGTATGGGAGGCTACTTCATGGTTCTGGTATAGCTCCCGAACCTCGCTCGCTTCAACGTAACAGGGATCCGAGGCATGAGGCAACCAATCCGACACCGTGCCTAGCTTGGCTGAATTCAAATTGAAGGTTCCCTTGATACCGACGGAATCGAAGAGCTTAACGAGTCTCCTATCAGCGGCGAGGCCGTCATCAAAACTCATAATCAGGGCCTTCATACGGCCGCCTGGGAAACTTATTATTCTTTCCATAACCCCGAGAATAACACCCTCGCCGCCCAAACCTCAAGAGTCAAGCTTACGGCCTCAAGCCCCGGGCATGAAGGAAAGGTTCAAAGGGCCGCGTCTTATCACGGGCAAACCTCGGATGAATCTGTTGTTTTGTCTGTTGACAGGAATCTATACACACTTATATCATCAAACCAAAACGTGAATAAAACGGGGGCGGTGGAAGAATGCGTTCGATGGCGGGGCTGGAGGGCTAGCGAACAATCGAGTTCAGGCGATGCTTCTCTGCGAGCGCGGTTACCATCAGATGAGCCGGGTCGACTCAATCATCGGCCATTTGGGATATCTACACGACGGAGAACGTTATAGCGATATCCAATTGGGCAAGCTTTTTCTGGAAATCGACGCCATGTCGAAGCCAGAACTGGATGAACTGAACATCGCGACTAAAGCATTCCTAGACCTCGTCGGTATGCCTTATGGAGACCTTGAACCGGGATACATCGATCCCATCGAAGAGCGAAGAATTGATCGGGTGGGCAAGCTCTGGCGGAGCAAAGCCCACGTGGACGTCTTCAAGAGGCGGATGAAGGATATTGCCTTCGAACGCCTTGACGCGAACGCCCACGAGCTTGACGCCATCCAACGCCATTACTAGCAGTACCTTGCCATCCCCGAGGCAGCCAAACGCTTTTCAGACACCTTCGATGAACTCTTCAAGGCCATCCTGGCCGAACAGGAGTTCGTCAAGCGGGACCGCGACCTCATAATAGACGAAGCCGACGAGCGGATGAAGTACCGAGACTACGAAGAAAGCTCAGTGCTCCGCGATACCTGGAAGGCCATCACTTTCCAGCGCGAGCAGATTGCCCTGGGCCGCTCCCTCCTGCGAAAGAGCTTTCCCGTACTGGACGCTCTGGACGCGGGGAGCGTCAAGATAGGCAGGACGACAGACGCCCAGCTCTACGCTAATATCGTCGCCGCGCTCGACCGGGCACGCAAGGCCCAGGCCGAGGTCAAGAAGCGGATAGAGAGCGGCGACATGCCCCTCTACAAACTCGATCCGATCGTGAACGCCGCCCTCGCGTCCTTCTCCATTACGGAAAGCTCCAAAGCCGATTTCTCCCTCGCAGTCCTGGAATGGCTCGCCGAGGAGCGCAAACGCGAATGGGCCATCAAGCTGGGAAGCGCGGTCCTGGGCATCGGGTTGGCCGCGGCCTGCTTCATCCCAGGTATCGGCGTGGGTGCGGTCATCGCCCTAGGCGCCATTGGCGCTGGAATCGGAGGCGCGGCCGCTTACTATGAATTTGAGATGGCCGATGACCTCCACCAAGCGGGGGAAAGCGGGCGCGCAGGAAGTCACCAGCTTATAAGCGACCCCGACGCCGCCAAGAAGGAATACCTCTGGGGCATCGTCAATCTCATCCTAGCCGGAGTTGACATCTTCATGGCCGGTGGCGAGGTATTCCGGTTGGGGAAGGTGCTCAGCCGATTTGACAGCGTCAAGGATGGACTTTCATTCGTTGACAAAGTTGGAGACGTGAAGAAGTCAATAAAGTTCCTTAACAAGATAGAAGACACTGAAAACGGCGCAATCTTGCTTAAGAAGCTAGAAAGTGCGAGCGAGGAGGCACTCAAGCAGATCGAGCGGTGCCTTGAGACTGTTGATGCGACAGATGTAGATGGGCTCTTACTCGGGTTTAATAAAATCGATGACACAGAGCGCGCCGCAGTCGTGCTCTCCTCATTTGAAGAAATTGGGAAAATTAATGAATTCTCAAGAATTGCTCAACAATTAAGCAAGTCGAACGCGAATAGACTATTTACTGACGCCCTTGAGATCGGAAATCAGGAACTCTCGAACATCGTTGAGTTTTTCAAACACTTTGATGATGCGGAAGACGCCATGGGTGCGTATACAAAATTCGCGGACGTTCACCACTTTACCGAATTCCTGGATATCGAGGATATTGAAAAAGTTGTTAATGGCTACAAAATTAATCGACACCATCCTGCCTGGATGCAAACCATGCAAGAAGGCAATGTCTTCAATAGGGCGCAAAGCTATCGTTATAAAAACAATGAGGTATACATCTATAAAAAACCAAGTGACCCCAAGGCTGGATACTATAGGGTGGATTCTTGCGACGTTGATGAAGGTCTAATAGTCTCACGGAAGTTCACTCAATTTGATCAGGTAGGAGAAACAACCATCAAGCATTATGTAGATGAATTAGTGGACAAATATAAAGATGGATCTGTAATAGCCAACGTCCCTAGCCAAGTCTCAGGCTCAGGGCATAAGAATGCGGGCTTGGCTGGAAAGGAATTGTGGGGTAAACTTGTTCTTGAGGTTCCTGTGCAAAATCAACCTGCAGCTCGGTGGATCTTAGAGTATGCGAAAAGCAAACGTGTAGAAATATGGGACATCAAAGGAGTACTCTATAAATGATTCTACCAAAAAAGAAACCACAATCATTAGCCGCTGATATGTTCAAGACAGCGTATTGCGAAGAATGGTCCCCAGGGTATAAAGAGCTCTATAAGCCGATGACAGAAGAACAAGCACGACTCTGTCATGAAAACAGGCAATGGTATACAGCTGTCTTAGGAGGAGAGAAACCCTTTGCGGCGATAGAACTAAGAAAAAACTTCATCGCGGTGATGTTTTTTGACGACCTGTTAAGAATCACGACAGTCTATCATTTCTATGAGCGTGATGATAAGAAATTATTTTTGGAAGATGCGTTTGTTAGGGAGTATGAGGGAGATATCGACAAAATAATAAAAACTACATCCTATAGATTTTCAAGAGATGGAGAGCTCTATACTTATATTAATGATAAGATAAAAAAAGAAGCGTTGGAATCAACAGGGAAAATCGACGTTACCCGAAATTATGAAACCTGGCCGGTATTTAAGGATTACTGGAGTCTTTTGCAATTAGAACGTTGAATTACCACGATCCTTAACCTTTTTTGTTGCCATTTTCACGTTAGGATATTTTCCCCCACAAAGGGCTTACCCAAGCACCAGAGGTGCTTGGGTTTGGAGAACGCGCAATACGCGTTCTCCATGCCAGCCTAATCCCTACAAGGGGGTTACCCAAGCACCTCTGGCGCTTGGGTTTGGAGAACGCGCAATGCGCGTTCTCCACGCCATCCTATCCCACACAAGGGGGTAGCATATGGCGCAATCATTTGAGCGCCGGCCACCGCAGGCCGAATGGCCGAGGAGGCCGGAGCGAGGGACAGAACGGCGACGAGCCGTTCTGCTGGATGTAGGCGCAAAGCGTTGCGCCGGTCATGGCCTCTGGCCATGAACATCCAGATCAGCGTAGTTCATCCATCAGGAAGCTCAAACGCGGTCTCGAGCCTCTTTGCGCCGCCCCAGAACGCAAGTAAGCGCGGGTGGCCGGAAAAAAGAAGGGCGAACGATTCCCGCAGCGAAGCGAGGACCAGTGAGCCATTCTTTTTTCCGGACAGGTCCCGCGCTCCCTTGTCCACTCGGCGGCGCAACAAGGCTCTAGCTTGCGTTCCCCCCCATAGAAAAAAGCCCGGCTTGCGTACTATAATCGCCCTACAACTCGCAGCAAGGAAGACCCATGAAGGCAATTGAACTGGCAACGTCGTACGAACCCAAAGACTTTGAAGACCGCATCTACGCGCAGTGGATGGAAGGCGGTCTTTTCAAGCCAGTGGACGACAGCGCGCGTAAGCCCTTTGTCATTGTCATTCCCCCGCCCAACGTCACCGGGGTATTACACATGGGTCACGGTCTGAACAACTCAATCCAAGACATCATCATCCGCTACCGCCGCATGCTAGGAGACCGCGCCCTCTGGCTTCCGGGCACGGACCACGCAGGCATAGCCACCCAGCACATCGTGGAAAAGAGGCTCAAGGCAAAAGGCCAGTCGCGCCACGACCTAGGCCGGGAAAAATTCATTGAGGAAACCTGGAAGGTCAAGGAAGAGCACCACGGCATCATCAGCACCCAACTGCGCAAGATAGGTTCTTCCTGCGACTGGAGCCGCGAGCGCTTTACCATGGACGAGGGCTTGTCCAAAGCGGTGCGCGAGGTATTCGTGAGCCTCTACGAGCGGGGCCTGATGTACAAGGGCGAGTACCTTGTCAACTGGTGCCCCGCCTGCGGCACCGCCCTAGCCGATGACGAGGTTGACCATGAGGAAGCCTCCGGCGCCATGTACCACATCTACTACGAACTCGCGCTGGAGGGACTTTCAGCGGCTGCCCGCGCCGCCTGCCCCGAGGGGCGCATAGAGATAGCCACCACAAGGCCGGAAACCCTCTTAGGCGACACGGCGGTCGCCGTCCACCCGGAAGACGAACGCTACAAGGATTTAGTCGGCGCCAAGGTAAAACTGCCGCTGACGGACAGACTCATCCCCATCATCGCCGACGCCATGGTAGACCGCGAATTCGGCACCGGCATGGTAAAGATCACCCCGGCCCACGACCCCAACGACTTCGACTGCGGCAACCGGCACGGACTGGAACGCATCAACATCCTGAGGCCGGACGGCTGCCTCAATGACGCGGTGCCGGAAAAATATCGCGGCCTCAAAGCAAGCGCCGCCCGCAAGCTTGTGGTTGAGGATCTCAAGGCCTTAGGCCTCTTCAAGGAAGAGCGGAAGATCAAACACTCGGTAGGCCACTGCTACCGTTGCCACTGCATCGTCGAGCCCTATCTCTCCGAGCAGTGGTTCGTGAAGATGCGCCCCCTGGCGGATAAAGCCCTCAAGGCATGGAAGGATGGGCAGGTTCGCTTCTACCCCCAGCGCTGGGAAAACACCTACCGCAATTGGCTCGAGAATATACGCGACTGGTGCGTCAGCCGCCAAATTTGGTGGGGACATCGCATACCGGCCTGGTACTGCCCCTGCGGGGAAACCATCGTGGCCCGGGAAGACCCCAGCGTTTGCCCAAAGTGCGGCAGCGCGGATATCAAGCAGGACCCGGACGTATTGGACACATGGTTTTCTTCCTGGCTCTGGCCCTTCTCAACCCTCGGCTGGCCGGAAAAAACAGCGGACCTAGCCGCTTTCTACCCAACCTCGGCGCTGGTAACCGCCTACGACATCATCTTCTTCTGGGTGGCGCGCATGATCATGGCCGGCATGGAATTTACCGGCCAGGCCCCCTTCCGCGATATCTACATGACATCCTTGGTGCGCGACAAGCAGGGGCGCAAGATGTCAAAATCCTTAGGCAACGGCATAGACCCGCTGGAGATCGTAGACGAGTACGGCGCTGACGCCCTCAAATTTACCATAGCCTTTTTGACCAGCCAGGGCCAGGACGTACTGGTGGACAAGGAGTCCTTCAAGCTGGGCTCCAAGTTCGCCAACAAGGTATGGAACGCCACGCGCTTCATTTTGATGAACCTGGAGGGCAGAAACTTAGGCGACCCGGCCCATGTCGCGTTGACCGACACCGACACATGGATCTACCACCGCCTTGACGCCGCGGTGCGCGCCGTGCGCGAGGGCTTTGACAGCTACCGCTTCAACGACGCCTGCGGCGCCATGTACGAATTCTTCTGGAACGATTTCTGCGACTGGTACGTTGAGGCTTCCAAACTCTCCACCCGCGGCGGGGACGATGCTGAAAAAGACCGCGCAGCGACCATCCTCCTGGACGTCTTGGTAAAAAGCCTAGCCCTCATGCACCCGGTAATCCCCTTCGTTACAGAGGAGATCTATTCAAAGCTAACGGCCTCCCTGCCGGCGGCCAACCTGGCCGCGCCCGCCCACCCCGCCTTTGCCTGTCAAAGGCTTTCCGGCATGGCGGAACAGCTTATGGTATCCGCCTACCCCGCGCCGGACGACGCACGGCGCGCCCCGGATATCGACGCGCGCTTTGAGGGTCTTAAGGAAATGGTGCGCGCGGTGCGCGCCCTGCGCGGCGAGTTTTCTATAGCCCCGGAGCGCAAACTCAAGCTCTCACTGCTGTTTGAGCCCGGCTTTGGCGGGGCGGACTTCATCCGCGCGCGCAAGGCCCTGGCCGCCAGCCTTTCCAACACCGAGGAATTCGAGGAATGCCCGGCCGGCTCAACTAAACCGATGGGTTCCGTAGCCCTTGTGTGCAAGGGCTTGGAGCTCTACGTCCACGTGCGGGAAGCCATAGACACCGCCCAGCTGGCGGATCGCTTTGAGAAGGAAATTGCCAAAGAAAAACAGTATATGGATAAGACCCAGGCAAAACTCTCCAATCAGGCCTTCCTCGACTCGGCCCCGGCGGATATAGTGGCCAAGGAGAAGGAAAAACTGACTGACGCCGCGCGGCGGGTGGAAAAGCTGGGCGAATACGTGCGGGAGCTCCGTTCATGAACCACCCAGACATGCTCAAGCTCAAGAGCATCCACATGGCCCCCTATATCCAGCTGGCCACCGTCCTCATCGGCAAGCAGCGCAAGGGCGGCGGGAACATGTTCCGCCACCAATTGGACACCATGGCCATCCTCATCGATTACGGCTACATAGACTCCGTTCTCCTCAAGGCCTCCGTCATCCACGACCTGGTAGAAGACGTTGAAACCCTAGACCCAGACGACATCCTTCAAATAGACGATGAGAGCGCGGCGGTATACCGCCTTGTGCTGGAGGTAACGCGGCGGCCGGTAGAGACAAAAGAAGACTTCCTCGTGCGCATATTCCGCTTCGGGTCACCGGAAGCCAAGGTGCTCAAGTCTGCCGACCGCATCTCCAATATGATTTCACTCGGCTATGTCACGGATATGGAATTCGTCCGCCGCTACACGGACGAGACTGAAAAATACATCTTCCCCATCGCGGAGACGGCGGATAAAGACATGCTTGCCGAGCTGCGGGTCTTGGTGGCCTCGCGCCGCGCCCACTTGGAAGTTCTAGCCAAAAAGTAAGAGGAGAATAGAATGCAAAAGCAACCGAACAAGAAGGAACTCGCGGCGCACATCGACCACACCCTCCTCAAGGCAATAGCCACAGATTCTCAGATCGTGGATCTCTGCTCGGAGGCCGTCCGCTACGGCTTTGCCTCGGTCTGCGTAAATCCGCGCCATGTGGCCGCCGCGGCCCGCGCCTTGCGGGGCCAAACGCCGGTGGTTTGCACCGTCATCGGTTTTCCCCTGGGCGCGAACGACACGTCCATTAAGGCAGAGGAAGCCAGGCTCGCCGTTAAGCAGGGCGCGCATGAAATCGACATGGTAATAGACCTCGGCTCGGCAAAGGCCGGAGACTGGAAAACGGTGGAGGCGGATATCCGCGCCGTGGTTAAGGCATCGGCCAAGGCCCTCGTCAAGGTCATCATCGAATGTTGCTACCTCTCAGACGCAGAAAAAACCCAAGCCTGCCTGGCTGCCAAGGCCGCCGGGGCCCGCTTTGTAAAGACTTCCACCGGTTACGGCCCTTCAGGCGCCACCCTGGAAGACGTCAAACTCATGCGCCAAGCCGTAGGCCCGGATATGCTCATCAAGGCAGCCGGGGGCATACGCACAACGCGTGACGCCCTCTCCATGCTAGAGGCTGGGGCGGACCGCCTGGGCTCCTCCAATGGAGTGGAGATCGTTTCAATGCTGGAAGGAAACTAGGCTATGCCTGCCCGCTTACCCCTTTGTAGGTCTTTGACCATTCATGCGGCAAGCGGCCTTTGCCTTGCCTTCATTTTAGGGGCAAGCGCGGCCCTCAGCTCCTGCTCCGCAAAAGCAAAGGCCCAAACTGCAGACGTAAAGCCAATCCGCGCGGCCCTTGCCTTGGATTATCCCGGTAGGGGCGACGCATCCTCAAACGATCTAGCCTGGAGGGGCCTCGTTGAAGCCGCGCGCGAACTCAAGGCAAGCGTCAGTGATGGGGAGCAACTTTTAAGTTATGGTCGCGAGAGCTCCTTTACCGCAGCAAGCCCCAGAGCAGAGGGCCGCGACAGGCAACAACTCCTCCTGACCCTCGCCGAAGAAGGTAACGATATCGTCATCCTTATGGGAGAGGCCTACGCCGATGCCTTAAAAAACGTCGCGCCCGGTTTCCCAGGCACGCGCTTTGTCCTCATGGACGCTCGGCCCCGCGAAGGCTATGGAAACAACTGCAGTTTCGTTTCCTACGACTCAGGCCAGATCGCCTACCTGAGCGGAGCTCTGGCAGGCGCCCTCTCCCTCAACAATCCCAAGGCAAAACTCGGCTTCCTCTCAGGCCCACTTCAAAAGGATTCTGATTCCCTTGAAGCAGGCTGGCAGCGCGCGGCGTTACGCGTCAATTCAAATCTTGAAGATCCTAAGAACCACGTAAGCCTCAAGCTAGAGGCCGAAACCCCAAAGAAAAAGGGGCTTTCAATCGCTCAAGCCCTCTCTCAATTTTCCAAGGCTGGGGCTAAACTGGTTTTTTGGGCAGAAGCCAAACCGAGCGTCGATATTCTTGATGCGCTTAAAGGCTCAGATATCCTCTTTATCAATTACCCCGCAGACGCCCGCTCGGAATACCGCTTTGCGGGCATGAAAACCGAAACATACTCCGCCCTCCTCGCCTCCGCCTTCATGCGTCATGATGTAGCCATTCCCTATGTTTTAAAGGCCTTTGCCGCAGAGAGAAAACTCCCTGCGAATATCCTGCTTGGGCTAGAAGAAGGATGCTTGAGCCTGATCTTCAATCCTGCCCATGAAAGCTTGATAGCGCCGCACGCTGGACTCCTCAAGACGATAAGCGCGGAATTGGTGGATGGCAGGGGAGGCATAGGGTCCGGAGTCGGCGAGGAAAATGATTAAAGGCGGACGATGATAGAATCTAGGGCCGTGCCGGTCCTAAAGCGGATGTAGCGGGAAAGATTACGGCACATCGTCAAGCCAAGGCCCCGGTAGCGGTGTGAGTTCTCATCAAAGTAGCGACGCTCGGAATCACGCTCACAGCGGGCAAATAGCCCAAAGTTTTGACTTTTAAAGTGAAAGATCATGGACACGCCCCGCCCCTTAGAGACGGATAGGTTTATCCAGCCCTCTTTAAGCCCCACCGAATAGCTAATCAGGTTATCCAAGAGCTCCGTACCGATGATCTTTAGACGATCTTTTTCTTCTTGCGCGAGGAAGGGAATATCGTCTATAAAAGCTTCAACGCGCGGAACCTCGCTCGGGTGGTTCCGAAACCGTGTGGTCACTCTCGCGCGTTGGGGCCCCTCGGTTGTGGACCTCATCGCTACCATCACTGAATTTCGTGAGCCGATCTGATAGTCGTGAACATGTCCGAGAAGCCGGTCGAGTCGATGGCCATTTTGACGATCTCGGAGGGCTTCATGATGAAGAGCCGATGCTTGTAGGTTTGAGCGTCCTCTACCGCTGTCATCAAAACCCCCAACCCGGCAGAGGAGAGGTTAGTCACCGCCTGCATGTCCAGGCAGAGATTGGTCTCCTTGATGAGCTGGTATACCTTGTTCTGGAATTCGGTGAAGGTATATGAATTGATCGAGCCCTTGATCTCCAAGAGCGTAAAATTATCGCCTTGCTTCTCGACTATATTTATCTGTTCCATGGGACCCTCCGCTTTAGCCCTTAATTATCGCACTGATACTTCAACGCCATGATGGTCACATCGTCGTTGATATCGCCGGAAACGAAACTGGAAAGCGCGTTGAACGTCAGCTGAGACATAGTCTCCGCCGGGTAGTGCTTGTACTCGGTCACAGCGCGTTGCACCCGTTCTTTACCGAAGCGCTCACTGCGCAGAGACTCGGACTCGATGATGCCGTCCGTGGTTATCAAAAGAACTGAGCCCTTTTGCAGGCTGATCTTGCGCAACTTCAGATAGGGGGCGTAGTCGCGCACGAAGCCTAAAACGCGTCCCTCACCCTGCACCTCAATAACGTTATTGAATTGGGGTGAGAACATGAACATGACCGGTATACCGCAATTGACGAAGAACATGGTGTCCTTGGAGAAATCAAAGAGACCGAAAACCCCGGCAAAGAAGGTTCCGCGCGGCAGATTGTCCTTGATGAAGGCGTTTACCTTGACTACCAGGCGGCTAAAGTCTTTTTCTTCCTTTAGGAAGATGCGGATGGTGGACTTGAGGATAATCATGGACATGGAGGCGTTGAGCCCCTTACCGGAAACGTCGCCGACTATAAAGAACCAACGTTCGGGAGAAAGGCGGACAAAGTCGATGAAGTCGCCGCCAAGCTTGCGAGTAGACTTGGAGATGAAGGCCACTTCCGCCTTGGGGTTGTCTATCCTGTCTATATTATCCTGCACCGAGGCGATTATCTGGTTGGAGTACTGCAGCTCGCGGTCCACCGTGGTTAAGATGGATTCCTTGGCGATGTTTTTCAGGTAGAAACCGATGGCAAAGAGCTTGCCATAAACCATTTTGAGAACGAGGGAGTCGTAATTGGTATAGTCTCCGCCGGACTTCTTCTCACCCAAGGCTATGGTCCCGATGATATGGTGGCCCTCGTGAAGAATGATAAGAGCGTCCGCCTTGAGGGCGTTGAAGATATCCAGCAGGGGACCCTTCACCTTATGGAAGTTATGGTTGGCTATGGCCTCGGTCTTGAGAATGATGTCCGTCTTCATGTTGATGACGAACTCCAGCGGATTGGTCTTCTTCTCTATCTTGAGCTTGGCTCCGCAGTTGGAATGGGCCACTTGGAGGTTACCCTCGGTGTCCTCTATCAAGACGGAGAAATCGTTGAACTTCATGGTGCCGCGCAGCACCTCGGAGAGCTTGTCAAAGACGATGCCGCGGCCCTGCGAGAAGTCTATCTCGGACAAGCCGCGCTCAAGGCTGACCAAGTAGTCGCCGCGAAGGTTAAAGGCCTTAAAAAAGCGGTCTGAAAAGGCGGAATACAGGAAGGCCGCCATGGCAAGGCCTACGGGGACGGTAAGGATAGGCAGAAGGGGGGCGTTCTTCCATGTCATAAGCAGATAGGCGGCGCCCGCTCCCACCGGAGCGCCGGCTATGATCACGAAGAACACCGTAGCCAAGGCTTGTCCGAGAATGTCACGGATGTCGAAAAGCTTGGTTATGGTGACGGCCCAATAGATGCCCAAGCCCAGAACGAGGCCTGCGATACCGATGAGGGGATAGAGGAAAAAAGCTTGGGCTGGAAGGAGAAAATGGATTGTGCCGCCAATGAGGATGGCGCTAAGGCCGGAGAGGATGATAATGCGGCTCTGGAAGCGATAGATGCGGCTACGCATGATAAAGGTGCGGATAAAGAGAATGACACAGCCCAAGAGGAGGAGGGCCCATAGTCCGGGCTTGGCATACTGGTAGTAAATGCCGCCGTAGACGATAAGCTTCCCTGAGAGGCGGCTGATATCCTGCACAAAGTTATTGGTGAAGAGTATGAACCAGCTGGCCGCGCCGAAAGCCAACCAGGCCAGGATGTCAATAAAGCGCTTGCGGGTATCGTAGGGATAGGATATGGCCAAACGCACGAAAAAGATGCCCGACATGGCTAGGCCGATCATACCCAGTTTGTAGAAAAACAGGGGGAAAACCGGGTTATTCCAGCCGGCAAGATCCACGGCTAAGGCATTCATGAATGAGAGCAAGCCGAAGCCTGAACACACTATGAAAATGTGGCCGTTGATGGAGTTGCCGC
>JBGSOB010000102.1:0-21175 GCA_041739325.1 Treponematales bacterium
ACGAAGCTCAAAGGCTTGAGGGCGGATTCCCTGCATACTGAAAGAGGAGGGAAGCGGCTCTACCGCTTCCCTCCTCTAGGAGGCGGTTCCCCCTCGCTCCGTAGTCCTCGCCACGCTCTGCATGGCTCCGGTCTACTCCGCTACCCCCTTGTAGGGGTATGAATCCTCGAGCCTTTGAGCTTCGTGCCTTAGGAAAAAAAGCGCAGGGCCTGCGTAGAAAAAAAATCGGCTCACTGGTCCTCGCAGAGCCTGCGGAATCGTTCGCCGATCTTTTTTCTACGCACCCGCGCTGCCTTGCGCTTAAGCACGAAGCTCAAAGGCTTGAGGGCGGATTCCCTGCATACTGAAAGAGGAGGGAAGCGGCTCTACCGCTTCCCCTCTTGATAGCCACCCTCGAGCTTCCAGCTTTAAGGAAATCAGGGCTCATTATACTCTGTCCAAGTTTACATCGAGCGGATTCCGCCTACCGCAGGAGATGGGTCTACCGGTCATACAACGCAGCATCGAATAGATTTGCAAATTTGCAAAAATAGATTTATAGTATTTTAAGTCCACGTATACTGGCCGTAAAAGGAAACATAAATGTTTACCAAAAACATCATAAACTTGAAGGCATTCCTTATTTTTTACATCGATTTTTCTTTCAGCGCGGCCGCGCTCGCCGCCCCTGCGGCAAGCAGAAGAATTGCGCTTCTAGTTGGGGTTGCTGATTACCTAGATGGGAGCATTCTCAAGCTCAAGACATCCAGGCGAGACGCGCAAGATATGGCAATCACCTTACAGAGCCTAGCTTGGGATAAAGTTATCGTGCTAACGGACGATGCTGACGCGCGGAGCCCCTCATTTCCGACGAGGGGCAACATAGAAAAGCAAGCAGCGCTCATTTCGGAGCTAGTGGGAAAAAACGATACGATTCTCCTCTTTTTTTCAGGCCATGGAGCCAACCAGCAAGGAGAGGACCTATTCCTGCCCGTGGATGCTGACCTTAGTCGTCTAAAAGAAACCTCGGTTTCCATTCAAAGCATTGTGAAACGCTTTACCGATAAAGGAATAAGCAAAGTTATCCTCGCCGTCGACGCTTGCCGTGAAACCCTCTCTCAAACCAAGGGTTTAAGCGTTACTGGAATAAGTGGCTCGAACGATGAAGCAGCAGGGCAGAACCAAGCAGGTAGCCCGGCAGTGGGGATCTATGCAACTCAAAAGGGTTGGTACAGTTTTGAGGACAGCGATGGTCGCAACGGAGTCTTTACCAAATTTCTTATCGAGGGGCTTAAAGGTGGCGCTCTCAGCCCGGCGAAGGGCGGGTCGATTACATCGCCGGAACCGGTTACAAGCGGCGATCTCCTAGCTTGGCTGCCTCAAGCGGTTGGCGACTATGCCCTAGAGCGTGGTATCCGCCAGAAACCTGTCATTATCCTTCGTAGCGATAACGATAGCCTTAATGCCATCGTTCTTGGGCGAGGCTTACGGCAAGTCCCACAGCCCTCAGCAACCGCTCTTCCCGCCTCAATTATAGAGAACATTGACGAGATTACTGAAGATGACATGGTTTTTATTCGTGGTGGAAGTTTTAAAATGGGCAACGTCTTCAAGCAAGGGCAAGCCAATGAAAGACCGGCGCACAACGTCACGCTCAGCGGCTTTTTCATGAAACGCACCAAGATTTCCAGCTCTGAATTGGCCACTGTCCTTAATTGGGCCATGGAAAGCAAAAAATTGTTTTTCAAAGGAGGAAAGCTGTACGCGGAAGGAAACACCCGTCAATATCTATTTGATTTCAACCTCGAGTACGTACCATGCGAGTATAGCAATGGTTTCTTCAAAGGTTATGGAAATGGCATCCCGGTTTCCCATAATTCCTGGTACCTTTGCTGCGCTTACGCCAATTGGCTCTCAGAGATGAATGGGTTCCAGCCGCCCTACGACATTACAAATTGGCGCTGCGATCCCAGTCAAGACGGCTACCGTTTGCCCACGGATGCAGAATGGGAATACGCCGCCCGAAATGGCGGAAAAGATATCCGCTACCCCTGGGGAAATGAAGTCCCCGGCAAGGGCATGAAGCCGGTGGCAAATCTTAAAGACGAAAGCATGCAAAAATCTGGATCAAGCCACGCTGGAGCCCATTTCATTGGCTATGAAGATGGCGTGGTGTGGCAGTCAGAACCAGCAAAGTTCGCGCCCAGCGAGTTGGGTCTTTTCGATATCTTTGGAAATATGATGGAGTTCGTAAACGATGCCTACTACAACTATACCATGAAGGCAGAAACAAATCCCTCGCATAGCTCTGGCTCCCAACGCATCATCCGAGGAGCAGGTTACGATACGCCAAAGGTAGACTTCCTACCAACGGTTTTTACCCGCTTTGAATCTGATCCTTTTAGCTACGCTGGATTTCGGCTCGTGAGGAAAGCCCCATAATAAGGCCCCATACCTCGAGCCTTTGAGCCTGGCGTTCAATAGACTATAGAGGGCAGGGCCTGGCATAGAAAAAAGATCGTCCAGCTAACGCGGCGCTGCGCTTGCTAAGACGCTGGACGATCTTTTTTCTATGCCACCCGCCCTACCTAGCTCAGGCACGCCAGACTCAAAGGCTTGAGGCGGGTTCCCTCGAACTGGAAGAGAGAGGAGAAGCGGCGCTACCGCTTCCCCTCTTGATGGTTCAATGTCTTGAATGGGTATGAAGCTTTGAGACTTCGAGCTTTGTGCATTAAGCGCTCTTGAGCATGGGTGGTATAAAAGATCATCGTATCGCGTCTTAGCAAGCGCAGCGCCGCGTTAGCGGTACGATGATTTTTTATAGCAGGACCTATGCTCGTAGCATTTTATGGTACAAAGCTCAAAGGCTTAAGGGTTTAAGCGACTAGGCCTCTTAGCCCTCGCCCTGGCGCCTGGGGTCAACCCAGTGCGGGTGGCGGCAAAAAACTATGGCTCGACGATTAGGCACGCGTGGCCTTTCCGAAGCGGTACCCTATCTCGAAGTAGTGCCGGGGCGAGCCATAGTTTTTTACCGACAGGCCCTGCACTCGATAGATCATTAGGCGCCAGGGGCAAGGCTTGAGTGGTTTAGGAGTCTAGATGTGGGAAAGCAAAGGCCAATGGATGGGCAGTGGCAAGGCCTGACGAATGAAGGGATGGTCATCCCATTCCGAGGGTAGATCATCAGGCAGGCAGGGTCCAAAAAGGAGGCGGGTCCAGGCCTGCCGGCTTAAAGATAATTCGGCAAGACCCGGGGTTGAATCGGCAGCTAGGATCTGGGCGCCCTTAAGCCGGATACGCTCTCCGCCGTCTTCAAGCTTGAGAACAAGATCCCAGGGGAAAAAGCGAGAGCGCTTTTCCAACAAGGGCCGATAAGCCCCCAAGAGGCCAGCTAGGGAAAAAAGACGGATGTTGTTGGAGGGAACAAGCTCGATGTAGGCAGCGTAGGACAGGAGGATGCCTTCTAAAAGTCCTGATGCTTCGTGGGGAGGGATATCGACGCGCAACTCGGCCTTTTCAAGGAGGTAGGCCAAGAGATGCTGAAAGGGCTGAGGATCGCCGCCGTATTCGGCAAGCCTTCCCTCTTGGAGGGCGATATAGGCAAAGCACCCGGCCTCCTCCATCGTCCACACGGCTACTCCAAAGCGGGATAGTACCGGGGCGAAGGACTGAAGCTCGCGCAAGGCCCGCGTTGGCAAACCCTCATGCGCCGCGAGCATCTTCCCAAGACTATTTTCTTCACCCAGCCAGCGTTTCGGCGATTCGCCAAAGCCGGCTCCTTGACTCGGCTCGGGTATCCGTTCTTCCCCCGATACAAAGGCTCGAACCGGCTGTGAGCCAATCCGCCGCGAGGACAGCCTTAAGCGGCGGGCAGAACCGGCAAGTTCCCATCCGTAATTCCAATAACGCTGCCTATCCCCGGAAAGAAAACAGAGCTGATAGGCATCGGCTTCCATCTTGCGTATCGCCATATTAAGCAGGGAAGACATAAGACCCTGACGGCGAAATTCCGGCAAGCAAAAAACCTGTCCCAGGCCAGCCGTTTTAAGGCGTATCGTTGCCGCAATGAGGAGGGGCTGGCCCTGAATCTGTATGCCGGCGACGACATTCCCATCGATCTCCGCGACAAGCCAATCCGTCATGCATGCCGCGTCGCGGCGTATCGCGTCTGGGTAGAGGAGATCGAAGCGCGGGAGGTCGGGTCCTTCGTCGGCAAAGGCTAAGGAGAGGTTTTCCAAAATGCTGTCATAGTCGCCGAGCCGCGCTTGCCGGAGTGTGGGAGCCATACCCCATTCAAACCTTTTAGGAAGCATGCGTCAATCCTCACGTCAAGACGCAATCTCGATTCTTTGAGCTTCATGCCTTAGAGAAAAAAAGCGCAGGGCCTGCGTAGAAAAAAAATCGGCTCACTGGTCCTCGCAGAGCCTGCGGAAGCGTTCGCCGATCTTTTTTCTACGCACCCGCGCTGCCTTGCGCTTAAGCATGAAGCTCAAAGAATCGGGAGTGCGGCTCTCTCACTTCGCTCTGGGCATGGGTCCTGACATGGAAACTTAAGCTCAAATGATCGCGCTGGAAAGGCCCTGCACTCGATCGATCATTAGGCGCCAGGGGCGAGGCTTGAGTGGTTTAGGAGCCCTATTTAAAGACGTAGCGCAGTCCGGCTTCCATGTGGGTAAAACTGGCTATCAGTTTCCAGGGCCTGATATCGGCATAGAGGTAGAGGGAGTCGGGTACGAGGGCGAGCTCGATCTTGGGGCCGATCAAGCCGAGGTCGAACATGGGATAGAAGGGGAGCATGGTTCCCAGCTGCACGAAGATGCCTCCGTCGATGCTAAAGGCTCCTGAGCGGTAGCCGGCTAGGCCCTCAATGCCAATTCCGGTCTCTACGTAGCCCAGGCCCCCGGTAGTGGCCTCCCAAAGGGTATGGCGGAGGATCTTCGGGTCGGTTACGTAATTTACCGAGTAAAGACTGCCATAGGAATAAATCTTGGTGCTAAAAACAGACCCCTCTTTTTTATCCTGACCGAGGTAAAAGCCGGTTTCCGCGTCGAGATAAAAGGCCGCGGCCTGAGCGCCCCAGTACGGAGAGACGCGTACCGAAAGGAAATAGGGATTCAGCTCCATGCCCAGGGAAGCCGCCCAGAGAGGCGAATAGGGTGAAGAATAAAACTCTGGATCAAAGAGGGTATGAATGGCCGTAGGGCCAAAACCAAGGCGGAAGGACATGCCCTGCGGTTTTGTAAGAAAACCAAGGGCTTGCATGATGCGCGCATATTTAAGCTCGTCTTCCGGGCTGGGAGGCCGGAGGGCGGAGAGGGAGGCAAAGCCCGACATTTTCTTGAAAGCTGGTTTGTCGGAGTCTTGGCCCTCGCTCGTTCCGGCTGCCGTTCCCTCGGCCAGACTCGCGGAATCCCCCGCGCTTTCATCGCTAGAGTCTGCAGAAATTTCTTGGGCGCTGAGATTGCCAGCCAAGCAGATGAGGAAGAAGAGCCCAAGGGCCGCGAGCATCCTCTTTAGGCGCTTCATTTCACTACCTCCCGCAAGAGGTCGGCAAGGTGCTGTTTTCCATCTGACATGCCCAGGTCGAAATTGAGGTAGAAGATGGGAACGTTCTCGGAGAAAAGAAGCTGCTTCATGCTTTCCGCGTTATTGTAGGATATTCCCAGCTTAAGCTCGCCAAAGCCGGGGAAGAGATAGCCGGCCTCTCCCAAACCGCCGAAGAGATAGGTTCCGCCGCGCTCAAAGACGGAGCCCAGGGCACGCAGGGAAATGGCGTCGCCTTTCTGAGAGAGGCGAATATTGAAGGCCGCGCCGGCCTCCAAGCTATCTAGTATCTTAAAGGGTTTGAGCTTGGCGTCGTAGGCGTAATGCAGGCGCAAAAAGTCGCCGATACGGTACTCGTTTCCCACGCTGTAGGTCCAGGTTCGGAGGATGTTGAGGTAAGAAAAATCAATGCGCCCCAATAAAAGAGTGATCGGGTTGAGGACGCGTAAAATAGGTATCTTCACCATGTTTTCAAAATCGGCGCCTAAACCTATCATGTCCAGAACCTCGGCGCGATCGATATTCAAAAGGGCTTGAAAAAAGACGGCGCCTAAAAAATTGTTTTGGAAAACTAGCTTGACCCTCGTCTCGTAGAGGAAATCATCGCCTTTGCTGTCGTAGACGTTGATTCGCGGTTGGGCGGCGTATTCCGGGTTGGCGGCTAAGAAATCGCTGTAGCCGGCAAGGTGGGGTATATGGAGAAAGTTAAAGCCCGCAAAGAGCGAGTTGATCTCTGCGAACTTAAAGCAAAGCCCGGCGTAGCTCCTGCCTAAGAGGGAAGAATCCTGGTACTGATAAAAGTCACCGCCGAACTTTTTGAAGTCAAGGATGTAGAGGTCGCTGGCAAAGAGGACGTTTATGCGCATGAGACTGGCAAAGGAAAAGGCTTTACCTTGGCCGAAAGCGCCCAAGTCCTGGGCGATGATCTGCGCCGGTATGGAACTGATCTGCCACTTGGTGTCGAGTATGATATCGAAGAGGGCTGCCAAGGGGAGGAAGAAGGCGTTGGAAAAAAGCGGTCCCCAGAACATGCCCTGGAAGACCGAATGGGTGGCGTTTGCCTCTACAAGGTAGTACTCGTCGATGTCGTCGCCGCCGCGCAGATTGTCCTGAAGAAGGAAGTAATAAGGCTTCAAGGGATAGTAGGAATCCCAACTGATGGCAAAGAAATCCAATTCCAGGGTGTCTCGCAAAAGATTTTGCGAAGGGCGGGGATCTCCGATAAAGCCGTTGAGGTCGGCAAAGGTAATGGGTAAGTCCGGCCGGCTTCCCGGCACCTGAGCGTGGAGACCAGCGCTGAGGATGACGAGGACGATGCCGAGGGCAAGACCTCTACGTTTTCTACCAGAGGGCATCGATGATCTCCCTTCCCCTATCGTCGGTGATTCGCAGGCGCAGATCCGATTGAGCGCCCAATACAAAGGCGGTAAAATCCCCGGCGCCGGAGCGCAGCCAGAGATAGGGTTGTCCCCTATTGGCCTCTATCGGGGTTTCCAGACTCTCCTCGTAGATCGACTGCCCGTCGAGGGAAAGGCTGACCCTCACTTCAAGCGCATCGTTTTCCAGGTTTGCAAAGCGGACATAGACTTCGTTGATAGTGGAGCCGGAGATGTCGGTGGGGGTATTGCCGAGCTGGGGCAGGGCGTAGCGCACGGGGAAATAATCGTGAGAAGCCATGAGAAAGTACCAAGCGTTCGTAAAAACCACGACATCCTGCGCATAGGTCTTATCGGTAACGGTGGAGCCCTCATAATTCGGGCCCTCAAGGCGGCTGACGCTAAGGAGGCCGCAGGAGGCAAGGAGGGTAAAGCCTGCAAAGGCACACATGAAAAAGAAGCATTGATACTTCATGAACCTATTTTAGGCCAGCCAAAGGGGGAAATCAAATCATTTTTGGGTGTTTCACGTTCGGCCCACCCTGGTCTGGTACCAATTTCACCCCCCGGCTCCGGCTCTGGTACTGGATTCACAGCCTATAACCCCCTCGCTGGTACCGGATTCATCCTGTGCTCAATGTCGGCCGAGTGATAGCCTTATTATCGGTATAGGAGGAGAGCGAGCATGAAAACATCCGGCATATTCGCCATCATCGCGGCAATCATTTTCAGCGGGACCTCCCCGGCTGATGAGATTAAGGTTAAGCCCCTTTTTGGAATTTGCGAAACAAACATTCTCTCCTTCGGGGTTATGGGCGGCGTGGATGGCATGGAAATAGTGCCAGGCGCATCAAGCATGGCTTTCTTATCCCTTGGCGGCGGCTACCTTCAAAGCGCCTCTTGGCGAGATGCCGAAGACGAGCGTCTCTCCCCCAGGGATGATGGCTTCATGGACAAATCAGTATTTTGGACCTGGCAGGCGCGGGCAAGGCTGGGCATGAATCTGGGCATCCTCCGTTCGGCAGCCCTAAAGCGGAACATACTCAGCCTGGATCTCTTCTATAAAAGTGATTTCCAAAAGAATGTGGACAATGGCGCTTTTATCTTTCAGGGCTCCGAAGCGAATCGACTGGGATTTTGGGAAAACAGCTTCTTCGCCGCCCTCAACTATGACAATGTCGCCTTTGATCAAGACACGGCGCTCAAGTCGGGGCTCGCGGGAAACGCTTCCATCGAGTGGGCCCCCGGTTGGGATTGGAATCAGGTTTTTGGCCGCTCCGACTACGGCCGCGTCAGCGCCAACCTGAGCGCCTACATGCCATTGCTTAAGTCGAGGCAGGCCTGCATCTACCTGGGAGAACGCCTCGTCGGCGATGCACTCTTCGGTTCCGAAATTCCCTATGATAGGAGAATTCTCATGAATGTCGGTCCCGTTGCTTGGCTCATTTCATATCCCGGGACCGGATATATCCTACGCGGCGTGGAACCCGGCCGCTTCGACGCCAAGCTAAAGCTCGTGAATAATTTCGATATTCGCCTGACCCTGCCTGGCATTTTCGGCCGGGTCTGCATACCCGAGATCGTTGCCTTTTTCGATGTTGGGTTCTGGGATGATGCCGCAATTCAGAGCCCTTCCGGCCTCGATAACGCGTTGAGCACCGGCCTCGGTCTCTTCCTTAATTTCACAATCCCCCAATTATTTGGAGCACAGGACGTGCCCATCCTGTGCGGCTATGTCGCTGGCTACAATATACGCGATGAGCATTTTCTACTTACGAATTTCTCTCTCGGTTCGCGCTACAGCTTCTAACAGCAAAGGAGAATACGATGACAGCAACAAAGACAAAGACGATTCTGGTGGCCGCGCTGGCGGCCCTCACCCTTTCCACCTCGATAGCCGAGGAAAGGTGGCAAATTTTCACGGGTGATGGCCCCGTCACCGCCTACCGGGTCGATCCTGCCCAGAAATGGTTCCTAAGCTCACCGCCACGGTCGAAAGGCGATAAACGTTTGGAAGCCGTTTACGATTTCAGCTACGAGCGAGACTCAAAAGGGGTGAATATTCTCTACCCCATCGATGGCGCAAGGGTGCAGATCAAGCTAAATGAAGCAGCCCGTCTTCGCTCTTACAGTATCGAATGCCTCAGCTCGGAACTCATTAAAGCGGCAGGCTATGACCGGATGTCGGTCGATGTCGAGGG
The DNA here is from genome assembly GCA_041739325.1 of Treponematales bacterium. GTDB lineage: Bacteria > Spirochaetota > Spirochaetia > Treponematales > JBGSOB01 > JBGSOB01. Next base: position 9,101 of record JBGSOB010000102.1, read on the forward strand.
TGGATCCCTAGCCATAAAAAGCCACATGAATGGAAAACAAAAAATCGATAAAAAGAAAAACGTCAGTCCCGCCGTTCTCGACATGCAATGCATGAACCAGACGCTGCAAGCAATGCTCCAGAGCGGCATTGCCGCCAGCTTCAAGACAGATGTACATATCCAGGGCGGCGATGTCTATCGGATGAAATTCGAGCTTATGGAATCAAGCGATCCACTTTTGCTCTCCGCTAAGTACGACTATCCGGATGCATTCAAGCAAGCGATCAAGCCAGGCCGATCCTACCGCGTCTACGTACTTTCTCTAGAACCGCCCGCGGCGCTGGTATTTCCCCACAGGTTCTATTTCGTCTATGATACACAGCGCGACCACTCATTTTGCGCCTATTGGGGCGGGAAGCCCGATGAGGCTGAATTTCAAGCAAGGCTCTTCTCCGAGGAAGGAAGGTAGATCATGAACGCGATTCTCACGGCACGTAAGGTCAGCAAGTGTTTCGCTGCCGAAGAAACCGAAGTGCAGGCGGTGCGGGACATCGATCTGGATATCATCGAAGGTGATTTTACCGTTATCATGGGATCTTCCGGTTCCGGAAAATCGACACTTCTCTATTCACTCTCCGGCCTAGACCGACCCAGCTCCGGCGAGGTTTCCTACAAGAACAAACGCTTAGATTCTATGTCGGAACGGGATTTGGCTATCTTGCGCCGTAAGAGCTTCGGCTTTGTGTTCCAGAACATAAACCTTGTGCCAAACCTCAGCATTGAAGAGAACATTTTGGTTGCCGCCTGTCTACCCAAGGGAGGCCGGGTCGATGCCGAGCGCCGGACCGACGAGCTTTTGGACATTCTGGGTATAGCATCCATAGCGAGTCATCTTCCCGGTGAAAGCTCGGGTGGTGAGCAGCAAAGGGCTGCCGCGGCCCGCGCTCTTGTAAACAAACCCGATATCCTTTTCGCGGACGAACCGACCGGTGCGCTAAACTTTGCCGCGGGCCAGCAACTCCTTGACTTATTGAACATCGTCAACCGCCGGGGACAAAGTATCGTTATGGTCACCCACGACCTCAAAGCCGCCGCTCGCGGCAACCGGGTGCTCTTTATGCGTGACGGGTCGATCGTTGGGGATTACAGGTTCGCAACCGACCTTCAGCCGAGCGCTGAAGGCGCTGACGAATGGGCCGCCCGACTTGCGGGTTTGCAGGCCCAGCGGGAAAAAGCCCTCTTTGCCTGGCTTTCGGAAAGGGGGTGGTGATGAGCCCCCTACGCATGGTCGCCTTCTCAAATTTGAGCAGGCAGAAAACCCAAGCCTTCCTCGTTGGACTTTCAACGGCAATAACTGTTTTCCTCTTTTCTCTCGCCCTCAGCCTGCTTTCGTCCTTGCAAAGCCCCTACCAACGCATGTTTTCTCGGCTTTCCGGATCGCATATAAACTACATTATAGACCGCAAATTCTACGACATAGACCAGATGCTTTCGTGGTGGAGGCTCAGATCCGAGGTGAAGGCGGCCTATTCGACTCCTCTGGCATACATAACCGAGGGATTCAATATCGTCAAGGGATCTAAAAGGGTGAATCAACGCATCTATCTGACCGAGTACGATCCCTCCGCGCCTTCCGACAAACTCGAGATGCTCGATGGACATACAGGAAGCGTGCCGGGGCCTAGCGAGCTTTGGGTTCCAAATACCACAGCCCAAGCCTTGAAACTTTCCTTGGGCGACGCATTGGAACTGCCGACGGATCAAGGCATGAAAAGCTTCACGATTTCGGCCATCATCCTTGACCCGGCTTTCAGCGCATCGTCAATGCTCAACCCCAGCCGCATGTGGGTAGGCGGAGGTGAGCTTGCCTACCACTATCGCCCGGAAAACCTGCGTTGGAGTTTCCTTTCTATCAGACTCGTGGCCGCCGCCAATACCACATCCGAACTATCGGCCTTCAACCAACACATGGGCGGAGCCGTGAACGGCATGCTCTATGAATACAATATGTTGCTTGGCGTTTTCAGCACATTCTTCTCCATTTTTTCAATCTCGCTAACCGTGCTCGCATTCCTGACCCTCGTCATCGCGGCCTTTAGCATCTATACCAGCATCTCCGGTTCCATCGCGGCAGATTATAGGCGCATCGGTATCCTCAAGGCTCTTGGTTTCACACCGTTCGGCATCATCCAGCTTTACGGCTTTCAGTACTTCCTTATTAGCTTAATCGCCAGTCCACCCGCCTTGTTCGCGGCGTTCCTTATGAATGGTTTCTTACGCCGCCAATTCCTAAGCCAGATGGGAGTTGCAGGACCAGGAATTTCGATGCTTCCCCTTTTCTCAATCTGTTTCGCGGCCGCGCTCATTGTCGTCCCGTCATTAGCCTGCTTCTTTTCTCGAAAAGCGGGTGCTATCAAAGTGGTTGAAGCCATCCGCTTAGGCGAGTCCTCAAGCAGGATACGCAAAAAATCACCGCTTGCATTGCGCCGGGCTATGGCCCTGCCTCTGGCTCTCGTGCTCTCAGTCAAACAAATTTTCGCCCAAAAACGTCGGAGCTTTGCCAATGCATTGACGGTATTCTTTGCCGCCTTCATCGTACTCTTCGGCGTAGACACCGCGGCCTACCTGGGTACTTCGGCCCATAACGCCTCCCTTTGGGGGGCCGATTCAAGCGACCTTACGGTCATACGCTCGGGTAAGCGTTTCTCCGTCGAACGCGAGCGGCTTTGGGCCGAACTCCTTCAAGACGCGCGCGTCCTCAAAGTCGTTCCCACAGCATTCGCCGCCGTCGGCCTGCCATCTATTGATGAACGACCTTCCGAGCAGCTTTACGGAACAGTCATCGACGGCGACTTTGACCAGGCGGGTTATACCCTGCTCAAGGGGAGAAGTCCAAAGACGCCACGGGAGATCGCCGTTGCCTACAACAGCTTTACGGCAATGGGCGGCAAGCTCGGTCAAGCCCTTTCGGTTGTGATTGCCGGGAAAAAGGTCGATTTCGATCTTGTCGGCGTCTACCAATCGGTGAACAACTTTGGCAAGGGATTCCGCATGCTTAAGTCCGGATTCCGCCGCGGCGATCCCTCATTCGAGATCGACGAGGGAAACATATTTTTACGCGAAGATGTGGATTCGGGAAAATTCATGGCCGACATCGAAGCACGCTACGGAGAAGCAGTGGACGCGACCGACCCCAGCGCCGAAATGGCCCGCAACCTCAATCAGGTACTCTCCCTTTTCGCGTCGGCTTTTCTGTTTTTCATACTCATCATCCTCGTCTCAATCTTCGCCGTCATCTTCAACAATACCGCGATCGAGCTCGTCGAAAGCCGCCGAAGCTTCGGCGTCTATAAGACTCTCGGCATGACCCCGTTGGGTATGCGCCTTCTTATCTGCTCCAAGAACGCCTTGATCGGATTTACGGCGGCTTTATGCGGATGCCTTGCTGCCTTCATTTTTCAAGAGCCGCTAGCATCCTTCATCTTTTCGGTGCTCGGGCTTAAAGAACTCGATATGCCCCTGCACTTTGGCGGAGCGGCCGCGACTCTGGTAGGACTCTGCATCTTCGCCGGAGCCTCGGCATGGATACCCTCACGCGCGCTAAAAACCCTCAATGTGCGCGAACTTATCGTGGAGTGATGATGAAAGCAAAACACGTACTGCACTATTCCTGCTACGCCCTAAACGCCAATGCTCGCTTCCCGAGCCTCCTCATTTCCTGCTTGCTAGCACTAGGTTTGGCCACCGCTATTCCAGCCGCCGCGCAAACGGAAACGCAAACCGCTATCGACGCATATCTTCAAGCCTACCTCGATAAAACCGGTGCGCCCGGTCTCTCTTGCGTGGTCGTAAAGGATGGGAGCCTGGCCTACCTTAAGGGATTCGGCGTTGAAGTGGCAGGGACAGCAAAACCGATGAGCCCCGACTCAAGTTCAGCCATAGGATCGCTCACTAAGTCCTTCACCGCCTTGGCCCTGATGCAGCTCAAGGAAAAGGGCCTAGTCGAGCTCGACGCTCCGGTAATTCGCTACCTGCCATGGTTTCGCCTTGCCGACAAGGAGACGAGCGACCGCATCACTTTGCGGATGTTGCTCAACAACCGGTCCGGCATTCCCTCGATTGACGATTGGTCCCTCGATCTCGACAGCACGGACGATGCGATAGAACGCGGGGTGCGCAATTTGGATACCTACCGCTCCAATCGAGCCCCGGGGACATCTTTCGAATATTCCAACGAAAACTGGTGTGTGCTTGGGCTTATCATTAGCAAGCAAAGCGGGCTACCCTACCGGGAATACCTTCGTTTGAACATTCTTGAGCCCCTGGGCATGACTCGCTCGAGCACCGACTTAGCCACAATTGAAAAAATGGGCGCCCTGACAGGCCACCATAAAGGCTTGGACGACTTCATTCCCGCCAGTCGCAAATTTCAATCAATGGGTCTACCGGCCGGAACGGGTCTTTCGTGCAGTGCACGGGATATGGGAGCCTACCTGCTGATGATTCTCGGAAAGGGAGCTTTCGGCAAAAAACGCATCATTTCCGAAGATGGCTTTGCCGAACTCATCAAACCGGCAATCAACATGCCTGGACTCTCTATCGAGATGGGAGGCTCAGGCGCAAACGACTATTACGCGATGGGTTGGATGCGATCCGATCTCGACGGCCGCCAACTGGTACTTCACGGCGGCAATATACTTCAGATGAGCTCGATGACGATAATGGACGTTAAGACCGGGATCGGGGTAAGCATTCTTTTCAACTTCGACTCGAATCTAGACCCCTATCGCTTCGATACGAGTAGCCGCCTGGCATACAACGTTCTGCGCCTGGCAGAAGGTCAGGGATTGTCCGCCTTCGGCATTCCGACCCGAAGAGACCCGAATCTCGCCGAGCCTTTCATTGCCGTGGAGAGAGCTGTAGTGAACAGACTTCTCGGGTCCTACGAAACCGAGGACGACATCAAACTGAATATTTCAGAGCGGGGGAATGTCCTCATCGTCGATGTCGACTCAAACCTTTACAAAGCTATCTACACGGTGAATTTCGCGAGCCCGAACCGTCTCATTCTGATCAATAAGACGGGAAGCCTGCCGGCGCGGGCGATCGATGCAGAGGGCGGTGGGATTTCCAGCATTTCCATCATGGGTAAAAATGCCTATGTCAGCCGCCCAAACCTACCATCAGGCTACAGCGAGCAACGGTCAACTGGCGCACCATGGTCGATCCCACTCCCGGCTGGAATGCGGGCATCCTATGCGAACTCCGTTTTGCAAGCGACGGACGGCAAACGAGGCATTCGTATCGGACTTGAAAGCGGTTCTGCGCAGGAGCCATCTGCCTTCTTGCCCCCAAGCCTCAAGGTCATCCGCTCTGGTGGGATTTCCATCGAGCAACACCGTGGAATGGCATATTGGGTACAAAGCTTCAGCTTCGAAGACGGCTCGGGGATGACAATCTGCAGCAGCGCCCGCGGCCGCTCCAGTCTTGTTATGCGCATAAGCTGCGAAGCTTCGGAAATGACAAAGGTTATCCAAGAAATCCTTATTCCGATCCTGGACGCAACTAAGTTTTAAAAAAGTCTTTTTGGCGCCACCCCGCCGCAGATTCCCAAACGCGCCGCTACGGCTAAATGGGGATTTGCGGCAAGCGGGGTTTTCGTGTATTCTTATAGAAGCATGAACAGCGCCCTTCTTCTTTTGCTGCACATACCTGGCCTCCTTCTCTGCACCCTCGCATTAGCAGCCCTCGGCTTCGCTAGTTCATCAATAGCCCCTGGCTTGCGCAGGTTACTAACGGCATTCGTGGCCTTCCTTGGCGTCTATGCCCTTTTAAACTTTTCCGTCTCCTACTCCCTACGCAATTTTTTTGGGGTTGACCCGCTTTCCATCACGACAATCATCACCATAAAAAATATTTCAATACTCCTCTACGTCGGCATCATTTTTAAGAACGCTCTTTCCTATGCCCTGGTGTATATCCTGACGCAACTCTTTCTCCGCCTCAGCGAGCTTACCTTGAGCCCCTATAAACGTTTCATGATCAACCTGCCAGTCTTCACCCTCTGCCTTTGGAGCGCCGGCGCGAATCTCATGGTTCCCTTACTCTATACATGGACGGCGGATGCTGCCCATATCCACGAAATACTACGGGGGGCCACCGGCATCTCGAACGCTATATTACTCCCCGGCATTTCGGTTCTTATCGCGGTTATCTGGTTCAAACGCCGGCGCCTCCTTCCTGAACCAAGGTTACGCAGAATGGGCGATGTTTTTGCTTTTGCCTTTCTGGGATATTTCGCTATCGAGGTGGGGGGTGGCATCCTTTATGCTACTATCCTCTCCGGGTCGGTCCGCGACTCTACGGCCTTAAGCGATATTGCCATCGTTCTCACCGAGGTTGCCGTTGGTGTCTGCGTCCTTTGGTTCCTCAGGCCTCCACGAGCCGCGGTGCTGGGTGTCATGACAGACGACCTGAATCCCCAAACCAGGAATAACCCGGCAGTCGAGGACGATGCGAGGCGATTTTCCGGTCACGATCTCACCGCTCGGGAACTTGAGATCGCCAGACTTATCCTCCAGGGGATGTCAAACAAGGAAATCTGCCAAAGGCTCGATATTTCCCATGGGACGGTGAAGAATCACGTTTTTAGGATCTTCCGCAAGCTTGGCATCCAGAGTCGCTTCGAGCTCACAAAATTCAAGGCACTGTAATATCAATTCTCTGAAACAGCTTTAGCTGCCAAGCAGTTTCTCTAATTCCAGCGCGACGCCATCTTGGTCGTTCGACGCGGTAATCCGCGACGCGAGGGCTTTGAGTTCGGGAATGGCGTTGTCCATGGCAATCGCGGCGCCGCCTGAATCCCGTACAAAGCGAAACAGCCCGGCGTCGTTGGCGTCGTCGCCAAAGCAGATGAGGACGGAGGGAGGGATGCCCCAGGCGCGGCAGAGTTCGGCGACCGCCGCCTCCTTGCCCGCGCCGCAGGCGGAGATTTGTAAGAGGCGGCCTGAATCGGTCGCGTGAATGACGCAGCGGGAGTCGAAGGCCGCGCGTAGGGCGTCTAGCTCGGGGAAGTCCAGCAAAAAGAGCTTTTCCGCCTCCGCGGCGCAGAGCTCCCCCAGGGAGGCGGAACGGGGACCGAGCCAATCGCCAAAGAAGTCATGCGCCTCGATATCGCCGCAGGCAAGCCAGAGGTCGTCCACTTCCACGTTGATTAAGAAACCGGGGAGTCGGGCGCGGATAAAGGCGCAGAGCTCGGTCAAGAGCTGCCTAGAAAGGCAGTGCCGCCTAAGGATCGCGGAGCCGGGAAGCAGGTAGCGGGCGCCGTTGTAGCAGATGAGGGGGCCGTAGGCATCCAAGCCGTATTCGGCGACGGCGCGGGGCGGCCGGGCGGTGGCAAAGGCAAGGCGGACGCCCCTATCGCGGCAAGCTGAAAGCGCGGCATGGCTGCGGGGGCTTATGTTCTTATCGCTTGAAAGAAGGCTGCCGTCAAGGTCGAAGACGGCGGCTTGCGAGCGCTCGGCTGTTTCCATGGATAAGACTAGCAAAAAACTCGAATCGACTCAAGGACCAAGAGCAGACACTTCAGATTTGAATTGGCCAGTCAAAAAACGAGGGGGCCCGCCGGCTCTAGTCGCCCTCTGCGGAAAGAAGTTTTTCTAGATCGGCTTTATCCTGGAGCCTGCCAGAGGCTTGTTTATTCGTTATCAAATCCTCGCGGGAAATAACCGGCAGCATCAAACCGTCTACCGACACCAGAAGGCGCCGCGGCCATGCTTCGGTAAAGGCAAGCCCATCAACGCTTGTGAGTATATCGACGCGGGAAGGGGGGTAACCAAGTTGAATGACGCTATTTGGCTTTAAAAAATCAGCTACGGTGAGACCAACGGCATTGAAGCCGAATTCATCAAGGCTCTCGCTGATACGCGCCGCATTACCTGGGTCGGAAAACACCCACAGATCGATATCGCCCGTATAGCGGGGATGCCCATGCATTGCCAGCGCGTAGCCGCCGACGATCAGGTATTCAATGCCCTTGGCGTTGAATAACCCGAGCAACTCTTTGAAGTCTTTGCTCAACATTCGGGTACTTCCATTGGATATACTCCGCGCGCAATCGCTCAAGCTCCTGGAGACGCTCCAGGGGGCTCCAATCACGGTAGGGATTTTCCTCCGCTTGGCCAAGAGCCAAAAACCGGGGGGCCGCTTCAGTGTCCATGTTTGATAGTATAAACTTTTTTCAGGCTCTGGGTCAGCCCTCGTAAGATAAAAAGACTTGCGTGAAAGGGCGAGCGGGGCCATACTTGTCCTATGCCACTACCCGAACTGGATATTTTTGAAAAGCTCCGCGGCCTGCCCACCCCGGTGGTTGAGATTCGCCGCAAGGTCTTAGTCGAGGTCGCCAAAATGATCAGCGCCGGCAAGCCCTCTTCCTGGGTGGAGGCCATCCCCTACCAGATCATCGACCGCCACACCCCCACCTACCGCGACTCGGTATTCCACGAGCGCGCCGTCGTGCGCGAGCGGGTGCGGCTCGCCTTCGGCTGCGACCTCAAAGAGTTCGGCGCCCACCAACCCATCATCGACGAGATGGCCCCGGCCATGGTGTCGAAAAAGGTTATCAGCGAACCCTTGGTGGACGTGCTCAAGGTAGGCTGCGAACGCTGCCCGGAAAAATCCTATAAGGTGTCCAACGGCTGCTTGGGATGCATCGCCCATCCCTGCGTGCCGGTCTGCCCGGTCAAGGCCGTCTCCATCATAGACGGGCGCTCCTTTATCGACCAAGGCCTCTGCATCAAGTGCGGCAAGTGCGCCCAGGTCTGCCCCTACAACGCCATCCTCTACCGCGAGCGGCCCTGCGCCGCCGCCTGCGGGGTGGACGCCATCCATTCCGACGCCGAGGGCTTTGCAGAGATCGACCACCAGAAGTGCGTCTCCTGCGGCCTATGCATCGTTTCCTGCCCCTTTGGGGCGATAGCGGAAAAATCGGAACTGGTGCAGATCAGCATCGCCCTCAAGGAAGCCGCGGAGGGCGGCCCCCCGGTGTGGGCAGAGCTTGCCCCCTCGGTGGTGGGGCAGTTCGGCAAGGACGCCGGGCCGGAAGCGATCTTCGCGGCTATCCGCGCCCTGGGCTTTGCCGGGGTAGCCGAGGTAGCCTATGGGGCGGACATCGCCATTAAGGAAGAAGGCGAGCGGCTAGCCGCCCTCGTCAAGGCCGAGGCGGACGCCAAGGCAGATCCCTCAGGCAAAGCGGAGCAAAACGCCTTTGTGGGAACATCCTGCTGCCCGGCTTGGTCCCTCATGGTGCGCAAACTTTACCCCCAGCTGTCGGCCAACGTTGCCGAGTCCTATACCCCGATGGTAGAAACCGCCCTCAAGATAAAGCGGACGGTGCCGGCCGCGCGGGTCGTCTTTATCGGCCCCTGCGTGTCCAAGAAGCTCGAGTGCTTTAACCCGGAGGTGGCAAAGACGGTAGACTTCGTCATGACCTATGAGGAGCTTGCCGCCCTCTTTATCGCCCGCGACGTCGCGCCCGAGTCCTTTAAAGACGCGCCGTCCCTGTGCGAGGCGAGCGCCGCCGGGCGCAGCTACCCCGTGGCGGGCAACGTCTCCCTAGTCATTGAGGCCGAATGCAAGCGCGTCTTAGCCGCCGAAACGGATGCAGGCCATGCCGCCCTGGCGGGCGTGGATATCCCCAAGCAAAACGCAGACACCCTAGAAGACTGCCGCGCCCTCTTAAAGAAGCTGCAATCCGGCTTGATCCAACCCCGCCCCCTCCTGGTAGAGGGCATGGCCTGCCCCTACGGTTGCGTCGGCGGCCCGGGGACCTTGGCTCCCTTGGCGCGGGCGCGTTCGGAGGTAACCGCCTTTGCCAAAAAGGCAGAACGCAAGGAGCCCTAGGGGGAGGGAAAGGGATGACCCCAAATCTACAGACACTTGAGGCCCTAGAAGGGTATATCCTCTCATTGGGATACGAAACGGGGGAACTCAAACTCTTTGACCTAAAACCCTACCTCGATCATGGAGTTTTTACACGGCTCAAGGACCTAAAACTTTTTCAACGGGTACGCATAGCTTTTGATACCGTCGAATGGCCTGGAGGGATCGACCTAGATCCTGAGGTTCTCTACCGGGACGGAATACTAAGCCAACAAAACTTGACCACAGAAAGTCACGCATCCGCGGAAAAGAGCTCCAAAACCCTAGGCTGCCCGAGGGCCCCTTGCCTTAGCCAGTTGCCTCAAGAAGAAAAGCAGGGTCATGAGAGCCAGGCCGATAGGCACCGCCCAGAGGGCAAGTCGCAGGCCCAGGCCGTCGGCAAGCCGCCCCAAGACTAGGGGGGCAAGGGCTATAGCCGAGCCGGCGGCAATGGGCACGTAGGAGGAGGCGCGGCGTATCCGCGATCCTGAGGATTCAAGGGCAAGGGAAAGGGTCAGGGGGTAGAAGGTAGATACGCCCGCCCCGCAAAGGCCTAGGCCGATAAAGGCCGTGAGGGCATCCAGGCGCAGCCAGTAGAGGGGAAAGCCCGCCACCACAAAAAGCATAGACGCCGCCAAGAGGGCGCGCTCGCCAATGCGCCCCGCCAAGCGGCTGGAGATAAAGCGCCCGGCCACGGCCGCAATCTGAAAAACGCCCACGCCGGCAGCCGCCAGGCTCAGGCTCCCACCCGGCAGGCCCTTTAAGTACTCAGCCGCCCAAAAGCCCGCGCACCACTCCGTGGCTACCCCAAAAAACACCATGAGAAGATTGATCCAGTAGGCCGCGGGCAAAGGCCCCGGGGGGTCGGCTTGCTGGGCCTGGGGGTCGGCCCCATGGCGGCGAGTGGGCTTCCAACCCAGCATAAAGGTGAGGGCAAGGACAAGGGCAAAGACCGGGGCAAGGATGCGCCAGCCAAGGATGGTCATTGAGCCCAGGATGATAAGGAAGGGCGGCGCGGCGGAAAAGACGCTTGCCATAACGTTTGCCTCAATGAGGGCCTTGGCGCGGTAGGCCGGGAAGAGGCTGGCGATGGCAGATTGCACCGTCGTCATGGCAAGAGTGGCGCAGAGGCTGGTAAGGAGGATGGCCCCCAGGCTCAGATAGGGCGAGGGCGAAAGGACAAAGAGGAGGGTACCTAGAAGGGAGCCGCCCATACCCCCCCAGAGGCAGGCCCAGCTCCCCAAGCGGGCTAAGATGCCAGCGCCAAAGACCCCGCTGAGCACCATGCCGATGGCGTACATAGAAAGGTGGAGGGCGGCCATGGTGTAATCAAGGTGGAACTCGGCGCGCAGGAAGGGCACCACCGGGGAGATCATCGTGAGGGTAAAGGAAAAGAGCCCTAAGATAAGGTAGAGACTCCAGACTAAGCTGTCTCGTTTAAAGGGGGAACGCACGCTTGAGCTGTTTTCATCCATGCTAAAAATCCTTTGAGGGTGGGGCCTGGGCGCGAAAAAGATCAGCTCACTGGTCCTCGGCGCTAAAGCGCCTGCGGGAATCGTTCGCCGATCTTTTTCGCGCTCACCCACCCTACCCTGAAATTACAGCATGGATGAAAACGGCGCAAGGGCGGGTATCCCTGGCATCATGCGGAGGGAGGCTGCGGCTCTGCCGCCGCCTCCCTCTAGCACGCGGTTCCCCCCCGCTTCGAAGTCCTCGCCGCGCTGTGCACGGCTCCGGTCTTCTCCGCTCCCCCCTTGTGCTGTTCCGCGCTCGGGAAACCGCAGTTATCTCATCTATTCCGATCTGGAAGTTCATGGCCAAGAGCCATGACCGGCGCCACGCTTTGCGCCTACTTCCAGCAGGATGCCTCGACGGCATCCTGTCCCTCGGCCAAGCTTCGGTAGCCGCTTTGTGTTTCGGGAAAGCGGGTCTCAAAGAGCCCCGCCCAAGCTTTGCTCGAACGGCTCCCGTGATCTTGGCCTCCCCCCTTGTACGCAAGCCAACTAAAGCGTGGAGAACGCGTTCGACGCGTTCTCCAAGGGGCTGTCCAAAAAGAAACTTTGGACGGCCCTTTTTTCTAAGTTCACAATGAAAATACGGCCTAGATCATGGGATTTCGCTACTCTCACACGTTTTTTAGGAAGATCAGACTTGTAACGACAATAGGAAGGGATATTA
>JBGSOB010000103.1:0-18933 GCA_041739325.1 Treponematales bacterium
GCCGAAGAGCAGACCGAGTTCACCGTCATCCTCAAGGGCGGCGTTCCCGCTGACAAGAAGATCTCCATCATCAAGGAAGTCCGCACCATCACCGGTCTGGGCCTCAAAGAGGCTAAGGATCTGGTCGAGGCCGGCGACAAGGCTCTCAAAGAGAACGTCTCCAAGGATGAGGCTAAGAAGATCGCCGAAGCCATCAAGGCCGCTGGCGGAACCGTCGAGATCAAGTAGATTTTTCCCAATGTTCATGTGGAAAACCCTTCCCTTTGGGGAAGGGTTTTCTCGCGCTTTTAGCCCTGAGGCTAAGCTGAAGATAAAACGCTTCAGGAATGGCGCCCTAGGTAAAAATAAGGTCGTTTTGGGGCTTTTCAAGGCCCACGCGCCACGGGTGCATGGCGATAGAGGACCGAATCAAGGAAAGCAGGGACTATTGAAAGAGGGAATCGCGACAATTTTTTTTCTCGGGAAGCGAACCGCCCCCGCCGATGGTATCGGTCGCGAGGGGCTTCATATATTTTTCTTATAGACGATAGCGCACAGGCCGCGGGTCCGGTTTTCGGTTTCCGCAGCGCGAGATAATGGGGGGTAAGAGATGGCCAAGGGCGAGAAAAAGGTAGTCCGAAAGTATATAGGCAAGGACTATCAGGACGTGATGGAACTGCCTGACCTGATCGACATCCAGCTGGCTTCCTACGAACGTTTCCTCCAGCGGGAATTCGCGCGCGCGGGAAATCCGCCGAACGGGCAGGGTTTGCAAGAGGTTTTTGCCTCTACCTTCCCCATAGAGAGCCCCAATGGGGACATGTTGCTTGAGTACGAGTACTACCACTTGGACGAGGAAGGCATAAAGTTTTCCGAGATCGAGTGCAAACAAAAGGGCTTGACCTACGCCGCCCCGCTCAAGGCGCGTATTAACCTGATCTTCCAGAAAACAGGGGAAATCAGGCAGAAAGACATCTACATGGGGGACATTCCCCTCATGACTGAGCGCGGAACCTTCATCATCAACGGCGCGGAGCGCGTCGTCGTCTCCCAGATCCACCGTTCGCCGGGCGTTATCTTCTCCCATGAGAAGGGCATCTACGGCGCGCGTATCATTCCCTACCGCGGTTCCTGGCTTGAGTTTGAGATTGACTCCAAGAAAGAGCTCATCTACGCCAAGATCGACCGTAAAAAGCGCATTCTGGGAACGCTCTTCCTGCGCGCCCTTGGCTTTGAGACCCGCGAGCAGATCATCAAGGCCTTTTACCAGACCAAGAAGGTCAGCTTCAAGGAAGGCCGAGACGATAAGGACAAGCTTGTTAACTCCGTTTTGGCGGAGGCGGTTTGGGTAGGCAAGGACGATGCTAAGAAAAAGCTCTACCGCGCCGGTGACAAGATCCACCCGCATGACGTGGACGAGCTTATCCACAATGGCGTGAACTCGGTCCACGTTATAGACTTTGACGCCAAGAAGAGCCTCCACTGGCCCATGATCCTCAACTGCTTCGAGCGCGAGGAAATCAAGGTCGTGCGCGAGGACCCGGGCCAAGACGAACCCTCTCGGGCGGACGCCTTAGCCGCGGTCTATTCCGTACTCATGCCAGGCGAGCCCATCACCGTAGAGAACGCGGAGAAGGACCTGCAGTCCATGTTCTTCTCAAGCCGCCGCTACGACCTGGGGAAGGTCGGCCGCTACAAGCTCAACAAAAAATTCGACTACGACGACCCGCAAGAAAACTATACCCTGGGCAACGACGACATCGTGGCCACTATGAAATACCTGATGACCGTCTACTACGGCGAGAACAACGTGGACGATATCGACCACTTGGGCAACCGCCGCGTCAGGTCAGTCGGCGAGCTCTTGGCCAACGTCATGAAGACCGCCTTCTCCCGCATGGAGCGCATCGCCAAAGAGCGGATGAGCCTTAAAGAAACGGACACCATAAAGCCGCAAGACCTCATTTCCATTAAGCCGATCGTGGCGGCCATGAAGGAATTCTTCGGTTCTTCCCAGCTCTCGCAGTTCATGGACCAGGTCAATCCCTTGGCCGAGCTCACCCATAAGCGCCGCCTCAACGCCCTCGGGCCGGGCGGCCTTTCCCGTGACCGCGCCTCCTTCGAGGTGCGCGACGTCCACTACACCCACTACGGCCGCATGTGCCCCATCGAGACGCCGGAAGGCCCGAACATCGGTCTTATCGTTTCCTTGGCAAACTACACCCGGGTCAACGAATACGGCTTCCTGGAAGCCCCCTACCGCAAGGTCGTCAACGGCAAGGCGAGCAAGGACATCGAATACCTTTCCGCCATGGACGAGGACAAGTACTACATCGCCCAGGCATCCGCCAAGCTCGATAAGAGCGGCGTTTTCCAGGAAAAGCAAATCTCTTGCCGCCGGCAAGGAGACTACATCAATCGCGGTCCGGATGAGATCCAGTACATGGACGTCTCTCCCAAGCAGATCATTTCCGTGTCCGCATCCCTCATCCCCTTCCTTGAGCACGACGACGCCAACCGCGCCTTGATGGGCTCGAACATGCAGCGCCAAGGCGTGCCCCTTATCTATCCCGAGCCCCCGCGCGTCGGAACCGGTATGGAGCAAAAGACGGCCTACGACTCTGGCGTCTTGGTAAAGTCCAAGGTTGACGGTGTAGTGTCCTATGTCGCCGCGGATATGATTAAGATCAAGGCCGCGGACGGCGTATACGAGTATCCCCTCATAAAGTACCAGCGCACCAACCAGGATACCTGCTACAATCAGCGCCCCATCGTTATCTTGGGGGAAAAGATCGTAAAGGGCCAGGTTTTGGCGGACGGTCCGGCAACCAAAAATGGAGAGCTGGCCCTGGGGCGCAATATCCTCGCGGCATTCGTTCCCTGGAACGGCTACAACTATGAGGACGCCATCCTTATCTCCGAGCGCGTCGTGCGCGACGATATGTTCACTTCCATCCACATCAAGGAATTCGTCACCGAGGTGCGCGAGACCAAGCTGGGGCCGGAGCGGATCACCCGCGACATCCCCAACACCAGCGAGAAAAACCTGGATCACCTGGACGCCGAAGGCATCATCCGCGTGGGCGCCAAGGTTAAGTCCGGCGACATCCTGGTGGGCAAGGTCACGCCCAAGAGCGAGACCGAGACAACACCCGAATTCAAACTGCTTAACTCAATCTTCGGGGAAAAGGCCAAGGACGTCCGCGACTCAAGCCTTCGCGTTCCCCACGGCATCGAGGGCACCATCATCGACGTACAGCGCCTCAAGCGCAGCGAGGGCGATGACCTCAACCCGGGCGTGGACGAAGTGGTTAAGGTTCTCATTGCCACCAAGCGCAAGTTGCGCGAGGGCGATAAGATGGCCGGTCGTCACGGAAACAAGGGCGTCGTCGCTCGCGTTCTCCCCATTGAGAACATGCCCTATCTTGAAGACGGCACCCCGGTGGACATCTGCCTCAACCCCCTAGGCGTACCGAGCCGCATGAACATCGGCCAGATCATGGAAGTAGAGCTCGGTTGGGCGGCTTCCACCCTGGACGAATGGTTCTCCTGCCCCGTATTCCAGTCTCCTTCACAGGAGATGATAGAGGAAAAACTCAAGGAAGCCGGCCTCCCCGCCGCCTGCAAGATGTCCTTGCGCGACGGCCGCACCGGAGAGCCTTTCCAAAATCACGTTACGGTCGGCGTCATCTACTTCCTCAAGTTGCACCACTTGGTAGACGACAAAATGCACGCCCGCTCCACCGGTCCCTACTCGCTGGTCACGCAGCAGCCTCTGGGCGGTAAGGCCCAGTTCGGCGGACAGCGCTTGGGAGAGATGGAAGTCTGGGCGCTGGAAGCCTACGGCGCCTCCAACACCCTGCAGGAGCTCTTGACCATCAAGTCGGACGACATGAATGGCCGCTCCAAAATTTATGAAGCTATCGTCAAAGGCGAGCCGGGAACGGCCGCCGGCATACCGGAATCGTTCAACGTCCTCGTGCAGGAATTGCGCGGCTTGGCGCTGGATATCGCTATCTACGATATCAAGGGCAAGCAAATCCCGCTCACCGAGCGGGACGAGGAGCTCATCAACAAGCAAGGGACGAATTTCTAAGGGGACACAGGGATGAGAGATATCCAGGATTTTGATTCGATTTTGATACGCTTGGCCAGCCCGGACATGATCCGCGCCTGGTCATACGGCGAGGTCAAGAAGCCGGAAACCATCAACTACCGCACCCTGCGCCCGGAGAAGGACGGCCTTTTCTGCGAACGTATCTTCGGCACCACCAAGGAATGGGAGTGCTATTGCGGTAAGTTCAAGTCCATCCGCTACAAGGGCGTAATTTGCGACCGTTGCGGCGTCGAGGTTACCCACTTCAAGGTACGTCGCGAGCGCATGGGCCATATCGAGCTTGCCAGCCCGGTATCCCATATTTGGTTCTACCGCTCCGTCCCCAGCCGCATGGGCCTCTTGCTCGATCTTTCCGTGTCCGCTTTGCGTTCCGTGCTCTACTACGAGAAGTACATCGTCATCGACCAAGGCGATACCGACCTCAAGAAGCAACAGCTTCTTTCGGAAGACGAATTCTACGAGGCTCAGGAGCGCTACGGCGGAGCATTCACCGCCGGCATGGGCGCGGAGGCCATCCGCGTTCTTTTGGAAGGTCTCAACCTAGACCAAATGTCGGTAGACCTGCGCATCAAGATGGTGGAGAAGGGCGCCAAGAGCGACAAACGCCTCTTAAAGCGCATCGAAATCGTAGAGAGCTTCCGCAATTCCTCCAACAAACCCGAGTGGATGATCCTGGATACCATCCCGGTAATCCCGCCGGAATTGCGCCCCATGGTTCAGCTCGACGGCGGCCGCTTTGCCACCTCGGACTTGAACGACCTCTACCGCCGCGTCATCAACCGCAACAACCGTCTCAAGCGCCTGCAATCGCTCAACGCGCCGGATATCATCATCCGCAACGAGAAGCGCATGTTGCAGGAGGCCGTAGATGCCCTCTTTGACAACTCTAAGCGCAAACGCGTAGTGCGCGGCGCGTCCAACCGACCGCTCAAGTCCCTCTCCGATATGCTCAAGGGAAAGCAGGGCCGTTTCCGCCAGAACCTCCTCGGTAAGCGCGTAGACTACTCCGGCCGTTCGGTTATCGTCGTCGGTCCCGAGCTTAAGATCCATCAGTGCGGTTTGCCCACCAAGATGGCTCTCGAGCTCTTTAAACCCTTCATCATGAAAAAACTGGTGGAGAAAGACGTCGTTTACAACATCAAGAAAGCCAAGATGCTCGTGGAGCAGGAGACCCCCGAGGTCTTCGCCGTTCTCGACGACGTCGTGCGCGAACACCCGGTTCTCTTGAATCGCGCCCCGACCCTTCACCGTCTTGGTATCCAGGCCTTTGAGCCCGTTCTCGTAGAGGGCAAGGCAATCAAGCTCCATCCCTTAGTCTGCCACGCTTTCAATGCAGACTTCGACGGCGACCAGATGGCCGTTCACGTTCCCCTGACCCAGGCGGCGCAAACCGAGTGCTGGACCCTCATGCTCTCAGCCCGCAATCTTCTTAACCCCGCGAACGGCAAGACCATCGTCTTCCCCTCGCAGGACATGGTTCTGGGAATCAACTTCCTCACCAAGGAAAAGAAGGGCGTCAAGGGAGAGGGGCGCCGCTATTCATCGCAGGAAGAGCTGGTCATGGCTTGTGAATCCAAGGCCTGCGACTGGGAAGCCCGCGTGCGCGTGCCGGTGGCAAAGCACCCGCATAACGGCGCGGTCATAGAGACAACCGCCGGCCGTACCCTCCTCAACGCGGCCATGCCGCCAGAGCTGCCCTACCTGAACTATCAGCTCGGCGACAAGGAGCTTAAGGCCCTTATCGAGCGCACCTATAGGGATCAAGGCCCCTATGTCACGGTCGTCATGCTTGACGCCATCAAGGACATGGGCTTTAAGTACGCCACCTTCTTCGGCGCCACCATCGGTATGGACGACATCGTCGTTCCGCGCGAAAAGCCGGAGATGATCGAGA
Source organism: Treponematales bacterium (assembly GCA_041739325.1). Taxonomy (GTDB): domain Bacteria; phylum Spirochaetota; class Spirochaetia; order Treponematales; family JBGSOB01; genus JBGSOB01. Next base: position 5,991 of record JBGSOB010000103.1, read on the forward strand.
AGGCCAACAAAGAAGTCGACGCCATCCAAAAGCAGTACATTCAGGGTCATATCACCCAGGAAGAGCGTTACAACCGCGTAGTAGAGGTGTGGTCAAAGACCAATGAAGACCTTACCGCGGTAATGATGAAGACCCTGGAGAAGGACAAGGCCGGTTTCAACAACATCTACATGATGGCCAACTCCGGCGCCCGCGGTGGCCGTAACCAGATTCGCCAGTTGGCCGGTATGCGCGGACTGATGGCCAAGCCCTCCGGCGACATCATAGAGCTGCCGATCCGCTCCAACTTCAAGGAAGGCCTATCGGTCATCGAGTTCTTCATCTCCACCAACGGCGCCCGTAAGGGCTTGGCCGATACCGCGCTCAAAACCGCAGACGCCGGTTACCTGACGCGGCGTCTTGTAGACATCGCCCAAGACGTAGTCGTCAACGACGACGACTGCGGCACCATCAACGGCGCCGAGTACTCAGCCATCAAAGACGGTGAAGAGGTTGTCGAAGGGCTCAAAGAGCGCATCATCGGCCGCTTTACCCTAGAGCGCGTGCGCCACCCGATCACTTCCGAGATCATCGTGGACGTAAACCAAGAGATTACGGACGAGATAGCCGACACTATCGAGGAATCCGGTATAGAAACCGTGCGCATCCGCACCGTGCTCACCTGCGAGGCCAAGCACGGCGTGTGCCGCAAGTGCTACGGCCGCAACCTGGCCACCAACCGCGCGGTTGATATCGGCGAGGCTGTCGGCATTATAGCCGCCCAGTCCATCGGCCAGCCGGGTACCCAGCTGACCATGCGTACCTTCCATATCGGCGGCGCGGCAACCAAGACCTCAGAGGAGAATCGCTCCTATCTGAAGTTCCCCGCTCTCATCACCGATATCCAGGGCAACTACGTTACCTTGGACACCGGGCACTTCCTCTTTACCCGTAAAGGTTTTGCCTACGTTAAGCGTATCTTCCAGTTGGTGGAGCTGGCCAAGGGAGACCACGTCCAGGTCAAAGACGGCCAACGCATCCTCAAGGGCGAGCTCTTGGTAAAGCGCGGCAAGGAAGAAATTACCGCGTCTGAGATAGCCTATGTTCGCGTCCTTTCAGACATGGTCCTCCTGGTTGCCCAGGAGCAGAAGGTAGAGATCCGTAACGGTTCTGAGATGGCGGTAAAGGTCGGAGAGGTTCTCAAGGAGAACCAGACCATCGCCACCTTCGACCCCTTCGCGGACCCGATTATCTCCGAGTATGACGGTTACGTGCGCTATGAGGACATCATTCCCGGCTCCACCCTCAAAGAGGAAATCAATGAGGAAACCGGCAATGTCGAAAAGAAGATCGCCGAGTTCACCGCCGACCGCGACGCCAAACAGCCGCGCCTCATCATCTCCGACGAAGACGGTAACGAAATCTACACCTACCACCTGCCCGGCGGCGCCTACCTTAACGTAGACGATACCGAAAAGGTGAAGGCCGGCCGCACGCTGGCCAAGACCCTCAAGGAATCGGCCAAGGCCATGGACATCACCGGCGGTCTGCCGAGGGTAGGCGAGCTTTTCGAAGCGCGCAAGCCCAAGACCCCCACCGTCATCGCCATGGTTTCCGGAACGGTAGCCTTCAAGGGAATCATCAAAGGCAAGCGCGTTATCATCGTGCGCGACGTCTTCGGTAAGGAATTCAAGCATCTTGTTCCCATGGGGCGCCGCCTCTTAGTCCGCGACGGCGACGTCGTCGAATCCGGGGATATGCTCTGCGACGGAAACAAAAACCCGCACGACATGCTTCACATCATGGGTGAGAACTCCTGCCAGCGCTACCTCATGGACGAAGTCCAGCAGGTTTACCGCCTCCAGGGCGTTACCATCAATGACAAGCATATCGGCGTGATTATCCGCCAGATGATGAAGAAGGTGGAGATCGTCTCGGTGGGAGACACCCGCTTTATCCATGGTCAGCAGGTGGATAAGTTCAAATTCCACGAAGAAAACCGCAAGGTCATAGATGAAGGCGGTCAGCCGGCCGTGGCGCGCCCCCTCCTCTTGGGCATTACCCGCGCCAGCCTGAAGATCGATTCCTTCATCTCCGCCGCCTCCTTCCAGGAGACGACACGCGTCCTCACCGATGCCTCCATAGCCGGCGCGGTGGACAATCTGCGCGGTCTTAAGGAAAACGTCATCATCGGCCACTTGATTCCCGCCGGTACCGGCATGCGCCAGTACCGCAACATCAAGCTCTTCGATGAGGACAACGAGGACTTGGACCTTTACGTTCAAGAGGTGCTTGAGCAGCGTCGCCAAGATGCCCTCAATGCCGCCCCCTTCGATGAAGACGATGACGACAGCGTCGAGGTTGAGGTTGCCGCTGCCCCGATCCCGGACGACGATGAAGACGAGGACGACGAGGTCTAAGCCGTCTCTGCTTTCTTCCTCTGCGAAGGAAGTAGCTTTCAATCAAATTAAAAGGGTGCCCCCACAAGGTCGGGCACCCTTTTTTTATTATCTTCTAACCACCCTAAAGCCGACTGCTTCCTTGTACTTGTAATCTATGGGATCCCGTAGGCGGCGCCAATCCAAGGCGGCGCGTTGATAATTTTCCATCCAGCTGCCACCCCAAAGTGGATGCATATTATCCGCATCCGGATAACTTGGACCACGGAAATCCGTTAAGGTTCCTGAAGGCCATCCGGCGTAACGGTCCCAACACCATTCCCACACATTGCCGCTCATATCGTAAAGCCCGAGGGCGTTGGGCAACTTCGTCTTGCTTGGGTGAGCTTGATAATCAGAATTTTCAGACGTCCAAGCATAGTCGGCCAAGAGATTGCTTCCGTTGCTTCCCGCGAACGGAATGGTATTGTGCGCCATGGTTTCGGAAGGCGCCCCCATAGCGGCCCATAGCCACTCCATTTCGGTTGGAAGCCTATATCCATTCGCGGCCCAATTCGCGCTTACTGCGTCCCAGGTTGGGTTGACCGCGCTTGGAATAGCTCCCCAGTTGTTAGGGTTGCTAGAGCCTGATATGGAATAGACGGGCGTAAGGCTCTGCGCGATTGAAAGCTTGTTGCAAAAAACAAGGGTACTGTACCAGTTCACATAGGTAACGGGTGAATCCAAGGTTTTTGACGCATAAGGGTCGGATGGATCAAAGCCCATGACAGAAGAGAATTGATCGCGGGTTATTTCGCGCTCGGAAATAAGGAAGCTAGCCTGGGTGCTTATATCGCTTGTATTTCCCCAACGGTAAAAAGACCCACTCGGCACAGATACCATACTCAGCGGCGTTATTGAAGGCGTCTCTCCTCCAGCTGTCGGAGTATAACTGACCGTACCCAAATCTAGGGTTGAGCCACTCCACTGATAAGGAGGTTTTTTAGTAAGCGGGAAGGACTCATCGAAGTTTCCGTCATATCCTCGGTCAACGCCATAGTAGATGGTAAAAGGCGCATTGTCGGGGAAATGCGCGGTAATACTAAAGCTACCATCCGTTGCGCAGGGAGAGATAATGTACTTGTGTAAATTAGTGACTCCAGGACAGTTCAAACTGACGTAGGATTCGGGTATCGGTTGGGAATTTGCATTGAGGAGTCTACCGCTAATCGTCTTTTCTACTGCTGTGGTTTGACTCCTGAGCTGGTATTCAAAGCCGTCTCCTGCAGCGCCGAAAGCACCCTGGGCGCTATGGATAAAATCCATCCTAAAAATACCCACGTTCTTTTGGAGGATATAGTATCCTATTCCACGATAATCATTATCTCCGTTTGATCGCGCATCAAAACTAATTCTTAGCAAATTCGATCTTCCGTATGAATTGGGCTCGGCCAGGCGGGATACGAAGAACTGGATACCATTATGTGAATATTGTCCCCCTGGGAGTGGCGCATCCTCGATAGCGAGCAGATCTAAAATCCCCCGTTGACGGTAGTCGCAGTGGATCCAACGGTAGGGGAAAAAACGGAAGTCGGGTACCCAATTATAGTATCTACCGGTTTCCCACATCCCCCCGTTTTCAGAACTAAAGGTATAAAAAATACGTGCGTCCTCAGGGGGAGAATGGAAGATGAGCCACTTTTTACCGCTCTCCGCGGCCTGTCCCCCATAGGCCGTAAAGTCGAATTCGCTACAGAGGCCAGGCGTGTCTGGGAAGTATTCAATGCCGCTAACGGCGTCACCCGTGACAAAATCCGTGGTAGCAGTAATCGGCGCGCTGGCTGGTCCTTCACCGACGCTATTTAGCGCGCTTACGGTAAGGGTGTAGCTCGTGCCATCATCAAGATCCTTTATGATGGCCTTTGTACCGTCTATCATTGAGGAATCTACGCTATTAGTGGCTACTTCAGCCCCTGTGCCTATGCCATAACGCACGAGGTAAGAATCAGCTCCCCCTGTGGCTTCCCATTCGAGAATTAGACTAGCTTTACCTTCAATGACCCTAACACTAGTAGGGGCGCCTGGCGCTAAATCCTCGGAATGCGGGGAAGGTTCCGGCTCAATTGCTTGTTTACAGGAAAGAGCTAGAAAAAAAACTATACAGATACAGAAAAATGATAGATAAAAACGCATTGATTCTCCTTGTGAAGACCTGTCCAGTGGAGCTATGGGTTTTAAGTATAAGGCAGTGTTAGCTTTTTATGCTTATCATAAATACATATGTACGAGTTTTGGCTGCGCTTGACATAGGGCCAAACTATTTCGGATGGGCGTTTGTGCCGATAGTCGTAGTAAAAACCAGAGTAGGAAATAAGCGTCTGCTTGGCCTATATCCCTGCTTCTTTTAGACACTCCCGCTTCTGTTCAAGAAAAGACCAATAGCCCTGCCAGGAAAAGATGAGGTGATCCAAGAGCTCAATGCCTATGGTGCGCCCAGCTCGCGCAAGGCGCTCCGTGATTTCGATGTCGTCTTGGCTCGGTTCAAGTTTTCCAGAAGGATGGTTGTGCGCAACCACCACGGCCGCCGCACGGTCCGCTATCGGGTCGGCAAAGACCTCCCTGGGATGAATGAGGGTTCGGTTGAGAAGGCCCATCGAAGCGACCCTGATAGCGATAACCTCATGGGCTCCGTTGAGTGAGAGCACTAAAAATCGTTCTTGCTTGCGGTCCGCATAATGGGAGATTAAGGGATAGACGTCACCAGGTTGGCTGATGGTCATATCTCCAGGCAAAAAGCGGCGGCGGCCCAGCTCAAAGACTGCAGCCAAGGCGCAGGCGCGCGCCGGTCCTATGCCCTTCACCGCTAAAAAGTCCTTTATACCCGGCAGGCCTTTGAATGCGTCCAAGAGAAGTGTCAGGTCTCCGGCTAGCTTATCCACGCCGCGGGATTTTGTTCCTGAGCCAAGGATGACTTGCAAGAGTTCTGTGTCGGAGAGGCTGTTGATTCCTCGATCTATAACCTTTTCTCTAGGGCCGCCGCTAGCTGGGGGCACAGACATCTCCGGGCTGGTTTCGTTCAGGCAGGCTGTGGTCATAACGTCCTCCGCCAGAGATTCGCCGCAATTCAGCGCGGGAATTCAAGCTGGAAGGCTTAAATTTGGTTTTTATCCTCGAATGATGGGGCGGCCCGTGCCGGGAGCGCGGCGGCAATCAAGGGCGCGCCGGCCGTATTCTTCCATTGCCGTTACAAGGCCGCGCACGTCAAAATCCGCGGTCAGGTCGATAACGCGTTGACCGAAGGCGCTCAGTGAATCGATATTTAAGACGACGCCTAAGTCCAAGAGCGAGCGTCCAAAGCTCTCATAGTCACTCAAACGGTTGCGTTCGTTACAGAGGCGCCAAGCCTCGTCCAAAGCCGTTTTTTTATCCGTAGGTATGCGCCAGGCTTCTTCATCTCCCAAGAGGGGGCTGAGCCCTGTTCTCAATCCTTGAGCCCCTGTCGTGAATGTTTTAGGGCCATTGACCCCCGCCTGATCTTGTTCCCCGGCCTGATCCGGCCCACCTACTGTTTTGAGAAAGCGAGAGAGCTCTCTATAGAGGTCTCCGCGCGCCAGGGGCTTGCGCAGATAGCCGTCAAAACCGGCGGCCATGATGTGCTCTTCATCTTGGGTGAGAGCCTGGGCGGTTAATGCGATAACGGGGGCGGTGATGGGCGGCACGAGGGCGCGAATACGCTTGAGCGACTCAAAACCGTCCATGGTGGGCATGCGGATATCCATGATAATCAAGTCGGGATTGATCTCTTTTGCCTTTTCCATGGCTTCCAGCCCGTCTTTGGCGGTTACCGCATCCAGGCCTTTTTGTTTCAATATCTCCACAACCAGGAGGCGGTTGGTTTCGATATCGTCCGCGACTAGAATGGTAGCTGGCAGGAATTCGAAGTCGATATCTGCCTCGCCCTGGCTTTGCCCGGCGTCTACCAAGGGCTCGCAGGGAATGGTAACGGTAAAGCGGCTTCCCTCTCCTTCGCGGCTTGATATGGAAATGGAGCCACCCATAAGCTCTGCAAGTTTTTTACAAATAGTCAGGCCCAGTCCCGAGCCCTGGTAGCGTTTTGTAAGCTCAGAATCGCCCTGTGTAAAGGGCTTAAAGATAAGCTGCTGGGCTTCCTTGGCTATTCCGATGCCTGAATCGGCCACGGTGAGAATGAGGGCTCCGGAGGAAGATTCTCCTGAAGGCGGGCGGTAGTCGCAATAAACAGCTACCCCGCCAGATTCGGTGAATTTCACTGCGTTACCGATAAGATTGACCGCAATCTGCCTGAGCCGCCCCGCGTCCAAGAGGAGTGTGTAGGGGAGTTCATAGCTGGGTTGGGTCTTGAAGTAGAGGCCTTTTTCCATTACGCGCGGCTGGAACATTACCGCCATTTCCTGCAAGAGGTCCTGCACGTGGGTGGCTTCCAGTTTAAGATCCATCTTGCCGGCTTCGATCTTAGAGAGGTCGAGGATGTCGTTGATGAGGGAGAGGAGGCTCCGACCCGATGTTCGAATGGCTTGGACGTAACCCTTCTGCCGCGCATCCGTGATCATAAAATCCAAGAGGTCGGAATAGCCGAGGATGGCGTTCATGGGAGTGCGGATCTCGTGGCTCATGTTAGCCAGGAATTCGCTCTTGGCGCGGTTGGCGGCCTCGGCTTCCTCTATTGCCTTCTCAAGGTCCAGTTCGCTCTGCCGCAGGGCTTCTTCCGTATCCAGCCGCTTATGGATGGAGTCTCCGAAGGCGGCGGCGATAAGGGAAAACTCATCAATTTCCAGGTCTAGCGAGAAGGGGCCGTGTCTATCTTCCCCCAGGTGTCGGCAAAAATCAAGGAGGCGGCTGAAATCCTTTTTAAGGCGCCGGGAAAAGACGAGGGAAAGGGCGGAAACAAAGGTAAAGATAAGGATGCTCAAGGCGGAGAGGATGCCGAGAATAGTGATCATTAAGTGACTGGATGGAAAGAGGACAAGGGCTAGGGCGGCGCCGAGGGCTAAAACGCAGACAATGCCGAAGGCCGAGCGTAGGTAGAGGGGAAGGCTGTCAAGAGAAAAACGGGTGCGTTTCATATCCTGTCTATTCTAGCATGGCTTAGCTTCCCGGGTAAATGAAAAAGGATCTTCGCCGGGGCGGAAATCCGCGTTATACTGTGAACGGAGGCTACAGATGTCCGATCCCGATTATAAGCGCCCCAGCTGGGACGAGTATTTCATGGAAGTTTGCGGTTCGATCGCCAAGCGCGCCACCTGTGACCGCGGTCGTTCTGGTTGCGTGATCGCCAAGGACAACCAGATACTGGTTACAGGTTACGTCGGTTCTCCGGCCGGGCTCAAGCATTGTGACGAGGTCGGCCACCAGATGAAGAAGATGCTGCATGAAGACGGCTCTGTGAGCCAGCATTGCGTGCGCACGGTCCATGCCGAGCAAAACGCAATCTGCCAAGCCGCCAAGCGCGGGGTTTCCATAGATGGAAGCACACTCTATTGCCGCATGACCCCCTGCCGCACCTGCGCTATGATGATCATCAACTGCGGTATCAAACGCGTGGTGTGTGAACGCGTTTACCACTCAGGCAAAGAAAGCGAGGATATGTTCGCGCAAGCCGGGGTAAAGATTGAATACGTAAAGGAAGAAGTGCTCAGTTATGAGAACCAATAGGGCTTGCTCAGGCCCATTTTCAATCCTTTTTCTTTTAATTCTTCTCTTTTTTCCCTTAAGCGGGCTTTTCGCGCAAGCTAAGCCCACTTCTGGAGGCTATTCGGCCCAGGGGATCGCCTCCTGGTACGGGATACCCTTCCATGGTCGCAAAACGGCAAACGGTGAAATTTTTAATCGATTCGCCTACAGCGCCGCGCATCGTAGCCTTGCCTTCGGAACCCTCCTCTTGGTGACAAACCTGGCTAGTGGCCAAGCCGTAGTCGTTCGCGTCAATGATCGCGGGCCCTTTATCGCCGGGCGCATCCTCGACCTTTCCGAAGCGGCGGCCCAGGCAATCGGGATGATCCGCACGGGAACCGCCCAGGTGAGCATACGGGAAATATCCGGCATGGCCCTTGGCCCCCTATCTTCTCAATCCACCTCGTCATCTCCATCCCCGCTGCCGAGTCCGCTCTCGCAGACGCCAGAATCCTGGTGCGACATCCAGGTAGCAAGTTTTTCTAAAAAAGAAAATGCTGATTCCGCCGCCGCCCGGCTGAGCGCGGTTGGTTATCTGCCGGAGATCCGCAAAGTCGGCGCCTTTTACCGTGTCCTTCTTCTTGGGCTTGCAGCGGAGCGCGCTGAGCTTGAGCGCTTAAGGCTTGAACAATTAGGCTATCCTGGGGTTCTTGTTTCCGTCTATAAGATTGCCAAGCCGCGTTAAAAAGGGCTATGATCTGTCCATGATTTCCCTTTTTCTTAAAAAGACATTCTTTGACGGTTGGGACAACCTCTTTTCCCTAGCCCTCCTCAATATCCTCTTTACCGCCCTCTTGGTTGGCGAATGCCTTCTGGGCTGGGCCTTTCTCAGCGCTCGCGGCAGTATGAGTTTGGGGCTGTGGGAGGTCCTAGCCCTATTAATCGGCTATTTGATTATTTGCCTCTACGCCGGGGGAAGCGCTTCCTTCGTCAATCTTTTGGCCGACTATCAAAAAGCAAGTCTACGAGACTTTTTTGCAGGCATAAAGCGTAACGCGCTCAAGACCCTCCTCTTCGGTCTCTTGAGCGCCCTCATCGTTTTTACCGCCGTCTTCAGCTTTCGCTTCTATGCATCTCAAGGGGGGCTGGTAGGTACATTAGCCTCGGCGATGGTCTTTTGGGTTTTGGTAGTATGTGCGCTTTCACTTCAATTTTTCTTTCCCGTCCTCTCCCGCCTTAAGGGATCCTTCCCCATCCTTATAAAGAAGTGCTTCCTTATCGCCTTGGACAATCCGGGCTTTGCCCTCTTCATGGGCTTCTGGACTCTCTCACTCAGCCTCATGTCGGTTTTTGTCGCAGGCCTCCTTCCCGGCCCGGCGGGCATTCAGTTAGCCCTCTGTGACGCCCTGCGCCTCCGTATGCGTAAATATGATTATTTGGAAGAGAATCCTACTGCCCCGCGGCGCAAGATTCCCTGGAAGGAGCTCTTGGTGGAAGAGGAAGAACTCATCGGCAAGCGCGATTTGCGAGGCATGCTGTTTCCCTGGAAGGAGGGCCGTAAATGAAGGGGCTTGAACCTACCGTCCTCCTTGCGACGGATGCCTTTCTCGTCGTATCCAAACCGGCGGGCGTGCCCGTCATCCCCGAGCGGCCCGGCACGCCTGAGCATTCGGATTACGGACCAGATACGCCTCGAGCTGGCACAGAAGGCCGCATTCCACTCGTGGATATTCTGTCCGAGACCTATGGCCGGCTTTTCGTCGTGCATCGAATAGACCGCGATACATCGGGTCTCATCCTTATGGCCCGTACCAAAGAAATTCACGCTTCGTTGTCTCTAGCCTTCCAAGAACGGCGGGTGGAGAAGGTTTATCACGCCCTCGTGGCCGGCCGCCCGGATTGGACGGAAAAGGTCTGCGAGTTGTCATTGCGCGCGGACGGTGACCGTTTGCATCGCACTGTCATCGATACGCGTCGCGGCAAGCAAACCCGCACGGTTTTCAAGCTCCTTGCCGAATACGGGCAGTACAGCCTCATAGAAGCCAGACCAGAAACGGGGCGTACCCATCAAATACGCGTCCACTTGACCAGCTTGGGCCACCCCATTCTTTGCGACCCACTCTACGGCAAACCAAAACCGGTCTTCCTCTCTGATTTCAAACGAGGTCGACAAGGGGACCCCTACGAGGAGCGTCCCCTCCTGTCGCGTCTGGCTTTACATGCCCTGAGTTTAAGCCTACCGGCAGACATTCTGCCCCCCGGTAGCCCCAGCTCCTTTGAGGCGCCTTACCCACGAGATTTCCAAGCCATAGTGAATCAGCTGGAAAAGATCTACGGGAAGAGCAAAACATGACGATCTGGGGAGACGCTGATTCTCTGCCGATTCCCGTGCGCGATATTATGTGCCGGCGGGTTCTCTCGGAGTTATCGCGTTCCCAAAAACTAAAAGCGGTCTTCGTGGCCAACCGGCCTATACCTCTTCCCAAACAAGCCGGGGTGAGCTTGGTTCGCGTTAAGAAAGGAGAGGGCGTGGCTGATGCCTATATCGCCGACCATGCCCAGTCTGGGGACTTAATCGTCACTCGCGACATCCCCCTTGCCGAGCGCCTGCTCCTGGCTGGACCTGAGGGCCTACGGGTAATCAACGACAGGGGAGACGTTTTTTTGCGGGAGACGGTGCGCGAGCGGCGCTCTCTGCGGGACGCCATGCGCGAGCTTGCTATCAACGGGCTTGTAAATCCAGGCAATAACAATTACGGCCAACGCGAGTCACGGGCTTTTTCACAGGCTTTCGATAGAGAATTGACGACGCTCTTAAAAAATACATCCATGAATGCAGGGGAGGGTAGGGATGAAAAGAATATACAAGCTTGAGGGCGGTAGGCTGCACCAATCCTTTGACATCGGGGAACTGCTCTGCTATTCGACTCCCAGCGCCGAGGATCGCTCCCAATTGGCGGAAATGGGCCTTGCCGAGCACGACATCTCATCTGCCCTAGATCCGGATGAGCTAGGGCGGCTAGAGATCGAAGACGACCATGTGGTGATGATCCTCAAAACACCGCGTAATTATTCGGACGCGGATAAATACCTCTTCCGCGTTACGTCCTTTGGCCTCTTTCTCTTCAAGGATAAGCTCATCATGGTTTGCCCCTTTGACGAGAAGGATATTCTCGAACTCAAGCCTATTTCCCGCGTGCGCAGCCTGAATGAGCTCACCCTGCGCCTTTTCTCCGCCACAGTGGCGCACTTTTTCGGGCACCTCAAGGTCATCAACCTTATTTCAGACTCGCTTGAGCAGAAGGTAAACACATCAATGGAGAACCGACATCTCTTATCGATGTTCTCCATTGGAAAAAGCCTGATCTTCATCCTCAACGGCATCAATTCAAACGCCGCCGTTCTTGAACGCCTTCGCAATTCGGCGGGCAAGCTCAGTTTTTCAGAGGATGACCGCGAGTTGTTGGACGATATAATGATCGAGAACGCCCAGTGCAACCGGCAAGCGGAAATATATGCGGACATTCTTACCAGCCTTACCGACGCCCGCGGAAATATCGTCAACAACAATCTAAATATTCTCATCAAGCGGCTTACCATCGTCTCGGTTGTATTCATGCCGCTTAACTTTTTAGCCGGAGTAGGGGGAATGTCTGAGTACACTTCCATGACACAGGGTCTGCCCTTCTATGTCTCCTATCCCCTCCTGGGCTTTGGTCTATGTCTGGTTGCCGCCTTTACCTGGTACATCATCCAGCGTATGAATCCCGAGGGTTTAAAACGCGTGAAGCGCGTCAAGCGCAAGCTGATTAAATGAAGAATCTTCTTTCCGGCCTATGCGATGGGGCTTGAAAGCGGTAAATTTAAAGAGAGGAAATTAAATGAAGAATGAAGAAAAAAAAACAAGTGAAAAGCCTTTTCACAAGGAACATAATGTTCCTAAGGAACATGCCCTTCCCTTCGACGCGACTGCCGCGGCCATACAAGGGGAAATGCTTGAAGGCGGCTTAGGGTCGGCAACCCGGGTGGAGATCCGCTTGCCGTCTCGTCATAATCCCATACTGCAAACGGTTATCGAACGCGTAAATACGGATGAGGAGCTCTATGCCCTTTGGACAATCATGAATGTCAACGCCGTCGATAGGCTCGGCATGACTGACCATGGCCCAGTCCATTTTCAAATTGTGTCGAATATAGCGCTCAAAATGTTAAGGCAACTTATGGAATGCGGTGTCGTGCCCGGGGTGGTCAAGGATTTAGGCTTTACACCCGAGGACGCCGAAGTGGTTGTCGTTTTGGCATCCCTCCTCCATGACCTAGGCATGTCTATCCAACGCTCCGATCATGAACAGTTCAGTCTCTTTGTCGCTCTGCCTAAGATAGACCAGCTCTTGGAAGGGCTCTATTCTCCGGCAAAAAGGGTGATGATCCGCTCTGAGGTCCTGCACTCCATCATTTCCCACCGGGCTGACGGAAGACCTATGACTATTGAAGCCGGCATCGTGCGGGTTGCCGATGCTTTGGACATGACTTCGGGCAGATCACGCATTCCCTTTGAGTCCGGTTGTACCTCAATCCATTCAATTTCAGCAGCTGCTATAGAGAAGATAGAGATCCTTTCCGGCGAAAAGCCCATTCTTATCAAGGTGAGCCTGTCAAATTCCGCCGGCATCTTCCAACTTGATGAGCTTCTTAAAAAAAAGCTTCGCGGCTCCGGCTTGGAAGGCTATGTGGAAGTGGAGGCGAGCGTGGAATCTGGCATTGAGAAAAACTTAGTGCAGAAGTACAAGCTATAAAAAGGGGCTGTCCAAGAAGAAACTTTGGACGGCCCTTTTTTCTTAGTTCACAATGAAAATTCGACTTAGATCATGGGATTTCGCTACTCTCACACGTTTTTTAGGAAGATCAGACTTGTAACGACAGTAGGAAGGGATATT
>JBGSOB010000104.1:0-7475 GCA_041739325.1 Treponematales bacterium
TAATATCCCTTCCTACTGTCGTTACAAGTCTGATCTTCCTAAAAAACGTGTGAGAGTAGCGAAATCCCATGATCTAAGTCGAATTTTCATTGTGAACTAAGAAAAAAGGGCCGTCCAAAGTTTCTTCTTGGACAGCCCCTCTCTTCCAGGGCTGCCTGAGGGTGCATGCCTGGTGGATTCCTGTCAGTCAGCCCATTCCACCAGCTCATAGCTCGTGCTACGGCCGCCGGCGGGACCACGGCGGAGAATACCCGCCTCCAGCAGGGCGGCAATGTCCCGGTTTGCGCTGTCTTGCGAGCATTTGGAAAGTTGAGCCCATTTGCTGGAGCTCAGTTTTCCTTCAAACCCATCCAAGAGCTTTTCCAGCATTAAAAACTGCCGCTCGTTTGCCCTCATCAGAGCCAATTTCTCCCGGTACAGGCCTTTTTTTCTCAGAATAGCTAAGGAAGCCGAGGCATGAGTTACCGCCTTACGGAAACAGTCCAGATACCAAAGCATCCAGTGAGTGACATCAAGGTCGCCGGATTGCGTTTCCTCCAGAATGGCATAATAGGCGCCACGCTGTCGGCGAATCTAGGCCGACATACTGTAAAAACGCTCGGCCCGGCGGTCCGAACGGCAGAGCGACATATCGGCGAGCGCCCGGGCAATGCGACCGTTGCCGTCATCAAAGGGATGAATGCTGACAAACCACAGATGGGCAAGGGCGCTGTGAAGGAGGGGATCCATCTGCCCTTCTGCATTAAACCAGACTAGAAACCCCTCCATTTCCGCATCCAGCCGCTCGGCTGCTGGTGCTTGATAGTGTACCTTTTCACGGCCCATGGATCCCGAGACTACCCGCATGGGTCCATTACTGTCAGTGCGCCAGCGGCCGACACCGACCTTAAAAGGGCCTGAGCGCCCCTGCGGAAATAGCGAAGTCTGCCAGGCCCAGAGCCGTTCTTTGGTCAATGGGGAGAGGTAGTTGCGTGAGGCGTCCATCACTACATCCACCAGGCCCTCGATTCTACGGTCTTCAGGGGCGAGGGCGCCGGTATCAATACCCAGGCGTCGGGCAACTGATGAGCGCACCGCCTCGGTGGCCAGGAGTTCGCCCTCGATCTCGCTAGTTTTTAGAATTTCCTCAGTCAGGGCGGTAAGTGCGCTGTGCTGCTGCCCGGAAAAGCCCAGCGCTTCCAGCTGACCCAAGCGCAGGCCCTGTTCGTGTCGGGCCGTACTCACCGCTTGGCTGAGCGCTTCTTTGTCCCAGCGGAACTGCGGCCAATCCTGGTTCTGCCAGATATAGCTCATATTATTCACTATAGAGGGAAATGCGGAGAATAACAAGCTAAACTACGCAATATATGCGGAGATTAGCTTGTCATTCTCCGCAACCGGTGATATCGCTGTAGTCATGAAGCCATGAATCAATACCCCCCCCTGATGCTGACGCCGCCACGGCCACCTTTGCCCCCCTGACCGAGCGCTACTCGCCCCGGCAAAGTACCTTGCCCAGTGCGAACGGCTCTTGGCCAGTCCGTATGAATTCGGGAAGGGGGTGGATGTCTGGGTATCGATGGGAGGATTTCAGATTAGCATGAGTTTCCAGGACCTCAATTGACTAAGGTTTTTTTCAAAAAGAGTGAAGGCCGTAAAAACCGTGATACTATAAGAGGGCTACATAATGTAATTTTCCTCTAGTCAGCGCGTTGCGTCGCAAAAAAAAAGCAACGGATTGTTAATCCGTTATAAAAAAGAAGTCTAGGAGTAAATCAATGAACAAGATGAAAGCACTTGTGCTGGCAAGCCTGGTGGCCATTATGGCCGTTTTTGGTTGTCAGAATCCAATCAGTCCCGAGCAGGGTGGCTCCTTAACGGTGTCTATGACCGATGCCGTCAGCCGGAGTATTTTGCCTGGGATCAGTATGAACCCGGTGAGTTATGACCTTGAAGGTACCGGCCCTGATGGGAGAACCTTTAGCCAGTCGGTAAGCACTGGCGGCACTGTGACTGTCACCAACCTCGCTTTTGGCCCGTGGAGCGTCATTGCCACCGCCTGCAACAGCGATGGGACAGCCATTGGACAGGGGAACGGTAGTGTTACCCTACTCTCCAATGCCAGTGTCAGCCTTGCCATTACGGTACGGCCCTATGACGGCTTTGGTACCCTGAACTTGAACGTCAGTTGGCCAGCAGCCCAAGTGCAGACCGCCCAGGTGCAGTCAACCTTGACTCCCTACAGCGGCAGTAGCCGTGATTTAGCCTTTGTTGTTAACGGCAGTGCTGGAACCGCCAGCGTGAGCGCCAGCGATGTTGCCACCGGCTATCATACCCTGATCCTCAGACTTTTGGACAATGGGCATCTGGCCATCGGCGCGGTAGAAGTAGTGCGGATTGTAGCTGCCCAAACTACCAGCGGCACCCTGGCCTTTAGCAATGTCAACCAGGCAACGGGTGAGCTTGAAATCAATATGACTCCAGAAATGGGTGAGCCCTTGGACGTTAGCATGAGCGGCAGCGCCGCAACCAAACCGCAAAACCAGAGCCTGGCCTTGACCGCCGCGGTAAGCAACTACAGTGACAATGTAACCTACGTATGGTATGTAAACGGAAGCCCCCGGAATACCGGAGCTACTTTCAGTTTTGACAGCAGTTGGGCACAGGGCTATTACCGCATTGACGTAACCGCCTTCACTGCGGATGGCCGCCGCGCCGGCAGCGCTACCGCGAATGTGCAGGTAGTAGGAGTAGTAGAAACAGTATTACCGTTAAGTATGGTGACCGTTCCTGCTGGTAGCTTCCAGCGAGATGCTGATGCCGCCAACATCAGTGTAATCACCCAGGCCTACCGGATGAGCGCTCATGAGATTACACGGGCTCAGTTTTTAGCGGTTATGGGGACTGACCCCAGCCAAACCATCTATTCCTCTGGAACTATAGATCCGGTGCAGCGAGCCAACTGGTACCACGCCATAGCTTTCTGCAACAAACTCAGCATCGCCGAAGGTCTGACACCTGTGTATAGTGTGGCCACAGTTAGTGATTGGGCCGGACTTGCCTATGCAAGCATCCCAACATCAGCTAACACAGATTGGAACGCTGCTACAGCAAACTGGGAGGCTAATGGCTACCGCTTACCCACGGAGACGGAATGGATGTGGGCGGCCATGGGAGCGACCCTTGACAGCCAACCTGGAGCCATGGTGGGAGGTATTAACCGTACAGGCTATGCAAAACCCTTTGCCGGGAGCACGGGGAGCAACACAATTGGTGATTATGCGGTGTATGGATATAACAGTGGCCAAGCCGGCGCAACAACAACCCTGAGAAGTAACGCAGTGGGCAGCAAACTAGCCAACGAGCTTGGCCTGTACGACATGAGCGGTAATTGCTGGGAATGGTGCTGGGATTGGAGTGCTTGGAGTCCCTCCTACCCCAATGGGACCGAGACCGACTACCGGGGAGCCGCTTCGGGCGCGCTCCGCGTCGGACGCGGTGGCGGTTGGAACGGCGGTGCGACTGGCTGCACCGTCGCTGGCCGGGGCAGCGACATTCCGAGCTACCAGGGCAGCGGTGTCGGGTTCCGGGTTGTCCGCCCCTGAGTTCTGCAGAAAATAGCAGGACTTCGAGGCACTCGGTGACCGGAGGCGTTAAGCCGAAGGGAGCAGAGGGCATCGTAGTCCTGCGGACTTAGAGAAACAAGGAGGAGGGGAATAGAAAAAACCCCTCCTCCCGCGAAGCGGGTCGAAAAATTTTTCGTCTGAGGGGACTATGGCATTATTAAGTAACCGCGAAACCAACCCCACCCTCATCCGAGGTAAAAGGGGTTCAATATAATCCCGTGGGGACATTGATCGTATGGCCGGGAAGGAGTTCAAAGGACTTCTTGAAAGGTAAAAGCGAATCCCAATCCTTGTCGCTTTTTGCGAACGGGGCATAGTGGAACAGCGACACAAGGAAGTCGAACACGTTTAAGCCATTGGCTTTTGCCGTTTCGATCAGCGAATAGATGACGCAGGACGCCGTCGCGCCTTCAGGTGAACCGCATATGAGCCAGTTCTTCCGACCCAGCACAAAGGGGCGAATCGCATTTTCAGCCAGGTTGTTGTCCGGTGTGAGATCCGCATGTGCGCGGTATCGAATGAGCTTTTCCCACTGCCCGAGGGTATAGGAGATCGCTTTTCCGGCCAAGCTGGAGGGCAGCACGGACAGCGTTTCCGTGTCGAGCCAGCGCTTGAAATCATCAAGGATTGGCTCAACCTGACTCAGCCGCTCCTCCAAGAACGTCTTTCTATCGATAGCCCCCTCAGTGAGGCGTTTCCTCAAGTCACGTTCAACTGCGTAGAGCTGACCGATCCACGCCATGCCTGCTTTCGCTGTTTCTGACGCGGGAACGGCTTTGAGCGCCTCGTGGAACTTCCTCCGGGCATGAGCCCAACAGCCTACATGCGTGATGGAACTCCCCGCGATAGCCGCGGGATAGACCTCAAGGCCATCCGTCTGTAGGAATCCGGAGAATCCCCCCAACAGAGAGCGCGCTTCATCCGCGCGGTGGGAGGGCCTATCGTGGTAGGTGATCATAGGCGCGTCAGGCGGTCCGGCGCGCATGAGCCACATGTAAGACTTCGAGGCGTTCGCCTTGCCAGGCTCGCCCATCACCGTCAGGCTCGTCCTGTCCATGTTGATGATCTCAGACTCACGGCTCCGCGCAAGCAGCCGTTCAAAGACCGGTCGAACCGCATGCGCCGCCTGAATGATCCAGTTTGCCATGTCGTTCCGGCTGATGCTCACGCTGATACGCGCAAGCCGTTGCTCCTGGCGGTAGAAAGGCAGATGATCGCAAAACGTATTGACCGCGATGGACGCGATGAGGTCGGGCGTCGCCATTCCCTCGTGTGCGATTCATGAAAAACTCACAGAACCACCTCAGACTCTGAGCTGAGGCTGGGTTCCCGCCTGAAAGCCTAGCGCTCGATCAGGTAGAAGGTGACGCTGTTGTAGTCGATGTTGACGCAGATGATCTTAAGGGATGCCGGACGGGCGGAGAGGCCCCCGGCCATGGAGATAAAGCCCTTGTCTATGATGGGCTTTTGCTTTGAGGCGTCTTCCGCGTATCGGCGCGGGTACTGGTCCAGCTGGGCCTTGCGGATGTTGATCCATTCGTCTTGGTAGTCGCGGTAGATCTCGCTCTTTGTCCACTCGGAAGAAAAGGGCGGCTTCTGGGCCATGATGGAGTAGACCGTGTCCTCGTCCACGAAGAGGCTGAACTTCTTGATCTTGGTGCCGCCTGAAAGCTCGCTCTGGGAAAACTCCGCCCCTGAGGCTTCCTTGACGATGGAAAGCCCCGTCTCGCTCACGAATTTAGTGATGATGTCAGCCTTTGAAAAGTAATTGAGTCCCTGTACCGTGGGAGGGGGGCTTGGTTCAGGAGTAGCAATAGGTTTGGGCTTTGAGGCGCAGGAAGCGCTTGAAAGAGCTAGGCTTAGGGCCGCGAGGGTAGAGTGGCCAATGAGCCCCCGGCCTGCGCTTTCCCGGCCCCGAAGCCTTAGGCCCGCCTGGAAAAAGGGCGCGGGGAAAAACCTCCGCGAGGTTGTTCCCCGCTTCTCTTAGTCTTCCCGCTCTGGGTGGAGGTCGCGGATGCGTTGGATCGTGGGGAGGATTTCAAAGAAGGTTTGGACAAGCTCGGGATCGAACTTTGTGCCCGACATGCCCTGGATCTCTTTGAGGACCTTGTCCTCGTCCCAGGGCTCCTTGTAGACGCGGCGGCTAATGAGGGCGTCGTAAACGTCCGCCAAGGCGGTGATGCGGCCGCCCAAGGGTATCTCCCTGCCGCGGAGGCTGGGTGCGGTCTCGTCTTCGTCGAGCCTGACGACGCCCAAGGCTTTGATCTCCTCGCGGCTGGGGTAGCCTGAGCCGTCCCAGTTGCAATGGTGGGTAAGGGATACCTGGGCGGCAAGGCTGTCGTACTCGCTGGAGGGTTCGTCAAAGAGGCGGCAGCCCTGCCAGGTATGGCTCTGCATCACCTTGAATTCCTCCTCGGTAAAGCGGGCGGGCTTTTTAAGGATGAGGTCCGAAATGGCTACCTTGCCCACGTCATGGAGCATGGAGGAGTATTTAAGCAGGTCTTTGAAGCGATCCGCCTCGTGTTCGCCGATATCGTGCTTGACCGCCCAGTGTTCGTAGATCTCTGCCGCGTAGCCTGCCACGCGGTTGACGTGGGGGCCGGTTTCCTTGGGGTCGCGCAGCTCCGACATGCGTATCATGCGGTGCATGATGCCGCGCGACATGCGCGCCCGTTGGAGGGCTACCGCTGCGTTGGAGGCAAAGTGGCCGAAGAGCTCCTCGTCATTGCTGGTAAAGGGGATGATGCGCCCCTTTTTTGAGGGGGCCAAGCTCTTGGCGTTGATGACTTGGATGACGCCCAGGATAGTGCCGTCTACCATCTTGAGGGGGATGGCGAGCATGGACTTTGACTTGTAGCGGGTTTGCTTGTCAAAGCTGGTGTTGAAGGAAAAGGGGGAGCCGGGGGGTATGGCGTAGACGTTGGGGACGTTGATAAGGGTGCCGGTGAGGGCGCAGTAGCCTGAGATTGTCTTGTCGTCTATGGGAAGGGAGAAGATGTTGTAGGGGAGCTTTTGATGGGGCGGGAGGCGGGACTGGAGGGTATTATTCTGGGAATAACGGATAAAAAGCCTTTCGCCTTCTTTTACGTAAATTGATCCAGCATCTGCATTTACAACTCTTCTGCTCTCTAAAAGGATGCGCTCTAAGAGGAGGTCGAGGTCGTGGATGTTATTGAGTTCAGAGTCGGTTCTGAGGATGTGCTCTAAATCGAAGCTTCGCTTGCTCATACCTAGGCTAAAAGATACGCCCTAAGCTCTTCCATATCAAGGTGCCTGAGTTTTTTTTCCACCTGAGTTTCCGGCCCCCAAAAGGGCTAAAATTGAGCATGAAAGGGGAGGGGGAACTACATATCCGCCCCCCGGCCGTGGTATACTAGGAAACAAAGCAAGCAACATTTTTGAGAAGGAGCCTTCATGGGATTCCAGGGCCGCGACAGCAAGACAGTCAACACTCGTTTTATCATTCTATTTCTCATCATGTGCGGACTGTTTTTTTCCGCGGCCGGCCTCTGGGGGCAGCAGACTTGGGACGGGATCGGGGGCGTGGCGGATACCTGGAACGACGAAGACAATTGGACGCCCGCTACTATACCTGGCCCTGGTGTTACCGCGACTATTCCCCTCGATGTAGCCTTCGTTGACGATCCTCCCGCGAACCTCGCTTCTGTTGTCATCACGGGAAATAGCACGGTGAGTTTTCCTGGGGCGCTCAGCATGACCGGGACCTTCGACCTGACCGGCATGACCGGCGGTTCGGTGACGGTGAGCGGGAACTTGACGGCGCAGGCCTTGAGCGTGCCCGGTGTGGGGACGGCCTTTGACATAAGCTTAAATGGCGGCGGGACAATCACGAACAACGTGAACTTCAAT
>JBGSOB010000124.1:0-66591 GCA_041739325.1 Treponematales bacterium
GCGGATGACCAGGAAATAAAACACCAGGATGAGGAGGGCAAAGGGCGCCAACTGCATGATGATGTTCAGGGTGGGGTTGCCGGGCTTGGTGGCGGCAGCTTCGGCCGTGGCGGCCTGGAGCAATGGTAAGAGGGAGGCAAAGTTCGCCATAGTAGGTCTTCCTTAAGAAAAAAGTTATTGAAAAAGTACCATAGAAGAGGAAGCATGGTCAAGTTTGCCCGCCTAGGCCGCTTTTAGAGGGTCCTGGATCGGGTTAGGGGCTTTTATGGGTCCTCATAGAGGATTTTAGTGCATATTTCCAAAAACCATGTATAATACGCCCATACTACCCCTAAAAGAGGTTGATTATGTCCTTTGAGCTCTTGAGATTCTTTACTGACGGCATCATGTCCTTGGGCTGGAAAGAGCCTGTCATGTACATCATTGGCTTTATTCTCATCTATTTAGCCGTTAAAAAAGACTACGAGCCTATGCTCCTCCTTCCCATAGGCTTTGGCGCCATCCTGGTCAACATGCCCCTGGGCGTCATTTGGGAGCACGCCGGTTCTGACGGCGCCCTCAAAGTCCTCTTTGAGATGGGCATCCTCACCGAGCTCTTCCCCCTCCTTATCTTTGTCGCCGTCGGCGCCATGATAGACTTTGGCCCCCTCTTCCAGCGCCCCTGGGTCATCCTCTTTGGGGCCGCCGCCCAGTTCGGTATCTTTGCTACCATAGCGGTTGCCGTCCTCTTGGGCTTTACCCTTCCGGAGGCGGCCAGCATCGGCATTATCGGGGCGGCCGACGGGCCGACATCCATCTATGTCGCAACCCGCTTTGCACGCAATCTCTTGGGGCCCATTTCGGTTGCCGCATATTCGTATATGTCCCTGGTGCCCGTCATACAACCCCCGGTCATACGTATGTTAACGAGCAAAAAAGAACGGATGATCCGAATGGAATCCTTTGATCGCGAAGTGCCGCGGGCCGTTCGCATTATCTTCCCCATCATGGTAACCGTCCTTGCCGGCCTCTTGGTTCCCATCTCCGTTCCCCTCATCGGCTTCCTCATGTTCGGCAACCTCATCCGCGAATGCGGGGTTGTTGAGCGCCTCTCCCATGCCGCTCAGAACGAGCTAGCCAACATCGTCACCATTCTCCTTGGCATCACCATCGGCGCATCCATGAAGGCTGACGACTTCCTCAACCTGCGAACCCTCCTCATCATGGCAATGGGCTTGGTGGCCTTCATATTCGATACCGCCGGCGGCGTCCTCTTCGCTAAGATCCTCAACCTCTTCCTCAAAAAGAAGATCAATCCAATGATCGGCGCCTGCGGAATTTCCGCCTTCCCCATGAGTAGCCGCGTCATCCAAAAGATGGCCCTCAAGGACGATCCTACCAACGTCATCCTCATGCACGCCGTGGCGTCAAACGTTTCCGGCCAGCTAGGTTCCGTCATCGCGGGAGGCATCGTGCTAGCCCTGGTGCCCATCCTGGCGCCAGAGTTTTTCCAAAACGCCGCCGCCACGGCATCCAGCGCAGGAAATGTTCTGGCGATGCTTATCAAATAGGGCTGTACTGCATAACTTAGCGAGGGTCAAACCCCGTTATATGAAATAGAGTACAGGACCTGGTAACAAAAAATAAGCGCCATGCTAACGCGGCTGAGGCCGCTAAGACGCATGACGCTTATTTTTGTTACCACCCGTACTTACTTTACACTTGGGGGTTTGAATCTTGCGGTCTTGCAGATCGGTTTTGCCTGGCACGCATCTACTCCTCAACAACCTTTAGGAGCAGGCAATATGGTAGCGCTGCCTGCCCAATAGGCTTGGCCATGCGCTAACAAGGTTCAAACCTTGTTAGGTAAAAGTACGGGTGGCGAGAAAAAATGATTTCCATGCGTCTTAGCAAGCGCAGCGCAGCGTGGTTGTCGTTTTTACTTGGCAGGCTGGTACTCTGTAAGGCTCTTAGGTTCAAACCCCTGTATAGAAACTAGAGTACGGGGCCTGGTGACAAAAAAAACATCGCTATGCTAACGCGGCTAGGAGCCGCTAAGACGCATAGCGATGTTTTTTTTGTCACCACCCGTACTTGTTTTAATCACACGAGGGTTTGAACCTATGAGAGTTGTAACGTAAATCAGCCTGGCAAGCTCAAACTCCTGAGAACTGGAGGATCAAGAGTAGGCATCCTGCAGGCTAGTTTTTTAGTCCCTGCGTAGCACCTAGGCTTGTTGAGGAATCTAGCGAGGTTCAAACCTTCAAGCGTACGCAGTACGGGTGGCAAGAAAAAATGACTTCCATGCGTCTTAGCAAGCGCAGCGCAGCGTTAGCATGGAAGTCATTTTTTCTTGACAGGCCCCGTACTCTGTATCATTAGGTTTGAACCTCATAATTTTCCATACAAGCCTATGTGCTAGGTAGCGCTAATTCAGCTTCGGGGACTTCCTTCCATTCATCCTTGTAATACATGAAGAAGCGAACCTTATCCTCGTATTCAACGCCAATGCCATTGGTGGTGTAGGAGAAAAAGGAAAGGTAATCCCCCTCTAGGCTTTTTGTCCCTTCAGGCACTTCTTTCCAGGCCCCATCTTGGTAGCGGTACATAGTTAACACATTCTGGTAACGCAGGAGCAGGGCATCTTCTCCAAAGCTGACGATATCCTCCCATCCCTGAGGCGGGCTGAAATTCATCTTTGGGAGGAGCTTCCATTTCCCAGCCGAATAGGCGGTAAACTGAATTTTCCCTTTGCGCAGATAGGCTATTTTCTGTATGCCAAAATCCATGAAGTGGCTAGCGTCCCTGGGTAGCTTGGTTATTGTCTGCGGGAGGGCCGTCCACTCACGGTCAAGCCCATAGACTTGAAAGGAATCCGCCCCAATGAGGGCGACAGTCCCATCCATAAATCCGATCACGTCCCGGCAGTCGGGCGGCAATGGCAGGTCAGGCGCGCTTAATAGCTGCCAGCCTTGGACAAGGTCGCGGAGCACAAGTTTGCCCTCCACGACCTGCCCCAAACCGAACATATCAAAGCGGAAAAAGTCTAAGTCCGGCGCAACGGGTGGAACGGATTTTTGAGAACAAGAGAGGAGGATGCACGTCAAACTGATGGTCATAAAAATATTTTTCATTGTTTTAATCCTTCCAGACTTAGGTCTACATCTTTCCTTTCTTCCCAAACATCTTGGGAAAAAAACTCAAAACTAATATGATCGTCGTACTCTAGCCCTATCCCAGTGTTGGAAAAAGCGAATACTGAGCGAATCCCCTCCGGCAAGGTTTTTGCCCCAGATGGTATTTCCTTCCAAGAAGACTCGACGTACTGGTACATCCTCAAATTGGATTTTTTACGAACCAATAAAGAATCATCACCGAAAGCAATTACGTCGTCCCACCCTTTTTCTGGAATAAAGTCCATCTGTGGCTGAGCTTCCCACTCTTTTCCAAAATAAAAGAAGCTAAACCTTCCCTTATAGTAATAGCCCATGCGCTGGTCACCCAAATCCATAAAATGTCGCGCGGAAAGTGGAACCTTCATTCGTGTGTTCTCAAGTTCAAGCCAACCATCCGAATTTTTCAACCATAGGTTCATGTCAGTGCCACGCACAAAGCCGATAGCAGCGCCCACAAAACCAAGGACGGCTCGACAATCGGAGGGCAACTCTAATACAGGGCCATCCAATACCTTCCATGTGCCTCTAAGCTCTAACAACTTTACATCATCATCCTGCGGTATTCCGATACTGGATGAATCAAAGCGAAAAATACCAAGGTCTGTTTTTGGAGACCTTGGCACGCACGATAAAAAAAGCACTATGGAGATGCAACCAACAAAACCATGAACTACCTTCATATAAGGACACTCCTCTCGAGAATTGATTTTACTCTCAATACAACCGCTTTAAGCTCTCAGGGTCATTTTCCTCAGCGGGTATATCGACCCAGCCAACGGCTGTTTTCGCTATTCGATCTCTTTGTAGACAACGTCTGAACAAAGCAACCGGAGAAAAAAAACAGAGAAAAAAAACAGAGAAAACTATTATTTCTAAAATACGCCCGATGAACTGAACTGCCCACTCTCCCGCTATTCTGAGTGGCCGCAAGGCAAGAGGGAAAAAAAACGCAAGAGAGAATATCAATAACGCTACCGATGCGAATGACCAAAGAGCAATATTATTGCCGCGATACCAGGAAAAAACTGCGGCCAAGCATAAACCTATAGGCATGATGAAACCAAAGCGCCTATCTGCAAGCGATCCAAGCTTGGAAGCATTGTCAATCAAGGACATGGCTAGCCCTCCATGAGGTAATCAATTCATCGCTCCCTTGATTGATATCTTGTCGGCCTTTTTCCAGAAAGAGATTCCCCACAACCAACACGTCTATACCAGTCCCCAAAAAACATCGATATGCTTCAATTGGACGCAACACTATCGGTTCGCCTCGAACGTTGAAGCTGGTATTAATAAGAACCGGGCAACCTGTTAATCGGTCCCACTCGCAAAGAAGACGGTGAAAACGCTGATTTGATCCTTTGTGAACCGTTTGTAAGCGCGCGCTATAGTCAACATGGGTGACGGCGGGAATATCAGATCGCTTAATTTTCAAACGTTCAAATCCCTCTGGCTCGTCATGCGGCGGCGAAAACTGGTGGGAACTTTCCAATGGGCAAACGTGGAGCATATATGGCGATGGAAAGGCGATATCAAAATATTCGCAAGCCCGCTCAGCTAAAACCGCTGGAGCGAAAGGCCGAAATCCTTCACGGAACTTAATTTTCATATTCATTATTCTTTGCATATCAGGATTTCGTGGGTCACCGAGGATAGAGCGGGCACCGAGAGCCCGAGGGCCAAATTCCATGCGGCCTTGAAACCAACCGACAACCATGCCCTTATCGAGAGCTTCTGCGGTACGAGCAAAGAGCGTATTGTCTTCTAGGCGTTCAAAGCGAGCGCCTACAGAATTTAATTCTGCGACTGCCTCAGTTTCAGAATATTCAGGCCCAAGAAAAGATCCTTGCATACCATCAAAAAAATCTCCGCAAAGTTCCGATTTGTCACTTTGACCAGCTAGCGCCATATGATTCGTGTTTCTTTTAATACCAAATAAGGCATGTGCGGCATAGAGGGCAGCACCGACTGCGGCGCCGGAATCCCCGGCCGCCGGCTGAATCCATACACCCGCAAAACCCGCTTCTTTTGCTATTTTATAATTGGCAACGCTGTTGAGCGCAACACCACCGGCCATTACCAAATACCGTTCTTCAGTCACTTTTCTTGCTTCTTTGGCTAAAGCAATCAAAGCATCTTCGAGCACTCGTTGAACGCTGGCTGCCACATCCATATAGTGTTTGGTTGGCGTTGCGCCTTGAGCTAAGGCCGGCAATCCAAAAAGATTTTCAAATTTTTTATTTACCATTCGCAAGCCAGAAATGTAGTCAAAATAGCGTTCATTAAGCTTGAAGCTTCCATCGGTTTTAAGCTCGATAAGCTTGTCCTTGATCAAGCTAACATAGCGCGGGTCCCCGTAGGGAGCGAGCCCCATCAGCTTGTATTCCCCTGAATTCACCTTAAACCCACAATAATACGTGAAAGCTGAGTAGAAAAGCCCGAGGGAATGGGGAAATTTCACGCTCTTTAATAATGAAATTTGCCCTCCCTGACCCTTTCCTATGGTACATGTATCCCACTCCCCAACCCCATCTACAGTGAGTATCGCGGCGCTTTCATAAGGCGATGGATAAAATGCAGATGCCGCATGGCTCATATGGTGGCGTGAAAAGAGTACCGTTGTAACTCCAGCAAGACTTTTTTTTATTTCATCCTCTATCCAGAGCTTCTTCCTGAGCCAGAGCGGAACAGCCTTGAGAAAACTGGTTAGTCCCTTTGGCGCCCGGTGCAAATAGCTAGACAGCAATCGTTCGAAGGTGACGATAGGCTTGTCATAAAAGACGACAGCGTCCAATTCAGATGGCAACAGGCCCCGTAAGCCGAGGCAGTAATTGATGGCATTTTTAGGAAAGCCTTCGTCTCCTTTTTTGCGGGTAAAGCGTTCTTCTTGTGCAGCGGCCACTATTCTACCGTCTTCAATGAGCGCTGCAGCGCTATCGTGATAGAAAGCCGAAATGCCAAGAATCTTCATTCAATTTCCTAGAACAATGAATAGATTAATGGCGCTATGGCTGGCGACTGCGCAATAATGGCTATTCCCGCTACGAAAGCAAGAAGCACAAGCAGGGGAATGAGAAATAGCAACTTATGACGCGCAAGATATTCTCCAAGCTCCTTGACTAATCTAGCTTTAGACATATTCTTCCATCCTTACACGGTTATAGTTCCCGATTCCGTTAAATAATAACATTAATGATGGGTATCAGCAATCCTGATATAAGATCGGCCTAATATTCAGCCTCAAGCTTATCTAATTCCGCTTCAAGCTTAAAGCGACCTACAAAAGCTTCAAGTTCATTTCGAACGTCTTTTCTTCTGCCGGAAAGGAGGTACGCTTTGTAATACATATCCAACACTTCCGGTAGCGCATTCCCCATTTGGCCTAAAAATTTAGCTTTCTGAAAAATCGGGGTTACAGAACCCGGGCTAATTTGAATCTGAGCATCTAGCAACTCTAATACGGCAATCCAGTTTTGTCTTTTTATCATCTCATTGCCATATTCCGCAAGGATATCGGTAGCACTGCCTTCAAGAATGTGCTTTCTAATTACTTGATCCTGCATTATTATGTTTTCCGACAACGCTCTTGAAAGGGCTATTTCGCTATAATTAATGAGCATTGCAGTATAAGGCAAGTCAGAAAGAATTGACTTAACGGCCATTAAGGATTGCAGCTCAAGAGCTGGATGGTAAGGCAGTATTTGAACACTCGTTTTTGGGTCAAATAAATACTCATCCGGCTTGGGGAAAATCTCCTTGAAGCGTTGAGCGATTGTGCGCGCAAGCAAGGCAGCAACTATTCTTTGTCCTGCTTGGTTAAAATGCAAATGGTCAATAAAAATAGAATCGCTCATGACTGCTAAGCCTTTATCCGCGATAAGGGCTTCTTGCAAGGGAATGTAAATGACCCCCTCGGCTTTGGCTTCCGCCCACATGCGTAGCGCGGAGCGAAGGGACTCACGAGCCCTAAAGGGCATGGCGTCCGCATCCTTAGCATCGCTAAATTCTGATAAATTCCCATTGCCCTGATTTAAATGATATACAGCTTTTAAATATTTAATATGGGCGTTTTCAATAAATCCTTCAACAGCGCTTGAATTGCCAAGCCAAGCCTCAAATTCAACCTTGCTTTTTTGAAACGCCTTTAGCCCTTCAAATATCAACGGTTTTAGAGAGCTTTCTTCTTCGCTGGAAAACGGCGGCATGGTAATTAAATTAGAGACTGGATCGATAATACAGAGTGGAACCTTGCGCTGAGTGGATGCGCGTTGCACCGCGCTTAAATTATCTAAAAAGCGCCATGCCACTTCCTTATCACGCAACTCATTTTGAGGGAAAAGGCCTTCCTGCGCTCGCATAGCCATGAGCGTAGTCTGTCTATCTTGCCCTTTAGCAGATGGACGCATAAAATTATGAACGAGTTGCACAAAGCGGAATTTCCGGAGCGTACAATATATGAGTTTTGATGCGTGGCTACCCCCCGATCCTGCCGCGACAGTACCGTAATACTCGTTATGCCCCGCATAAACGACCAGCAAATCGGGCTTATACTTCCAGATCCGCTTGGCGGTTTCACGCACATAGTAGCTACTCATGGCCGATCTACCGAGGTTAACTACTTCAATATTCTTATCTTTAGCCGCTCTTTGAAGAAGATGCCCGGCAATATTAGTAAAGGAATATTGAGCGGGATAAGGGTAGCCTTCAGCGGTTGAGCCGCCCAATACGAATATTCTGAAGGAATTCGCGGGTTTTTTTATATCAATAAGCAGTGGACTGACTACTGTGTCAACATCTTTGTACGTAGAAGTTCTATACGGAGAAAAAAGCTGCACGTAAGCATCATTTAATCTGCGCTTTCCAGGTATGCCGGAAGGAAGGAAAAGCGCGTCACTTATTCCGTAGTTTAAAGATATTAAGGTAAATTCAAAAACAACGAGGGCCAGAACCGGCAAAAGAAATATAAAAACAAGCGCTAAAATTTTAATTTTAGCCGGCGTTTTAGTGGTGACTTTCATTGTTTCAGCTTACTCATTGTAAGACTCTTTATTCAAGTATTCAGATAAGTCAATTTTAAAACTTTCTTAATGTGCATTTTATCAATTGAATACGTATTTCCCTTCTATAAAGAAAGAGCTGCCCGTGGTAAACCACAGGCAGCTCTTTCGGATGGACTAAAGAAGCAAATAAATTAGGGCGTAGGTAAGGTTGAGTAAGGAATTACGAATACCTTATTCGAAGCATTATAGTTAAGAAAAAGCGTGCCGGATTCCCCGCTTGCGAACCAGGGGCAATTCCAAGTATTCGTTTTCACCATCTTGAATTCCAATTCAGTAGCGACAGTGCTGAGGGTGAATTCGAATGCAAGGGTATTTCCGGGTAGATCAAATTCAGTCCTCGTCAATCCGGCAGCGGTATTCGCCCATGCTGGTTCGAAATGATTTCCAACAACGGTAATACTCGTGGTTCCATTCACGCCGAAATCAGGGCAACCTGTGATCACAAGGCCATAGGTAACGGGAGCAGGTACAACCGCAGTCCACACCGCGTATAAGGTAACGCTGGCGTTGCCCATGGTGTAAGAAGCCTCGTTCGCGTAGGCAACGGTTCCGGTAGCCGTGGTAGCCCAGCCACTAAACTCAAAGCCAGTATTGACAAAGGCGTTCGTGGTGAGAGCTTCACTTTGGCCAACTTCAATTTCTTGAGCGACCATAGTCCCGGTAGCGGCTGCGGCGTTCTTGTTAAAGGTCACTGTGAAAGCAGCAACGCGACTAACAGTCCACACCGCATACAGGGTCACGTCTTCTGCACCCATCGTGAACTCGGCGCCATTCGCATAGGCTACCACGCCATTAGCGCTTGTTGCCCAGCCTAAGAACGTCTTTCCAGCATTAGCAAAGGCGTTGGTCGTAAGGTTGGCGCTCAAGCCAGTAGTGATAGTCTGCGCAGCCATGGTACCAGTTGCAGTGGTAGCATTCTTATCGAAAGTGATCGCATAGGTAGGCAGGCTTGAAACCGGTTCGCAGGCCATAAATATGGCCACGACCGATAGAAGCAATACCAAGAAAGGTATCAGTTTCTTCTTGATCATAAAAGTTGATCTCCTTTTAATAGTAGCCTTAATGGCTGGGATGCCGTTAATAAGCATCCCAGCCCCAAGACAACCCTACCTTATTAGGGAAGGGTTACTTCGACAGTGAGAGTTTTCCCTGCGCCGACATCGGCAAGGAAAATGTTTCCATCGCCACCAGACTGCCCGACTAAGAGATTGCCGTAGCTGGCGTCAACAAAACGGAAGCACACTTGCGGGAAGGGAGGACTTGTATCTCCCCAGCCCCATGATGCGGTTGCTGAAGCATACGGCTTGAAGTAGAAGGTATTGGTTACAGTACCTGCCGCTACGTTCTGGAGCAGTGAGGCAAACTTTGCAGTTCGGGCATCATTAAAATGCAGACCGTCAATGGTGAAGTCTGATTCAGCTGCATAAATTCCCTTTCCTTCGCCTGGAGGATTCGGACTTCCGCCCATCACCGCAACTGAAGTAACAGAAGAGGGGAGATTCTTCTGAACAAAGACAACCTTGGCAAAGCCATCTTGGCCAGAGCCATCGGTAACTTCGTACTTGGTGATTGCCGTAGGCGCCAAATCTGTTGAACCATACCTAAGCATAGTCATGGGATAGGGCACTAAAGTAACCGCAAGGTTAAGTTGGTCGAGAACCTGGCTTGTAGCATCAGAATCGGAAGCCTTTACCCCGCCAAAAGCGAAGTAAACGTTACCACTGAGGTAACGATATGAGTTAGGAACATCAGAGAAGGTGACCACTAACTTTTCACCGGCTGCGTCCATGCCAGCGTAGGCTTTGAGACCAGAAAGGCTGGAGCTTGTGCTTAGGCCAAAAGTGCTCCAGGTCAAGCTGGAGTTAACCGGAACCTCAACCTTTGCCTTATTAAGACCTATGCTTGTAACAACAGTCAAAGTCGGAATGGAGTTGAGCATCGGCTTGATGGTCACTTTCTTCACCAAGGCAGGTACGGCGGCGGGATCGCCGTCTAAGTCTGTCTCGGTGGTGGACACGAAGCCGGAGACGGTGAAGGTCGCGTTGATGATACCATCATCAACGAGGCGAGCACCGGCAGCATTAGCCTCGACAGCGGCGAAGACATCTGCCATCGGAAGCTTGAAGGTGGAAACTCCATCAACAACCTGGAGGCGAGAATCGGCGGCAACGGCGCTGTAGCTCTCGCCATCGATGCTGATAATCTTTGACTTTTCCTGACCACCTTGGTTATACACGACCTTTACATCGGCCTTGCCAGAAGCCTTAACGGCTGCAATGGCAGGAGCTGTAGCGGTCGCGGCGACGGCGGCGGCGGCGGGGGTGGCGTAGAGAACGGGCTGAGAGAACTCAACCACGAAGTTGCCAGTCATACCCGTAAAATTGGTGTTCATCATTCCGGCATAGGTCCATGTGGCGACCGCGTCGCCGGAACCAATGGCAGTTGCTTTGGTAGCGTTCAGCTCAGCGCTGGTGCCGGCAATCAAAGCGTCACAACCAACCAGAGCTATGGCGGCGAGTGCGACCAGCAGAGCGCTTGCAATAAACTTCTTCATGCTCTGTCCTCCTTACTCCACGCTGATGGTGGCGTCTGCGGTGGACCCATCGACGGTGATCACGTGAGCCTGACCGTCCATTGGAATCTTCACCTTGAAATTCTGCATCTTTCCGAAATCGTTTTCATTGCCCTTGGTAGCCGGGAAGAAGGGGCGCTCCCAAGAACCGGGTTTTACGATTGAGAAATACAGATCCGCTTTGGTGGTGGCGCAATCGTCACCATCATAGGTTCCTGCCCCGCCGGCAACCGCGAATTCGCGCTTGTCATTGGCCCAGCCGTCCTTAAAGAAACCGCCGACAAAGCAGTAGTTTCCGTCAGCCATGGGCATATTTACCACGGACAGGGTAACATAAGAGATAGGCGTGTTGTGGAGGGTGGCCGAGGGGCAACCCGTCGCGACAAACACGACCAAAGCCGCTATAACGGCAATCAGAATCTTCTTCATCACATTTCCTCCTGATTGTCCTAGAAGGACCACTTGATGCCAGCGCGGAAGTGAGCCTCACCGTAACCGGCATCCTGGGTGTCCTGGCGATAGTAACCATTGTCTCCGAAGTCGAGGATTTCCTGGTTGCTGTCGTAGGGGTCAAAGTTGTAGGTCGCGTTGGCGTAGAGGGTCGGCTTCTTGTCGATGGGGAGCATCATGTTCCAGCCAAGTGCCGCGCCGAAGGGAGCGAACTTGTCGTCTGCCGTTGTATCCGTATTCCAGATGGTAAGGCCGTGGAGCGTGAAGCCGACAGTAGCGCCCATGTCTTTGGCAAGCTTAGCTTGGGCAAGGACGGTGTTCCAGCCATCGGTGGCGCCGTACATTCCGTTGTCCTGCTGATCGGCATAAGCCAAGTCAAACGAGTAGTAGAGGGTAAGGGACTTGAGCGCCTCGCCCATCTCGGAGATAACAACCTTCTCACCGGTCTGGGGAACCTTGAAACCGGCGCCCTTCGCGGTCAGGTCGAGGTTAACCTCAGTGTAAGTAGAGGAGCTGATCTTAAGATCGGTGAACTTGGAAAGGTCGATATCGAAGGCGGGCTTGAAGTAGAAGTTCCAGTCCGTGGTTCCGATATTGGCGAAGTTCGAGTCGAACTTAGTCTCAGTGGTCAGGCCCACCTTGGCGCCAATGGAGTCGAGCTTAACCGAGGGGTTAAGACCGATCACGTTAAAGCCTTGGTTGGGGGTGTCGCCATAGATGGTCGTGGCAGACTTACCAGCGTTCTCATAGGTAAAGTCGACGGCGAACATCGGCTGGGTGAATACTACATTAACCTTGGCGGCGAACTGGTCAAAGAACTTCCAACCATCGGCAGAACCGAAGTTGATAAGGGCTTGGGCCGTTGCCTCAACGGGGCCGAACTTGGCGGATCCGCCCAAGGAAACGGCGGCGTTGTAGTCCTGGAAGAAGGCAAATGCGGTACCGGCGCCAGACTTCATATTGAAGCCAAGGTCGGCGGCGTAATCGCCCATAGCCAGGTTAGCCCAGGAATAGAGTCCGTAGCCAGCGCGCTTGTTGGGACCAACGAGAGCGGTGAGCTTCATGGTCTCGCCCAGAGCCTGGAGCTTGTCACCAAGCACGAATTCAAGGAAGCCGGGGCCGGCGTCTACGCCATTGTCTACCCAGGTCCAAGCCAAGCTATGGCCGGAACCCTTGGCGTAGTTGTACCCAGTGAAGAGGTCAACGTAGCCAGTGGTGAGCTTTGTCTTGAAGTGGCCGAGGAGGGGATTCTTTCCACCGTCGTTGAAGACGTAGAAGGGGTGGAAGATCGTCTCAAGGGCATTCTGGAGGCCGTCAGCCGGGGTGGTGAACGCAACGTCATTATACATGGTGTTGGATTGCCAGAGGTTGAACCCGCCCTGGAGCACCTGCATCTCAATAAAGAGATTGGTGCCGGGGAGGATGTCGCCGGTGACCTTCCAGTAGGAACCCGCGTAGAGACGAATCTGGTCAAGCTCAAGGCCGCTTGAAAGCGATACGAAATCGCCATTAGCGTCCAAGGTGTCGGCAACGGCCTTGGTGAGGGCCTTGACGTCTAGATAAGCAATGGACCATGTGCCGAAGCTCAGGTCCTGCATCGCGGGGCCCTCAGCCTTGGCGGCCGGAGCGGCGCCATCAGCGGCGGGAGCGGCGGACTTGGCAAGGATCTTCTTGATGTCCACGACGCCGTTGAAGCCGCCGAAGCCGTCATCGATCTTGGCAGGGGCCTTGAGATCGAACATCCAGGCTCCGTCAGCCAGGAACTTGTACTGAAGAACTTCGGTCTTCTTGAAGGTAAGCGCTACCTCCCAGATACCCGCGTCGTTCTTCTTCATGGGAATACCAGCGGGATCCCACCCGCTAAAGGTGCCAGTCACCACGACCTGGGAGGCCGCGGCGTTCCTCATGGTGAAGGTTGCAGTAACAGTGTCACCATCAGGGTTCTCGACGATGGCGACGTCCGCAAAAAGCGCTACCGCTGCCAACGCCATGAAGCAGGCAAGAATTAGTTTCACCTTCTTCATCTACTTCTCCTAAAACTTTCTACGGACCGCATACGCAACCCGTGCGAACTGATGGAACGGCCATAACGCCTTTAGTCCCACGTCCGCATCCAATCCAATGATAAACCATTTTAGCCAATTCCCGATAAGGACTTACGCCCCTTCCGAGCCTGGTCAAAAACCAAAATCAGGACTCCCCTATTTTTAACCCTCATCCACCTCCTTTATTCGAGCAAGTGGCTGTCACCTTCTTCCCTCCATAGTGGTTGTATGGACGGATTACGGATAGGAGAATTAAAACATGAGAAGGGGAGTTCTGTAAAGGGAAAAAAACTTTGCGTACTTAACCGTTTTACGAGTATGTATCCCTTTCATGCCGTATATTGCAGTTTTATGCCATGAAGATAAAAAAAAATGCGCGGAATTGTAAAAACTTGGGGGAAAACTTGAAGGAAAAACGGGTTAGAGGTAAAAAGAACAAGCTTCCTTCTATAGGGATATCACAAAGAGCTAGAAAAACACTGGCATCCCAGCTAAAAAAAGAGTATTCTCTATGTCTATGCTGAGAAAAAAATAAAATCCTCGCATGGTTCCAGCCTAGCAAAGAATGAAAAAGAAGCGAAATTGATAGAAAAGAGTTGAAAAGGCTTGACTATCCTGCTTTTTCTGCTACACTTTTTGCTTGCATTTTAGAGGCTGGATGCTACAATGGAGCAATTCTAAGGAGCTGTTGTTGAATAAAAAAGATTTCCCGAAGGTCCATTTCTACGATCAGGACTTCGTCGATATCTACGATCGAACATGGACGTGGATCCAGGACTACTGGCAACAACCCGCCAAGGAAGCGGGCTTCGGTAAGGAAAAACTCTTCCAATCTCCGACAGATAGGGTTTTAGACCAGTACGACTCCATCTTTGCCTCATTCTTCCTCGTGTACTCGAACCGTATATTTCCAGCCCACTCCCAGCTTGACGCCTTGTACGCCAAGCAAGAGGAATCAGGGGCTATCCGCTGGAAGTACGATATCGACAGCGGGAAAGCCATACTTGGACCGGAGAACCCCCAAGGCATCGGCATGCCCCTCTTTGCCTGGGCTGAATACAATATCTACCACAAGGTAGCCAATAAAAAACGAGTGAAGGACGTTCTCCCCATTCTTCAACGCTACTTCTCTTGGGTTGAGTCCACCTTCAAGCAGGCAAACGGTCTCTACGCCGTGCCCCTGGCGGCCACCGGGCTGGAGAGCGCCCCGCGGGCCAAGGCTCGCTATCTTCTGGACTTCAACACGGCTATGGCCATCAACGCCCTCTATATGTCTGCCCTCGGCGACATTATGAACGACAAAGACGTGAGCTTTCAGTACAAGCGCGCCTACTTCTCCATAAAGACGCGGGTCAATTCCCAGATGTGGAACCCAGAAGAGGGCTTTTACTACGACTTAGACGCGGATGAAAAGCAACTCAAGGTTAAAACCATCGCTTCCTTCTGGCCCCTCATGGCAGAATTGCCCAACGAGGACAAGGCTGAAAAGCTCATTGCCCATTTAAGCGACCCGGCCAGCTTCGGGGTTGAGCACCCCTTCCCTACCCTTGCCGCCAGCGAGCCGGCCTACAGCCCCCAGGGTAACGGTTACAATGGCTCAGTATTCCCCCCTTTAACCTATATGGTCATCAAGGGCCTGGAAAAATATTCACGCCACGAACTGGCGCGGGAATGCTCCATCCGTCATCTCTACTACGTCCTGGATTCCCTGACCCCGGAAGGCTCAAAGACGGCAACCGTTTGGGAGGCCTACAAGCCCCAGTCCGAAGGCCCCGCTCTCTGGCCGGGAAAAGAAGGTTTCCCCCGCGCCCAGCATTTGGCCGGAGCTGGGCTTTCCACTATTTGCCTGATGATAGAAAACGTCGTAGGCCTTGAAATCTCCCTGCCGCGCAAAACGGTTGATTGGATGATCCCCAGCTTGGAGATCATGGGTATAGAAAATCTCTCCCTCAAGCGCAACATGATAACCATCCTATCCAACAAACTGGTGCGAGGTTGGGAAATACACATGGAGAGCGAAAAGCTCTACTACTTTACCATCAATATCCTGGGTAAAAAGAAGAAGACACTGCCCATCCCCTCGGGCAAGTGCTCAATGCTTATCGACAAGTTGTGAAAGGCGCATGGTCAGGGAACTGAAGGCCGGATCCGCCGAACTGCGGTCTTTGATGGACTTCCTCACTGGGGTGGTCCCCTTTAGGTTTCTCAAGGATTCCTGCCATGCGCTCTTGGTCGAAGCCGGTCTTTGCAGCTCCTATAAAAGGGGCGAAGTCCTCCTTGAGGGGGGCAGCGGTGAGCCAGAGGGGGTATTCCTCCTCCTCTCCGGCTCGGTTGAGTCGATAGACGATAAAAAGAAACCAGAGCTACGGGTAAACGTTATAGACTCCGGCTCCTACTTCGGGGAGGGCCGCCTCATCCTTGGCAGCCCACGCCAGTATCGCGTTCAAGCCTTGGAAGACTGCCTCTGCTTTATCATCCCCGCCCCGACCTTTTTAGGCATTCTTTCTCAAAACCGCGGCTTTGCCCTCTCCCTTGGCAGGATACTCAGGGAAGGCCAGGGAATCTTCGGGGCCTTTGAGCGCTTTACATCCCAGGTTATCAGAGACCTGGCCCTTGGCCACATTGAATTGCGCCGCCTCCTCCCCCTCTACCAAGCCCTTGAACCGGCCCTCCACTCGGGCGCGAACGACGAATCGGTTCTGGACACGGCGGCCCTTCTTTACGCGGTCAGGCGCCTGCCGGAAAACGTTACCAGCAGTTTAGTCTACCTCCTCACGGACGAGCTGCCCTTCATGTACGCCGATGTCGACAAACTCTTCACCTTCATACACAGCGAATCCAGGCATCGCTTTATCTATGAAATGCTTCCGGGCAAGGACATGGTGCTGGTACGCAACGGGCTCTCGGATTTAATGGACTTTGTCACATGCCTCTGCGTGCTGGCGGTTGAAACGCGCAAGATCCGCAAACGCATGAACCACCCGGATATCATACGGGGCCTGTCCGACTACCTACGCGCCGATAGCGCCCAAGTTGGCCCGGAGGGTCCCTTCTTGGAAAGCCTGCCCTTTTCCGCCCAAGAACGCGAGGAGCTCTGCCGCATTTGGCCGGGAAAGACGGCCCAACGCCTGCGCGAACTGGCCTTCACCCGCCAGGCTTATTCCTTGGATATCCGCAAGCAGACTGACAATTACAACGCGCGGCTGGCGGAGCTGTGGACCCAAGAAGTGGGTTTGGCCGCCGAGGCCTACCTGGGCTTACGGCCCCCAGAACTCCCGGATAGCTATGAAGTCCATATCATTTCCTCAAACACCCACTCGGTATCCAACTGCCTCAACCCCTTCTTTACGCGCAACGCCAAGGAAATTCTCGGCTGGGCCGCCCAAGAGGGGCTGAAAACCCCCGGCTGGCTCAACCCCTTCGATGAGCTCTATTCCCTGACGCGGGGCTTTTTGCGCGCCAAGCCGGAGCGTATAGAGGGTCTACGGGAATCCGAACGTGAGCGCGGCATCCTGCGCATGAAGGAAACCGTGACTACCGGCATTCAAGTCCAGCTCATAGACACCACAAAGCTGGACCCAGCCTTCATCGACCCCGGGGTTTCCCTGAGCGGGCGCGGCAAGCAAGCCCTCATCGTCAATATCGATTACGCCTTTGGCGAACAAGCCCAGGACATCCTGCGTAGCTTGATCCTCCTTTTTGGCGCCAACATCCGCAGTGTGAACGTCCTGGGCAAGGCCGGGGCCCTCCTGGGTTCTCGGGGCGACGTTTTGGTGCCGGATTCCTTCATCGAGCAAAAGACCGACGCCCTCGAGATCCTCCCCGAGGCCTGCCCGGACTGCATGCAAACCCTGGCGGCCAGGCTTGGCCCGGGAAAACTCCATCGCGGCCCCCTGCTGACGGTGGGGGGAACCCTCTTGCAAAACCGCTCCATGCTCAATTTCTACCGCTCCATTTGGGGTTGCGTGGGCCTAGAGATGGAGGGCATCTATTATCATTGGGCTATGGCGGAGGCACGGCAATTGGGGCTTTTGCGGGAAGGCGCGGAAACCCGCTTTCTGTATTACGTTTCCGACCTGCCGCTTCTTCCTGGGGCAGGGCTCTCGGAACGCCTCTCCCCCCAGGAGGGCATTCCGCCCCTCTACGCCATTACCCGCGAAGTCCTAACGCGCATACTCTCCTAGGGGCCGTTTTTTCGCTTGAGAAAGCGGCCCCTCTTGTGCGATACTGCTTTAAGAAGGCAAAGAAAGATGCTTGGCAAAATTGGGGCCGACGCCCGCTTAAAGTTCTCGAACTTCCTCTATGCCATGGGCTTTTTCTTTGACGTAGTCAAAGAGTCCGTGCTTTTCTTCCGCAAGAGACAGGCCGGTTACAAGGTCCTGATTATGCAAATTCTCTTTACCGGGGTAGAGGCCTTGGGGATATCGGCCATGATAGCCGCCGGTATCGGGGCGGCCATAAACATCATCGGCTCCTCTATCCTGCCAACCTTCGGGCAGAGCGCATTAGTCTACACCATCCTTATCGCCGTCATCACCCGAGAGCTGGGCCCGCTCTTAACCGCCTTCATCATAATAGCCCGCTCGGGCACGGCCATAGCCACTGAGCTGGGCTCGATGGTCGTATCGCACGAGATAGAGGCCTACATTTCCTTCGGCATCAACCCCGTCTCATACCTGGTAGTGCCGCGGGTGGTGGGGATGATGCTCTCAATGCTTATCCTCAATATCTACTTTAACGTCTTTGGCTTGCTGGGCTCCTTCGTCGTCATCCAATTCGTAAAGCCGATAGCCTTTCAGGAATACTTCCGCCCCCTCTTCATGGCCTTAAGCTGGGGGGACCTTTCCATAGGCCTTTTGAAAAGCCTCGTCTTCGGCCTCATCATCTCCATCGTTTCCTCCTACCAGGGCTTCTCGGTCCAACGCGCCAGTACCGAGGTTCCCGTGGCGGGCATTCGCGCCGTGGGGCAGAGTTTTACTTTTTGCGTCTTGGCCGACATCCTCTTAACCGTCATTCACTACACGAGCTAGCCATGGAAGAACAAAAGCCTAAATCGGCCCTGCTTGAGCTTTCCAACATAGTCACCTGTAGCCAGGGCTTTGAGGTTTTGCGCGGGCTTTCCCATTCCTTCATTGAAGGCTCCTGCAGCGTCATCATGGGCACGGCCGGCTCGGGCAAGAGCAGTCTGCTCAAGGTGACGGCGGGCCTCATGCTTCCGGATTCAGGCTCCGTCCTCTTCAAGGGCAAGGACCTTGAAAAAATGAGCCGGCGCGAACTCGAGGGCTTTTACAAGCTGAACGGCTTTGCCTTCCAGGATTCCGCCCTCTGGTCAAATCAAAGCATTGGCGACAACCTCATCCTCCCCCTGCTGGCGATAGACCGCCACCTGCCCAAAGAAGATGCCTTAAAGAAGGCCCGTGAGTGGGCCGGGCGCGTCGGCTACGATGAAAGCCTATCTTACCGCCCCGCCCAGCTCTCCCTAGGGGAACAAAAACTGGTATCCTTGGCGCGGGCCTTAATCATCGACCCCCAGATAATATTTTTAGACGAACCGACCGCCTTTTTAGACGACGCGGCTTGCGAACGCCTGCTTTCCATCAGCCTTGACTTGAAGCGCCGGGGAAAAACCCTCATCGCGGCAACCCATAGCACCCAGTTTGCCGCCCAGGTGGCGGACGAGCTGGTGATCATGAACCAGGGGGCTATCACGGCCAAGGGGCCCTTTGACAAAGTGAGACGGATGGATGACGATATCGTGCGGGCGGTAATGGGCAACCAAATGCGAGAGGCCGGCATCCGGGGAGGGAGCTCCACATGAAATTCAGGGTTAAGTACGCCGACCAGGTAGTGGGAACCTTCATCTTGGCAGCGCTGACCGCCTTGGGCGTTTCCCTTATCCTCATAGGGGTAAACCAGCGTTGGTTTGCCAAGAACTATCATTTCCGCTCGGAGTTCGCCTCCGCTTCCTCCATCTCCCCCGGCACGTCGATACACCTCAAGGGCTTCGTCATAGGCAAGATTTCAGCGGTGCGCATCAATTCGAAGAACGGCATCGACGTTGACTTCTACATCTACGACACCTACTACAGTAAGGTTAAGGAATTCTCCATCTTAGAGCTCAACGTAAGCCCCATCGGCTTAGGCTCCACACTCGTCTTACATCCTGGCCGAGGAAGCCTAGTGCTCCCGGAGGGCTCCTTCGTCTACCGCGCCGACTCCGAGGCTGGCCGCATCGTGGTGGAGGCAGACCTAGCCGATATTCCGCAAAAAGACGACACTCTTACCCGCCTCTTCTCCAACCTAAACCCCTTGCTGGAAAATACGAACAAAACCATCGTCAACGTAAACAAAACCATCGTTGACCTCAACATGGCCTTACGCGGGGAAGGCACCGGCGCCCTTGCGGGAACTATGCGCGGGGTGGAATCCAGCGTGGGTTCCCTCAATCAGACATTGGTTGCCGTGCGGGAGGATGTGCCCACCCTCTTATCAGAAGTCAACGTGGTACTGGCCAGCGTCAAGGGGATTACGGAAAAGGTAGACGGCATGAGCGCCGACCTCAAGCAAACCACAGCGGCATTCGCGGACCCCACCGGCATCGTAACCAGGCTCCTTGACCCCAAGGGCTCGGTAAAAACCATTCTAGACGACGACAACGCCCTCTTCGACAAGATCAACGCCCTGCTAGCCCAGGTGAATTCCACCATGACCAATGTAGACTCCATTTCACGGCGCCTCAACAACGAGATGCCTGGGGTTTCCCTGATGCTGGCGGAAGGAAAGACCACGCTGGTTAAGGCTCAAGACGTGCTTGAGGGCATTAAGAACAATCCCCTGCTCAAGGGCGGGATTCCAGAAAGGCAGACTCAAGAAAGCCTTTTCCGCTCAATGCGCGACCAGGAGTTCTAGTATGGCAAGCAAGCTGAATACCGCTAAGTTCGTGGTAAAAACAACCCCACTCTGTATTGCCTGGGCCATTGTCTTCCTAAGTCTCTCTTGCTCCACCGCGCCCAAGAACAACGGGCCCATCTACCAAAAGCGCAACCAAGCGGCGGATTACGGCAAGCAGGCGGACTCTCTTTTTGCCGCCGGCAATTACCCGGACGCTTTGAGCTTCTACCGACGCGCCTTGGAAAACAACATATCCATTGACCACGATGAAGGGGTTATCGTATCGCGCAACGCCATAGGCCGCACCTACGCCGCCTCCGGCTTGGCGGCGGAAGCCAAAGAGGAATACGATAAAGCCTTAGCCTTGGCAAAGCGCCTGAAGCGGCCAGCACTCCAAGCCCAGTCTATCACGGGCAAGGCAGAGCTCCTCCTTTCCGCCGGCAAAACCAAGGAAGCCTTAGCCCTACTCGCCGAAGCCCAGCCCCTAGCCTCGGGTGACGAGGCCAGCATGGCCATCATCCATCATAATTACGGCATTGCTTATAAGCAGGAAGGCAATTATCCCGAGGCCATCACGCGCTTAAACCTGGCGATGATTCTTAACATCAAATTAAAGCGGCTTACGGAGACCGCATCCAATTACTATCTCTTGTCCTCGGTCCATCTCAAGGCAGGCAACTTACGAGAAGCGCGGCTTTACGCGCAACGAGCCTTGCAAGCCGACAAGAAAATTGAAAACTCAATGAGCATAGCCTCCGACTACTACGCCCTGGGAAAGATTTCCTTAGCGGAGGGAAAGGATGAGGAAGCCTACTTCAGCTTTGAAAAGGCCTTTTCCATCGCCTTGGTCCAAAACATGGCCCATGAATCCTTAAGAAACATAGAAGAACTCATCATTCTGGATGAAAAGCTAGGCAAGACGGCGGTGGCGGTAGAGCACAAAGCCTTACGCGATCAGATCCGCGCCATCCTCAACGTACCGGCGGCCAAGGCGCCGGACGCCAAGGCACCGGCTACCGAGACGCCGGCTACCGAGACGCCGGCTGCCAAGACGCCCTAAGCGTGTATCGTCGTACCCGTAAATTTCCTTCCATTGAGGATGTCGTGAAGGTTGTTCAAGTCTCGGCCGGCGGCGCAGATGACGGTCAGCCCGGCTTCCGCAGCGCGCTTAGAGGCGATGGGATCAAAGGGTAGGTTCTTGCCGGGAACCCATTCATCTCCCACCATGGCGCGAAAATCGGCCCAGCTTATATCGTCTATCGGCTGAGCGGCGGGGTCTAGCTTGGGATCTGCCGTATAGACCTTGGCGATATTGGAAAGGTTGACGACGGTGTCCGCGCCGAAGCGCTCAGCAAGAAGTACCGCGTCGAAATCAGTTGAAAAGCCCGGCTTCCAACCGGCAGCCACCATTACGCGGCCGGTAAAAACCTCCGGCGCGTTTGGATCGATAACGACATCCATCGGGCAAAGTTCCGCGAAGAGGGTTTTAAGAAATTGGGCGTTCAGCCGCGTGGCCATGATGC
Organism: Treponematales bacterium; assembly: GCA_041739325.1. Taxonomy (GTDB): domain Bacteria; phylum Spirochaetota; class Spirochaetia; order Treponematales; family JBGSOB01; genus JBGSOB01. Next base: position 21,697 of record JBGSOB010000124.1, read on the forward strand.
CGACCCAATCCAGGGCGTCCGCGGGAGCTTGAGGAAGGACTTCCCGGCAGGCATTTTGATAAGCGCGGGCCGGACCGCCGCCGCCAACGACAAGAATCAGCCTACGACTCTCGTCTTGGGCAAGATACTGCCGAATCTCTGCCAAGAATTTTCCCGCGAATTCGGGGTCGGCGCTTTCCGGCGCTACAATGGACCCACCCACGGACAGAACCTTTACCATAACCAGCCTCCACAACATGAAATGCTTGCAAAAAGTATAGCATGGAGCCAAGCGGCCATGCTATAACCAAGCATGGCCGCTCCATGGAAACCGAAGGCAGCCGACATCGTCATCCTCTGCCTTTCCCTGGCCGCCGTAGCCGGTAGCGCTTACCTTTCGGCTAAAAGCTACGCGGGCAATCCGCGCCTTATCGTTGAGGCACAGGGGCGGCGCTACGTTTATCCGCTAAACCAAGATAGCCACATCCAGGCCCCCGGCCCGCTGGGCCTTACGCAGATTCATATTGAAGACGGCCATGCCCACATAGAGACTAGCCCCTGCGAAAACCAACTCTGCGTAGCCATGGGAAAGATTGATAAAAAAGGGCAATGGCTGGCCTGCCTTCCCAACCGTGTTTTCGTTCGCATAGAGGGTGGGAGCCCGGAGGAAGAAGTGGATGCGGCAAGCTACTAGCGCGAAGCGGCAGAATGTCATGGCCGTATTCGGCGCCTTGTGTATATTTTTCTCAGCCATTGAATTCCTCTTGCCGCGCCCGGCGCCCTTCTTTAGGCTCGGGCTTTCGAATATCCCCATCTTGCTCGCCCTCGACTTTATGAGTTTTGGCCAACTCTGTCTCCTTCTCAGCCTTAAAATCATCGGCCAAGGCCTCCTCAATGGAACCCTCAGCTCCTACGTCTTCCTCTTTTCCCTAGCCGGATCGGTTGCCAGCCTTCTTGTCATGTACCCCCTGCATCGCGGCCTGGGTCAGCGGGTCTCACTGCTTGGCATCGGTTGCGCAGGGGCACTAGCCTCAAACGCAGTACAGGTACTCCTTTCAATCTTTTTCATCTTTGGCCCGGGCTCAATCCTCATCGCGCCCCTCCTCCTTGGCTTGGGAACCTTAAGCGGAAGCCTTGTGGGTGCCTTGGCCCAAGCGTATAAAAACCGCTCGCAGTGGTTGCCAAGGGCGGCGGCCGCCTGGCGTGGAGACACACATGGATAGGGGGCAAGACCGCTTGGCTAGCCTGATCCCCGGATTGCCGAGGTTCCTTTGGGGCCTGTCCCTCATGCCCCTTGTTGCCTTTACAAAGGATTGGCGTGTACTCACGGTTGAACTTGTCGCGGCGGCACTCCTCCTTTTACTCTCGGGGAAGAAGATCAGGCCCCTTGCCCGTCTCTTTTTTATTCTCTCAGTCATTCTTTTTTCCCTGCTCAATCCACGCGGCTTGATACTCTGGGAGTGGGGCTGGCTTCGGATTACCGAAGACGCCCTCGAAGACGGTCTCAGGCGCTCCCTCTCCATACTCACCCTTCTCTTCATTTCTGGCTTTTCGGTAAGCGCCTCCCTGAGGCTTCCCGGGCGCTTTGGAAGCCTTTTAAGCGGAGTCTTTTCCTCCCTTCTGCGCCTTATGGAAGGCAAGAAAAACTTTGATAAAAAGGATTGGGTGGGATCTATAGACCGCATCCTCTTAGGCGTCCTTGATCCGCTGCAGACGGAAAACGACTCGACTTCTCCCTTGAGGGCTCAGGCCCAGCGGACAGATGCACCGCAGGCAGCTAGGCTTGGATTTCTTCCTTGGGGCATAGGCCTCATGTGCTTGAGCCTCTGTGGCGCGGCCGCTGCTTGCCTCATTACGCGCCTTTAGCTAGGCCTCTCCGGCGCGATTGACAGCCCCCTGGCTTTCTTTTACTATAGCCAGCATCGATCCGGTAGCTCAGTTGGATAGAGCGGCTGCCTCCTAAGCAGCAGGTCGGACGTTCGAATCGTCTCCGGGTCAGCAAAGGTCAGGGCTGTCCTCTTCTTGGACAGCCCCCTTTTTTTTCCATCCATGCTACAATCCTGCCATGGCAGCGATCTACCTTTTGCAAGCCCCCTTCACCCAGCTCAATGCCCCCTACCCGGCTATCCACTACCTCAAGGCCTTTCTCAGCGCCCGAGGGCTCGAATGCCGCGCGCGGGACTTAGCCATTGAGTCCTTCCACGCCATTTTCTCCGCTAAAGGCCTTACAAAGATCTTTAGCGACGCCCAGGCCGTCTTCAGCCCAGAAAGATTGGCGCATGAGGACCAGACGAGCCGGCTCAATATCATACGCTACCTTTCAAACCAAAGCGCCTACCTCGAATGCATAGACCCGCTTATCTCTTTTTTATGCGGTCGCAACCCGGACTACGCCCATTTTCTGGCGGACCCCGGACGCATCCCTTACGGATTTCGCGTTGAGCGATATTTAGAAGATGTGGATGGCGCGCCGGATGCCGCGCGCATGGCAAGCCTGATAGTGGAAGACCTGGCGGATTTTATCAGCTATGCCTTGGACAGGGACTTCAGCCTTGTGCGCTACGCCGAATCCAAGGCATCATCACAAGGCGACTTCGGCCAGATACAGCAAACCCTTAGCCAGTCTTATATCATCCGCGAATTCATCCGCCCCTTGGCCGCCGCCGCCCTCGCCGATTACGAATCCTCCCTCGTCTGCGTATCGGTGCCCTTCCCCGGCTGCCTGGCGCCAGCCTTGGCGATCTTAGAAGAGGCGAAGCGCCTGGGTCTCTCAACAGCGATGGGCGGCGGCTACGTCTCCACCGAGCTGCGCTATCTGCGCGACGCGAGTTTTTTTGACAGCGTGGATTATCTTTGCTTTGACGCGGGCTTCGGAGCCTTGGCATCCATCATCGACGATCCTCTGGCGGCCAAGGGCCTCTACCGCGTCATGAGGCGCCAGCAAGGCCGCATCAGCATAGAGGGTTTTCCGGAAATTGAACGCGCTGACTATCCGCAAAACGATGGCCCCGAATGGAAGACCTGCCCAGAGGAGGCCGTTTACGCCGAAGAGGAAGGCAAGGCCCTCGCCCATATCTTCCCCGACTACTCAGACGCAGAGCTTAAGCTTTATCTGCGGATAGACGATTCCGACAACCCGATGCACTCTCTCTGGTCAAAGGGTATCTGGCTCAAATGCCGCCTTGCCTATGGCTGTTACTGGGCAAAATGCCGCTTTTGCGACACCAACCTGGATTATATCCGCCGTTATGCCCCGGCCCCGGTTGCTCCACTCTTCCACCACATGCTGGACCAGGCAAAAAAAACTAGCTCCAGCGGTTTGCATTTTGTGGATGAAGCTGCCCCCGTGCCCCTGCTTTTGGACTTTGCCATGGAAAACGCCCGCGCCGGCAGACCCTTGAGCTTTTGGGGAAACACCCGCTTTGAACCCCTCTTTAGCCGTGACCGGGCGGAATTCCTAGCCTGGGCCGGCTTCCTTGCCGCCTCTGCCGGGATTGAGGTGGCGGGAGAAAAGGGGCTCTCCCTCTCCGGCAAGGGCCTCTCCATGGGAGATATCGTCAGCGCCTGCGATAACCTAAGCCGCGCCGGCATCCTTGTCCACGCCTATCTCATGCATGGACTACCCGGGCAGGGCGAAGGCGACATCATCGATTCTCTTGAGATTGTCCGGCAGATGTTTCGCCTTGGCCTCATCCACTCTGCCTTTTGGCACCCCTTTCAACTTACGCGCCACTCGCCCTTTTGCAAAACCATGCTTGCTGAGGGAAAGACTAGCTTGCCTAACGCAAAATTTGCCCTGAATGATCTTGAATGGAAGGGTTCTGCCAAACTAGGCCGCTATAGCGAGGGCTTGGAAAAGGCCATGGCATCCTTTATGGATGGAGATGGTTGGGAAGCCCCTGTTTCAACCTGGTTCGATTTTAAAACCCCGGAACCGAGCCCGGCCAAGGATTACGTCAAAGCCCTCCGTGGGGCAGGCCGATTAGCCGCGGCAAAGGAAAAACCAAGCCCAAGGTCAAAGGCGATGTGGATAGGCGGTAAGATCCTGATCTCTGCCGGCGCTGCGGCAGAATCCGGAGGAACCGGTATATCCTGGAGCTACCGCAATGAGATTCTTAGCTTAGGCCTGAAGCCGGACATCATCCCCTCACTGCTGAGTATTGTGGAAGGCTTGGATCCCCGCGCGACGGCGGCGCGGACTGGCCCTGAAGTCATGGCGGAGATAGAAGCCCTTGGGGATGAAGGCCCCCGCATCCTCACTGAGCTCAGACAGGGCGGGCTACTCTTTATATAAAATCAGCTATAAAAAAACCGCCCATCCTAAGCTGGGCGGTTTTTCGAAATCACAAAAAAACTATTTCTTCTTAACGTCCAGATCACCCTTAATCTTCAGGATGTTCTTGTCCAGGCTGAACTGCAGGGCACCGCTCCAGACATACCAGGTAGAATTGGCCTCGTCCATTGCGATTTTACCGGTCTTATTGGCTGTTCCGGCAATGGCGCTTTCTGCGATGGAAGCGTCCCATACCTTTTTCCAATCCACCCCGGAGGCCTTCCCATCGCTGGAAAAGTCGCTTGAGATTACCTGGGGGTCATGTCCGGCGATATACCCAATCTTCCTAGTTTTAACCGATCCGGGGAGGCTGAACTTTCCCGCCTTATCGGTAAGCAGTTCGTAGGCTGTACCGCGGTGAACGTAGCGGACCAAGATGGAACCGTCGGAATTTTTTACCGCGCTGAGATTATCATCGACACGGGTGGGATTTCCGGCTACGGGATAGAGAAGAAGACTCCTCAACCCTCCCGGCAGAGTCTTGCCGCCCTGGACGTCCGTGCGATAGGCATTGAGCATTGCCGTTGATTTCAGCGTGCTGGCGCCGGTCTTGGCGTCAAAACCGTCCTTAGACGCGGAGCCGGCTTTACCGGTGTAGCTTAGGTAATTATTGGCGTCATCGGCAGCAGCGACGTTCACCTGCATGTCTATGCTCAGATCGGCCGCCTGAAGCGCGAGCGCGCAGAGGGCAAAGACGACTACTAAAAAGGCTGTTTGTTTCCGCATTAGAATTCCTCCTGGTAAAGGATAGATTCCTATAGTTTTTGAGTGCTGTCAAGAAAAAAGGAGTAAAATGGTCGGGATTCGACGTATCGGTGCTTGATCTGTTGCGTTTGGCTATTCGCCGATAATTTTTACAAGAACCCGCTTTCTGCGCTGACCGTCGAATTCACCGTAGAAAATCTGCTCCCAAGGCCCAAAATGCAACTTGCCCTGGGTAACGGCCACGACAACCTCCCTGCCGAATATCTGGCGCCGCAGATGGGCCGCGGCGTTATCCTCACCCGTGTCATTGTGCCGATAGCGTGAAACAGGCCCTTGCGGGGCTATGCCCTCAAGCCATTGGGCAAAATCCTGATGGAGGCCGGATTCATCATCATTGATAAAAACGCTGGCGGTTATATGCATGGCATTAACCAGCAGTAAGCCCTCGCGTATGCCGGACTCTTCAAGGCAAGCGCGCACTTGTGGGCTTATATTTATAAAAGCTTGATGTTGATCAGTATCGAACCAGAGTTCTTTTGCGTAAGATTTCATGGAAAAAGTATAGACCCGCTAAACGAATATGTCCACCGACTGCCCAAGCTCCGGAGGAAGGGCTGGCGGGAGATAAGCTTCTTGGACAGCCATATCTTCCTCAAGGCGAGCAAGCTCCTCTGATGGTATGATAGGAGGAAGCGCAGGCTGAATCAGTTCTATATCTCTTAGCTCTTCCATATGAATAATATACTGAAGAAAGCTGAAAAACAGAAACTCGCAAGAGGAATGAGTCTAAGGAGGGCCCGAAGCTTATAAGAGCGAAGGCTAGAAGGGGAAAAGATGCTAGCTATAAAAAAACCCTTTGTCGTGAAGTTTTAATCCTTCCAACAAAGGGAATTATGGGCGATACAAGAGTCGAACTTGTGACCCCCAGCGTGTCATACTGGTGCTCTAACCAACTGAGCTAACCGCCCGAACGCCTTGCAGCTCCTAGTCATTCACTACATCATTATAATATATGAAAATAGCAAATAAGTCTAGTAGTATTTACTCCCTGCCATTCCGCCTCTATCCCGAATGTATTCGCCAAAATTGCTTACAGTTTTGCATACAGTGCATTTTGCTGCACGCGTTGGGAAAGGAGAATTTCAATCTAAAATCATTCCAAGCACCAGCGAAATTTTTAGTGCTTCGATAACAAGTCTCTATCAATGTAGGCCTAAGACAGGATGAAACAGCTTATTGCTAAGAAGCTATAAGCGATTTACTAAACCGAGGGCTCACCCGAGTTTAGCAACAGAGAAGATTAACGATCTCAGTTTAAGCAATCACCTGTCCTTACAAAACTCGCACTTAGAGCATACGATGCTCCTTGTCTATTAGGCCTCCTCTGGCTAAAGGTGATAATTGTTGTGATTATCGATGATTCAGCGGAATAGGCTAAGATAGCAGCATGGGCAAAATTCAAGAATTGACAGCTCTATCAGTCATCATTATTTGACAAAAGCCTGCTATGAGCCCTATTCTGCATTGAACATAAAAATCATCGGAGGCTCGTATGAACTCTTCAACTCGCAAGCAAATAGCCATGCTCCCCTTTTTAACCGCCATACTTATCCTTTCCTTCCTCTTTACGGTTTTTTCCTGCAAAGCCGCGAAGAAACCCGAGGCTCCCGTTGGGGAAGGATCTGCCTGGCAAGGGGAAAAACAGGACAACCGCAAGGACCTGCGGGCATCGGAGCCCTTCGACATATCACTTTTAGAGAAAGAATTTTCCCGACAGGAAACCCTCGAAGGTAGCCTCAAGCGCGGCAATATCGACCTGAGTCAGGCTACTATAGCTTATTTCGGAAAGAAAGCCGGATCAACCCAGATAGATACCTCAACTCTCCTCCCGGAGAAGGAGGAATTAACCGTTGTAGATCATGGTCCGACAGGCGAACTCCCCGTTGAAATGCGCCGGCCGACGATCTATGTCATGTTTAACAACCCCATGGTCCCCCTGGCAAAGCTCGGCGAACCGATAACGGAGAGCCCGATCATGAGGATCGATCCTCCGGTGGAGGGCGTATACCGATGGTATGGCACGCGCGTCCTTTCGTTCGAACCCACGGCAGTTTTGTCAGGCTCCCCGCGCTACGCGGTAACGGTTGTCGCGGGCGTGAAATCGATGGGCGGGCGCGCGCTCGGCAAGGATTACCGTTTCGATTTCTTCACCGAAACGGTGAAGGTCGTAAATTTCTACGCGGGCAAGAGCGCCGATACCTCAGACCGCCTCAATGAAGTGCCCCTGAAAACAGCCCGCTACGCGATCCTGGAATTCAACCAAAACATTGATCCGGGCCACATAGCCGAATTCATCACGGTCAAGGCGGGTTCGAAGGATGTCGGTTTCAAGGCGGCCAGGCCAGCATACCCGAAAGAGCTGGAAACGCGGGAACCACGCGCGTTGCTCTTAACACTGGACCGCGAACCGCCTGAAAACACTAAGGTTACCATAACCTTGTCGAACGGGGCATCCCCAATGAAAGGATACCCGGGCAGGAAAGGCGACCAGCCTTTCACATTCAAGACAGTTACGCCGTTCACCATTCGGGATCTTGATTCCTATTCGTATGACCTCCCGCGCGACAATAAGCCGGGCACCATCCCCGTGTACGTGGATTTCAGCCATGATATCGAATCAAAAGCCGCAACCCTCGCATGGATCGTGCAAATTGACGGAACGACGGTAACCCCGGCATCGATGGACCGCTTCGGCGACGTACTGCGCATAACACTACAAGGCGCGAGCCCCGGATCCATCGTGACGGTACAGGCCCCCAAGGCGCTCAAGGACGTATACGACCGCATTCTGTCCAATTCCGACACCATTGTAAAAACAAAAATTCCGGAACCCTACCCCTTTGTCTCTTTTTATACGCATGATTTCAACCATCTGGAAGCCGCTTTTCCGCCAAAGCTGATCTGGGAGGCCAGGAACCTGGATTCGATGAAACTTGGCATATCCGGAAAACCCGGATACAACTACGCGAACCTATCCTCCGTCCAACCAAAGCCGGTCCAGCTGGACATATCATCATGGAAGCGGAACAAGGTGCATTACGGCCTGGAGGAGCTAAAGCCCTACCTTAATGACTCCGGATTCGGCACGGTGTATTTCAATTGGAACGCCGAATGGACCGATGAAGGAAAGTACCGAAACGCCAAAGATAATTTCGCCGTCCAAGTGACGGACATGGGCATCACTACCCGATACGCTTATAACCGCATCCTTATATGGGTCAATTCGCTGAGCACCGGAATGCCTATCGCCCAAGCGAAAGTGAGCCTGTCGGACAAGGCGGGCAAGACAAAGAAAACAGCGCAAACGGACGCTGCCGGATTAGCTAGCTTCTCCCTTGAACCCGGTGAATTCCTCGCGGCCTTCACCTCCAAGGATAACGATTACGATATCCATGCCACCGTGGAAAAAGGGAAGGACCGCGCGGACATGAGCCTCGGTAACACGCACAACGCTTGGGAGTCCAGCATTTTGAATCACAGCAGGCCCAACAGAGTCGAGGCGCCCCGCGATCGCGTCTTCATCTTCACCGACCGGGGCCTGTACAAGGGCGGAGAGGAACTCGCGTTGCGCGGCATCCACTGGATCCAGAATCCACGGGGCTTCGCACCCTTCACCGGGAACTACGAACTCAAGCTATTCGACCCACGCAATGGAAGCCTCATATGGAACGAAAAGGCAAAAGCATCCATCTCCGGAGGCTTCGCGCACCGCTTCAAGTTGCCTAAAGGCCTTGAGCCAGGTAGCTATCGCATCCAATACTTTTTAGCCGGCGAGGAAACCGGGGGCGTTGACTTCACCATATCCCAATTCCGCCGCCTGGCCTTCCAGGTCGGCAGCGCTGTTCCCCAGCGAGAGTTCTACCAGGGAGACGAAGCGAGCGTAGAAGTGAAAGCATCCTATCTGGCGGGAGGCGCGATGAGCGGAGCCTCATATTCCTATTACTGGACGCGAAAGCCGCAGAGTTTTGTCCCGCCGGGCACGCAATGGAAAGAATACGTCTTCGGCCCCAGGGAGTGGGAGGGGGATCATACCCTGTCCTCGGGCAAGGGATCGCTATCAGCGTCAGGCTCAATAACTATCAAGGAGAAGACCGAGGGGCAGATAGCCTCTGGCTCGGCGTACTCCTACGCTCTGGAGACGACCGTGACGGACATCGACCGGCAGGCCGTCGCGTCCTACGCGTCTGTCCTGGTGCATCCGGCCGCCTTCTACATCGGCGCGCGCTTCGCATCCGCCAGCGCGGACGGCTGGTGGAGCCGATTCGTCTCAACGGAACAGAGCATCAAATTGGAAACCATCCTCGTCGACCCGCGCGGCCGGGTCCGCAACGACGACGTGAAGCTCAAGTCGACACTGGTCCTCGGCTCCTGGAAAGCCACGGAACAGCAGGGCGTTTACGGCAGGGTCAACACGCGTTGGGAATACGTTGAGCAAACCGTACAGGAAGAGACCGTGCAAGCCAAGGGCGGAAAGGCATCGCTTTCTTTCAAAGTGAAGGATTCCGGCGATTACCTACTCACTATAGAAGGCAAGGACTCAAAGGGCATGGTTTCCCGAACGGCAATTCGCTTCTACGCCACCGGTTCAGCCTGGGCGCGCAGGGCCACCGAGACTCCTTCCTCAATAAACCTCATGGCAGACAAGGAAGAATACCTTCCTGGAGAAACGGCGCGCATCCTGGTCCGCAGCCCCGTTCCGGACGGCAAGTACCTGATGACCATAGAGCGCGAAGGCATTTTCGAGGAACGGATCGTATCCCTGTCTGACGGCAAGAGCATCCTTGAGCTGCCAATAAAGGATTCCTGGGTTCCCGTCATCTACGTCGCGCTTTCGTCATGCACCAAGCGCGAGTCCACACCTGTAGACTATTTTGAGCCCGACCTGGGCCAGCCGCGGAGCCTCTTCGGCATACTGGGAATAAGGATCTCCACTCGACCCGTGGAGCTGGACGTCGAAGTGAAGGCGCTCGCCGGCGCATACAAACCGGGAGCGAAAGCCGAAGTCCTGGTACGGGTCACACGTGATGGCAAGCCCGTAGCGAACGGCGAAGTAACCGTCATGGCGGTAGATCGCGGGGTCTTGGACCTGATTAATTACCACGTTCCGAACCCCATCGAGTTCTTCTACGACCCTTCGAACTTCCCGCTCGCCGTTCAAGGCGATGATAGCCGCCGACTCCTCTTGAAGCCGGTCACCTACGACACATCCATCCTTACCGGGGGCGACGGCACCAAACTGGAGGAACGTAAGGATTTTAGGCCCCTGGCTCTTTTCGAACCCTTCGTGAGGACGGATTCAAACGGCGTTGCCAAGATGAGCTTCACCCTCCCGGACTCCCTCACCACCTACCGCCTCACGGCCATAGCTCTCAAGGAAAACCGCATCGGCATGAAGGAAGGAGAGCTCCTGGTGCAGAATCCGATCAACATCCGAACCGCCCTGCCGCGCTCTTTCCGCAATCGGGATACCGCAGCGGCCGGGATTGTCCTGCAGAACCTCACCCGCGTCCCCCAGAAGGTCAACGTGACCGCCCAAAGCGACATCCTATCCATCGCGGGAGAAAAAACGCGGAGCATCGAGATACCTTCCGGTGGCGTCTACGAACTTCCCTTCCTGCTTTCCGCCACCCGTCCCGGTGAGGGCACCATAACCTTCACCCTAAAAAGCGATGTAATCAACGAAAGCGTCACGGAAAAGGTGACTGTCGAACGTCCGCTGGTGAAAGAGGCTTTTAGTACCGTGGGATCCATTGCCAAGGATTCAAGCGAGGCGACCGAGGGAATCGTCATCCCTTCCGCCATTGCGCCCGGCTACGGGAGCCTCACCCTCATTGCTTCTTCATCCATGCGCCCCTACATGGAACCGGCATTGCTCCGCCTGCTGGAGGAGACCGAACCCTGGTGGGGCTACTACATGCGGATTACCCACGCATTCGCGGCGGTGTACGCGGGTACGGACGAAGCAGCCGTTAACGAGCTCCTGGCCGAATTGAAGTCCCGCCAACAGCCCGGCGGCGGGATCTACACAGGCTCCTACAATTGGCGGCCCTACGCGCCCGACCCCTACGTGAGCCTGGTATGCGCCCAGTTCCTCGAGTTCGCAGCTTCGCGATCCTTCAAGATAAAGCAGACGCCGGACGGAAGCCGCCTCCTTTCGTACCTCGAAAGCCTTAAAACGGACAAGGAAAAACAATTCGACCCCTATTTCAAAGCTTACCTTGCCTATACGCTCGCCGCCTCTGGACGGCCCGATCCTGCATTCATGCGCAAAGTGGAGGATTACGAGGATTCTCTAGGACTTGGCGGCTATGGCCTCCTTGCCCAAGCCTATCTGGCGGCCGGAAACAAGGAAGCGGCCCAACGCGTCTACCTCCGTTCCAAGAATTTTATCTTAATGGGAACCCAGAAGATCGATGTCAAGGAAACATACGAGACGACGCAGTACTTCAGCTCCCTCCTGGCAGAGATGGCCCTCATGCTCAAAAACTCCGTAGCGCTGGGCGAAGACCCTAATTTCGTCCAACGCCTTTCAGGCAGCCTCAATCGCGGTGAAAGGTATTGGCAAACGCGAAACGACGACTTGTGGACCCTCCTTGCCTTCATTCCCATCCTGGACGCGGAGGGACAAGGAACGAACGGGGCAAGCCTCTCAATCTCAGTCGATGCATCCAAGCTCGCAGCGCTCTCCCTCACAAAGGCGCAGCCCCAGGCACAAAGCAGCCTCGAGTTCGACTCCGCGCCCATGGCTTCGCTCCCTAGAGACAAGCTCCTACCCCTGGCCATGCGCAAGCAAGGCGACGCCCCGGTATATTATACAAGCATCCTGCGCTACGCCCTTCCCAGCGAAACAGCCTTATCTCGGGACGAAGGCATCGAGGTGACATCACGCTACGAAAAGTTGGACGGCAACATCGTCAAGGAAAACGCTCTAGTCCTGGGGGAAACATATCGAGTGCGGACCAACGTTTCAACCAACAAGCGAAGGTCGCGGCTGGAACTACTCGTGTCCATTCCCAATGGCGCTGAGATCGTCGATCCTAGCTTTGTCACATCAGGCAAATTCGCGAACCAAGGGGGTAGTTCAAGCGAAACAATCGGCCGCGAAACCACGTACGGAGACCAGATAGAGGTGATAGGGGAAGGCTACGGTGTCTTTAGCGATGACGACTGGTATTGGTACCGGTACAATCCGGACAGTTTCGCTCTGGACAACATGATGGTGTACCGCTGGACGGATTTCTACGCTGGTACGCGGGAAGTTACGTTCCTCGTGCGCGTCACCACGCCGGGCATCTATCCCACTCCCCCAGTGCAGGCATCATTGGAGTTCGAACCTGAAGTCTTCGGACGGTCGGAGGGCATGCTTTTTGTCATTAAACCTTAAGGTGATTCCCGCCCGCTTGCAACATATGCATAGGATCAAGTGGGCGGGAATCGCACTTGCCACGGCTGTCTTCGCTTTCGCTTTCACCTTCCGCATCCTGCCCCGCGTCCTGCCATACGCGGGACAGGAAGCTCTGGACAACCTTGCCTTTTCCCGCGTCATCCTGGATGCGGAAGGCGGAGAGCTGCAAGTCCTCCCCTTGGAAAATGGCCTTAGACGCATCCGCGTTCCCCTCTCCGCCGTGCCCTGGGATCTGGTAGACATCGTAGTCCGAGCTGAAGATAAGCGGTTTTTTCTCCACCCGGGCTTCGACCTTCCCGCGTTCATCCGTGCTGCTATGCAATACGCCCGGGCGGGAAAGACTGTGAGCGGGGCGTCCACTATAAGCATGCAAGCGGCGCGCCTTCTCGTCCCGAGAACGCGCTCACTTTCAGGCAAATTGGGAGAGGCATGGGAGGCGCTCCAGCTTGAAAGCCGCGTGGGTAAGCGCGGCGTACTGGATATCTACTTAAACCTCCTTCCCTTCGGCCAAAACACGGAGGGCTTCGGTACAGCCGCCCGCGTGTTCTACGGCAAGCCGCTGTCCTCCCTCACGCGGTCCCAGCTCATGACACTGGCCGTCATTCCACGCGGCCCCACAAGATACGATCCGTACAGGAATCCTCAGGCCGTGTGCGACGCTGCCCTTCGGTTGGCGGCCTTGCTGCACTACAAGGAGGATCCCGGGATCGACCAAGCCCTACAATCAGTTCTAGACCCGGGCCGCCCTGGGATATGGCCCTTCAGAGCGCCGCAGTTCGTGCGCTGGCTTACATGCAAAAGCGAATTCTCGGACCACAAGGGGCGCGAGCCCATACGGACGGGGATAGAGCCAAAACTGCAAGCAGCCGCGGAAACCCTGCTCGGGAACACGGTTGCGCAAGCCCGCGGGAAACGCATTTCCAACGGGGCGGCCATCTTCGTGCGTCCCCAGGGCATGAGCATAGCCGCTTGGGTCGGTTCGGTGGACTTTTTCAATGAAGCCGACTCGGGCCAGGTAGACGGCGTGACTATGCGCCGTCAGCCAGGTTCCACGCTCAAGCCATTCCTCTACGCCCTAGCCCTAGAGCGGGGATTCACAGCCTCTAGCGTATTGCCAGATATACCAACCGATTTTGGCGGGGCCGAGGTGTACGTTCCCTCCAATTACAACAATCAATTCAACGGTCCGGTACGCCTCCGGCAGGCCATTGCTTCGAGCCTCAACGTTCCGGCCGTCTATGTCCTTGAACGCATCGGCGTCCAGCCATTCGTTGACCTGTTAATTTCAAACGGCTTCACCTCGCTGGAGGACCAGCGAGGAAACATCGGACTGGGGCTCGCGCTCGGCAACGCGGAAGTGAGCCTCTTCGAACTCGTTCAAGGTTATGGGATTTTTCTCCAGAACGGCGAACCAGCCGCGCTCAATGCAGGAACAGGAGAAAAGCAGCAAAAAGGTAAAGGGGAAAAAACCGCGAATCCCCTCATAGACGAGCGCGTCTCAGTCCTTATCCGCGACATGCTCACCCGGCATCCCGACAGAACCCTTGTCTTCGGCAGGCCTGGCACAGCGCGCCGACTTTTCAGAGGAGCCCTAAAAACGGGAACGAGCAACCAGTTCAATAATATCTGGGCAGTCGGCTTCACACCGGATCTTTTAGGTGGCGTCTGGATGGGGAATTTTTCAGGCGACTCTGTAATAGGTAAAGCATCATCCGGATATCCCGCGGAAGTAGTGGCGACAATATTGGACGCCTATAGCAACACTGGAGTCTTTAGTCCCCCCGAGGGCCTGGAGAATCTCGCCATCTGTAGCCTTTCAGGCCTTGCCGCCACGGACTCCTGTCCACACGCTATGGGGGAATGGTTCTTGCCAGGAACCGCTCCGCTTCCCTGTGACTGGCATTACAAGGATTCCTCTGGCATTCGAGTTAGCTATCCCCAGGAATACCGCGAATGGCTCTCCCGCTATCGATACCGCACGGATATCCTTTCTCCAAGCGGGAACCTAGCCATTAAAAAGCCCCTGGACGGATCCTTATTTTTTTTAAATTCCTCAACTAGTCTGCCAGAACAATCCTTCGCGGTAGAAGCGACAGGAAACGGCGCGGGTCGGCTTTTATGCGACGGCATAACGGTTTTTAGAGGAAACTTCCCCATCAAGGTCATGCTCCCCCTCCAGAAGGGCAGCCACGAACTTGAGCTGCGTCAAGAGGGAAGCTCCGATGCGGTTGATCTTATACGTTACGAGGTGCGTTAGCTAGCTTTCAACAGCTTGGGCCGCAAGCCCTGGTGGCGTAAAAAGAACACGGCGACATGGGAGCGGAAGGTGTTTTCCCAAAGATTCACGTCCAAGAAAGTCACAGTTGCGATTCTCCTTGCGGATCGGCTTCTGTATTGATTATACAACCAGTAGATACACCACTCATCCGTTTGCCGGATAAGGGATCCCGAAATTGCGCATAATAGATTAGCTTTTTTGCTGACACTTTTGCAGACAGTAGTCTAAAAATAAAAAATCCTTGCCGAATAAAGATTGTAAACCTTTATCTAGCAAGGACTAATTTTGGGCGATACAAGAGTCGAACTTGTGACCCCCAGCGTGTCATACTGGTGCTCTAACCAACTGAGCTAACCGCCCGTACTCAGGCGTTTCCGTCCGAGAAGCAGGGCCTTTGTAACAAAAAGCCGGGTCCCCTGTCAAGCCCCGGGATTTCGGCGCGAGCCTAGCGCCCAATCACCGATTGGATTCGTTCCAAAACCTTTTTACGATCCAGGGGTTTGACGATATAGCTCTTTGCCCCGGTCACCAAGGCCTTTTTAACAAGGTCTTCCTTACCGAGGGCGGAGATCATGACTACGCGCGCGTTCTTATCGAATTCCATGATCTTTTCTAAGGCGGTAATCCCGTCCATATTGGGCATGGTTATGTCCATGGTTACAAGGTCTACGTTGGGGAAATTCTCCTTGTACATCTCCACGCCCTGAACCCCGTCGGCGGCAGTGCCGACAACGTCGTAGCCCTCAGAACTCAAGATCTGAGAAAGCTGTTTGGCGATGAAGATGGAGTCATCCACCAGCAAGACGCGATAGGGTGTTCCATCGGGCTTATGCCCGTCCGGCTCACGCTCATTAATCGAAGGAAAGTCCGACTTTGCCTGCATCTTCCGTACCTCTCACATTCTTTCGCGGATGGCGACATTGATTTCTATCTTGCCCTGGGGAACTTCCATGGGGACGATGAGGGCCTCCACGTCTTGGTTGGAGACCTCCATGTTGTCACCGGTAAAGATGGCCGGAGGGGTCAAGTCAAAACGGAAGCCTAGGTCGTGGAGCTTGGTTACCGCTTGCGCGGTGATCATATTGGCAAGCTCGGTAATGGTTGCCTTAGCCAGTTCGTCCATGGCGGGAATCTTTTCCCCGTTCATGGTAGAAGCAACTGCAAGCGCCGTATCCTTGCTCATATCGAAGAGAACGCGGCCTTCGACATCGCCTGCCAGACCCACGATGGCGGCAACGCCCATGACGGGCATTGACGTGGACTTAAGATACAACTCGCCTCGTTTTACCTCGGCGTTGAGAACTTCCTTCAGCACGTTGAAGGCCGCCTCCACGAATGGATTGATGTATTCTACTCTCATGTTTCTCCCACCTTGTATCGCCAGCGCTGTCGAGTTTACCCGACGCGCGTAAACGCCGAAACGGCGCCGGACCCGGCAACGCCCCAGCCCTCGGTATTAACCAGCGTTTCATTGACCCCCAAGATCAAAAGGCCAGAAGCCTTGAGCTTTTCTTGGAATTCCATAACCAGCCGCGATTGCTCAGTCGTTGACATAAAGGATATCACATCTCTACAAAGGATGAAATCCACCTCAGGCAAGGGGTTTGAATTGAGCACGTCATGGTACTCAAAGGATATTGAGTCGCGAATGACAGGCGCAAAAGCCGAGCCGGAACGGCCTTGAGTAAGGTATTTACCGTAGACCTCAGGCATATCCTCCGCGTCAAAGCTGATATTCGGCGCGGCTGAGATATTAAGCAGGTCAGAGTCGTTGGCCCAGATTTTAATGCGGGCGTCTGGATAACGCTCGCGAAGCGCCACGGCGAAACAATAGGTTTCGTAGCCGCGACCGCAGCCTGGGTTCCAGGCGGATATTGCCTTGCCGGAGATATCCGGCAAGATGGAGATCACCTGCCTCAGGTAATCATCGTCCCAAAAGCTGG
Source organism: Treponematales bacterium (assembly GCA_041739325.1). GTDB lineage: Bacteria > Spirochaetota > Spirochaetia > Treponematales > JBGSOB01 > JBGSOB01. Next base: position 38,400 of record JBGSOB010000124.1, read on the forward strand.
ACGTGTGGGGAGAGTAGAAGCCCTCAAGGAAGTCTTCGGCGTCTTCCATCTCCTTGAGTTGCAGATCCGACTTTCCGCGCCCGGTTTTCCAGCTCTCGAAGCGCCGCTTCACCCAGTCTTCATTGACTACGCTTACGCCAAAGTGCTTGAAGGTGAAAAGGGTTTCCTTGATAAAGCCAAGGGCTAGCTCGGTTTCTCCGCCGGAACGCGAGCCTTCGCCAGGGCGTGCGAGGCCACGCGCGGCCTCTTCCTGCGCAAGGCCGGTTGCTTGGGCGGATTGGCGGAGCAAAGCCTCGGAGAGCCGTTCCTCTTCCACCTTGCGCTCGTCCTTGGGCGCGAATATCTTGGCAATGTCCAGGATTATATAGAGTCGCTGTTGGTTCTCAACCACCCCGCGGATGTACTTGACGTTTATATCTCCAAAAATGGGGTGAGGCGGTTGGATGTTCTCGTTACTGATTCCTACTACCTTGTCTATCGAATCAACGATGACTCCGAAGACATGGTCGCCTACCTTAAGGATAAGGAGGTTTTCCAGCGAATCTTCTTCCTTGCGCTCAGCCGGCAAGTGAAACATGGTCCGGAGGTCTATTACGGAGATGATGTCGCCGCGCAGATTATACACCCCGCGCACGAATGGGGCGGCATTGGGAACATAGGTAAAGCGTCCGGCCTTGGCTATCTCCTTGACGCTCATAATGTCTATACCGTAGTCCTTACCCGCCAAGGCGAAGGTGACCATCTTGAAATCTATCTTGGCCGACCTGTCCTTGACCTCTTCTCCCTTAGTGGGGGCGATCGCGGCTGCCTGTTCGTTCATGGTGCCCCTTCTCCTTCCTAGCGGATGATCGCCTCTCGGCGGCGGCGCTCTTCGAGCTCTTTTTTAAGGCCAAGCTCCAAAAGCTGGCTCACGTCGATAATCAAGGATACCGATCCGTCTCCGAGAATGGAAGCCCCGGCTATCCCCGGCGACGCGGTAAAGGAATCGCGCAAGGGCTTGATGACGACGTCTTCCTCACCAATGAGGGAATCCACCATCAGGCCCATCTTCTTCTCCGCCGTTCCGACGATGACCACAAAGCAGTAATCGCGCTGATCCTGGGTTTTGATGCGGAAAAGCCGGTCCAGTCTGAGCAGGGAAATCACGTCCGAGCGTATGTTGATAACCTCATAGTTATCGATCATTTTGATTTCCTCGGGCTTGATGCGGTGGCTCTCGAGGACTGAGGTGATGGGAATGGAGTAGATCTCCCGGCCAACGCGCACTAAGAGACCTTGGATGATTGCCAAGGTCAGGGGCAACTTGATGGTGAACTTGGTGCCCTTACCGCGTTGGCTCCACACCGTCACCATGCCGTTGAGCTTCTCTATCTGGGTGCGGACTACGTCCAGACCCACGCCGCGCCCGGAAATATTGGTGATGTTTTGGGCGGTAGAAAAACCAGGATCGAAGATGAGGTTGTAGGCTTCTATGTCGGTAAGGCTCTTTGAGGGGTGGATGATGCCGCGGTCGATAGCTTTTTGCCGAACCGCCTCAACGTCGATGCCCTTGCCGTCATCCGCTATCTCGATGACGATCATGTTGCCTTCGTTGGAAGCCTTGAGGAGAACCATGCCCTCTTCAGGTTTACCCGCCGCCGCTCGTTCTTCCGGCATTTCGACGCCGTGGTCCAGGGCGTTGCGCACCGAGTGCATGAGGGGATCAAGCAGGTCTTCGATAACGGATTTATCCAGCTCCGTATCCTCGCCCTCTATAACCAGGCTTACCTTTTTACCCAAGGTCTTGGAGAGGTCACGCACCAAGCGCGGGAAGCGCGAGAAAATCTGGCTGATGGGCACCATGCGGATGCGCATGACGCCTTCCTGCAACTCACCGGTTATGCGCCCCAGGTTTTGGGCCGTTGAGCGGAACTTACCCACGGAAGCCTTGAAACCGTTTTCAATGCCGTCAAAGCTGGTAAAGAGACTGCCGTAGCCGTCCATAAGCTCTTTCTTGACTTCCTTGACGGACTTTCCGGCCTGAATCTCAGCCATAAGCTCGGGAAGGGAGTCGAAGAGCTCCTTCATTTTTTCCCGGTAGCTGGATTGGGATGCTTGGAATTCCGCAAGCAGGCTGCCGAACTGGCCGGAAACCTGGTTGAAGGTAGCTTTGGTAATGACGGTCTCAGACACGAGGTTGAGGAGGTTGTCGATTCGCTTGGAATCTACCCGCAGGATGGAGCCGGCCTGGGCGGCGGCCTTCTTTGCGTCGTCACGGTTGCCTTCGTCCTCATCCCGCCTTAAGGCGGCGGCGATAGCCTTGGACGCGAGTTCCTCTTTTGAGGAGAGCTCCTGGGCGGGGGTGGCCGCCGGGGCGGGAGTCGGGCCTTCCTTTGAGCTTGCCGGTCTTTGCTGTGTTGAGGAAGGAGCGGGGCGGGAGCCCTGGGCGCTCGAATCCGTCTTCTGGGCGGGGGCTTGGACCGCCTGCTTCACAGGGGCGGCGAAGTCGCTGAGCGTGGAAAAATCCGCGCCTAAAACGACGTCTGGGATGGATATGCGCTTGAGGATGTCGGCCTCGGCCTTCTCAGAGGCCAGGAAATATTCAACCACGGGATAGAAGGAATCTCCGTAGAGGGCCTCGAAGTCGGGAACCGTCTTGAGCACCTTGCCACAGTCTTTAAGCGCGGCAAAAACCTGAATGCCCCCGACCGTGTTCATCACGTTGTCTTCGTTGAACCTGACCATGATGCGGAGAACCGTTGTACCCTGCCCCGCGGCTTCCTTAAGCTCGAGAACCTCGTATTCGGTGAGGCCTTGGCCTGGAAGGGCTGGGCTCTGGGAAGAGCTGCTCTGGGAAGAGCTGCCCTGGGAAGCGCCCTCTTGAGCGCTGGGCGCCGGGGCTGTCTTCTTGGCTGGGGCCTGCTTCTGATCCCCACGCCCGTGCTGGGCCTTGGAAGGCTTTGACTTGGGCAGGAAGCCGGCCAATTGGTTTGTCAGGCCCGATGTGTCTTGGTCGTGAACCTCGCCCTGAGAGCGGGCGGAGAGCATGGCCTTGATAACGTCCACCGACGCCAAGAGGGCATCCACCATCTCCCCGTTGATCTTGATCTCGTTGGAGCGAATGGCGTCCAGGAGGTCCTCAACCAGGTGGGTGAAACCGGAGAGCTCGGTCATGGCGACCGTTGCCGCTCCGCCCTTGAGGGTATGGGCCGCACGGAAAATCTCGTCGATCGCGTCGTGGTTCCCAGGATCGTTTTCCAAGACCAGGATATTCTGCTCGAGGACATCGACCTGGGAATAGGCTTCGACGAAGAAGTCCTTGAGGAGTTCCTCGTTGTTTGGATCTAGGTAATCGCTCATAATCACCTTCAATACTATACTGATTCGGAAGGAAGTCAAGAGCGGCCTGCATTTCTTGCGCGGGAGCGAATGAGTTGGTCTTTCTTTGCCGGGGGTTTGTTTTTTTCCCTCATCTACGGTAAAATTCAAGCTGGAGGAGCAATGAGAAGAAAATCGCCTTGCCTCCTGTGCCTTTTGTTCCTCCTCTTTAGCGCCGCGCCCCTCGCTTGGCCGGCAGGGGTGTCGATTCCGCGGCTGGAGCTTCTCTCCGTGGGGGGAATGGAAGCCGACCTCTTTGTGATCAAGTCCAAGATATTCCTGGATATGGCCTTTGACGGGGGCTCAAAATTCTCAGGCAGCCTGAAATTTGCACTGAATTCGGGTTACCTTGAAGAGGATTTCCTCCTCTTTGGCGCCCCTGTGCCGGATTTTTCCGCCAGCCCGAGTCCCGAGGAGCTTGCCGCCTTGGGCGCCATCATCGATTCCAGCCTCTCCTTAGACCTCAAAACCGTATCGGTGACAATACGCGAACTCTTTGGCGCCCCGCTGGATTTCAGCTACTTCGTGGGCACCATGGAGAGCTTTTGCTCGGGCGACGACTTCGTCCCGCTCTTTGCCGAGGCCCCCTTCTCAACGGCCATGCGCGGCTATATCTCCTTCCCGGAGGGCTTAGCCGGCAATAGAGACCTCGTGTACGAGGGCATTCATACCGTCAAGGGCTCGGGGTTAAAGCTTCATGTCCAAGACAAGACAAGGTTGGCGGCCAGCCTCTACCTCTACCAGGATATGTACCTGGGCCCCGGACGCTATTCCGCCGACATCCGCTTTCTTCTGAACAATCCGGGCGTCAAACTCGACATATTCGCCGGGGCAAGCCTTCCCGCCTCCAGCTATGGCCTCTACAGGGCCGGCCTCCTTGTCCACGTTCCCGTCCGCGGCTTAAGCGGTTTCTACGCCCAGATTGGCATTCCCTACCTTGACCCGGCCCAGGCCGCGTCATTCGGCATCCGCAATTTTTACTTCCTCTTCGAGCCGCGCCTGAGCGGCCCCTGGATCAGCTTTATACCTACCTTCTTCTACCATCCGGCCTATTATCTTCAAGCCCCTACCGGGGAGGAAGGCATACTCGACTTCAACCTGAACCTTAAGTTCGGCAAGATCGAGCGCCACGCCGTCGAGGGAGGGGCGGAATGCCTCCTCTCGCTCGACTCCTTTTCCACCAGTTCTCCCTTCGCGGCAACCCTTTCACCCTACATCCGCTTTAGTTCCGGCGGAGCGGTATGGGACGCCAAGATTTCCGCCAGGCTGTATCCCTTCGATACAACCGACATCCTCTCCCAATTCAACGCCTACTTTGGCGTAAAGACGGGGTTCTAAATGAAACGACTCGCACTCTCGGCATTCGCCCTCATCTTCTGCGTTGCCCTGGCATCCGCGGTTGATTTCGGCGGCGAATTCACCATGACAAACCTTGGCTTCCCCTGGAACATGGTTGCGGCGACCGACCCGAGCGTGGTCAGCTATTCGCCCCTCAACTTCCTCTACGGGGGCGGGGCTACCGTCAACCAAAGCCTTATGAACAACCTGAGCTTGGCCACTACCTGGAGCCTAGACTCCATCCAGCGCTCAAAACTCGTGGCAATGGTAAGGTACGACGCCGGGGTTCTGCAGATCGGCTTCGGGCCGGTATTCGGCGCCTTCAATTCAGCCAGCTCTCCCCTGGAAGCCGGAATCAGCTCCATGGTGAAGGTGGAGATTCCCGGCCTGGCCTTCATCGGCTTTAAGAACGATTCATCCCTTGGCACCACGCTCGGCGCCGTGGGGGAAAACAGCCAAGGATTCAACGAGATCAGCGTGGGCTGGTACGTCAAGAACGCCATCTGCACCGCGTCGATGACGACCCGCAGTTTCCAGTTGCGGCAGAGCGCGGACCTGGTTATCACGGACTCAATGGCGGATTACGCTTTCAACGTCGATATCTTTAAGAAGAACGTTCCCTACAACCTCAACATCGCCCTTGGCTACCGCACGATGTCCAAAGAGTTTTTGAGCACGGCAGGATCGGTTAAGGATTCTCTGGGTATCGTCATACTCGGCACGAAGATCGTCTTCCACCCAGCAAGCTTCCTCGATCTTACCTTCGGCTTGGATTCAGGGGTCTACACCTTCGGCTTTGACAACCTCCAGGGCAAAGGCCCGGATATGGACAATTCCTATATGTTCAGGGGAAGCCTTGGTTTTATGGTAAAAACGGATAAGATTTCATTGCCGCCGAAGAGCGCGGAGGTTGAGTATTTTGAGGCCGACCCGAACCCGCCGGCCGAGGCTGAAACTAAAGACTCAAAGATTGATGAGACGGCGGGGACTCAAACGGAGTAGCAAGCGCGAGATTAGAAATAAAAAGAACCGGCTACGCGAGGAGACTCGCATAGCCGGTTCTTTTTTTGAGCCGCACAAGATTCGAACTTGTGACCCACGCCTTAAAAGGGCGTTGCTCTACCTACTGAGCTAGCGGCCCGGGCATCGCGTACAGTATCAACATGACCTAAAAAAGTCAACCGCGAGGGCGGCCTTAAGCCTACATCAGGTCGAAATTAAGGCCGATCATAAGATTATACTCGGTCCTATCCCCCAAATCCCGCCCCAACTCAGAACCGAACATGGCTATATCCAAGCTAAAGAGGGTTAGATCCATACCGAAGCCGGCGGCGAAGGTGCCTTGGTTCCAGCCGCCCCGGATATGGAAGATATCATGGAGGGTCACCTCGGTCCCGGCGGAAAAGAGAAGGAGGGGGTTGGGCGGCATGAGGCTCCACAGGGAGAGGATATCTGAGTAGTCGAGCATAAATTCCATCGAGCTGATATAACGGCCCAAACGCCCCAAGGGTGGGTTGATATAAAAACCGGCGGAAAGATCGCAGGGCACCAAGCCCATGACGGGACCCGAAAGGAGGGCGGCGTTGGGAGTGGCGCGGAAGGCGTTAAAGGAGCTATAGAGGGAGGAGAAGGTGGGCGTGTAGGCGTCTTGGGCGGCGACAGCGAAGGTGAATACGTCTAAAACGGAGAAGCGCATGCCGGCGTCTAGGCCGATACCGGTTGTCATGCTAAAGGGAGCCATGTCTAGGAGGACGGGCAGATTCTGGATGACGGCGCTTAAGCCCAGGATGTTTGTCGAATAGGGAATCTCCAAGCGGATAAAGCCCTTGGGCATGACCCCTAGGTCTAGGGAAAGCGCCTTGCTCATTTTAAAGCGATGGGCATAGCCGCCAACCAGGAGGATTTCCTCCCCTGCCTCGACATCGATCTGAACCAAGGAGGCGGCGTTGACTTCCATCAAGCTGCGGTTGAAAAAGCCAAAGCCCAAGCCGTCACCCACATAGCCGAAGGCTATCGGGCCGCCAATATCGGCCTTGGTATAGAGGCGGCTTGTTTCATCGAAGAGGCCAATGATGGCGTTGGGGTCTGCGGCGCTACCTGAGATGAGAAGACCGGCGATATCGAAGACCGGGCCGCTAGCCTGGGCCGCCAAGCCGGAAATATTGAGGATGGAGCGCTGGGCGGCGAAACCGGCGGGGTTGGAAAAAAGAACTCCTATGTCGTCCGCAAGGGCTACGTGGCGCCCACCCATGGCCGCGGCCCGTGGATCCGGCATGCGTATGGCCCGCGGAGCCTGGGCCCAGGCGGTGGAGGCAAGAACTATCAAAGAAAGCAGGAGGAAGACGCGTTGAATCGTTTTCATGTCATTCACCCTAGAGCCCCACATAGGCGATAATGCCTTCCAAGAGAGATGTATCGGCCCCGGCAGCGGTGAGGGATTCCACCCCCGAAGCTATTAAGAGACTGCCAACGAAGACCATCATCTGGTTTTCCATGGGGAGATCCTCCAAGAGCACGTTCTGCTGGCCGCCGACAGCGGCTTGAATGAGGGCAAGGCCCGCAAAGACGAAGTCTCCGCCCTCCACCGTACCCGGCTCGGCTGAGGCCATGAGCCCAAAGGCCGCCATTGCGCTTTCGCTAACCTTGATGGTGGCCATGAGGGCCGCTACCTGGGCGGTTTGGGCCTCGCTCAGCTCCGCACCTTCTGCGGGAACGATGGACATAGCTTGGATAAGGGCATAGGAAACATTGGTAGTAATGAGGGCCAATTTGACTATGGAGGGCAGAGCCGCCAATTGCTCAGCCTCCGTAAGCCCCTCATAGCGCTGAATGAGGTTATCCAGGACCGTCGCCGAAAGGGCGGCGTCTCCGGATGAGATTGCCTCATCCGCCACCAAGAGGGCGTCCTGGAAGCTTATTTCAGCCGGGAGAACATAGGGGTTCTGGCCAAGGATGGGGGCGAAGGGGGAGTAGGTAAAAACCTTCTGACAAGAACTGAGTCCAAGAGCCCCAAAAAGGATAAGGGCCGTGAGGATCGCGCAAGCTATGCGTTTCATTCGTCACCTCTCTGCTTTGACGTGGGTTTCCGGTCTATTTTGACGCGCGCTTCAAGGCTTAGGCCCGTCCTTGGCCCGTCGCCGGGGTAGAGCCCGGGATTCTCGCTAAAAAATGCCGCATCAAACTCAACGGCGGCAAGGTCTAGGCCAAAACCGCCAGAAAAAAGCCCTTTATTCATACCAGCCCTCACAATGAGGAAGGAAAAAAGCCGGATTTCCGCGCCCACATGGACCATATCCAGGGCTGAAGAGCCCCGCATAAAGACGCGCAGGGGATCCTGGAGCTCAAGGGAGAGGATGGGATCCCTCATCCATGATATGCCGCGGGGGGAGAAATTGTAAGACGCGCCGAGAAAAAGCAGGGGGAGGGTCCAGATGCCGGGAAGACCGGCGGATCCAGAAAAGCCCGGGAGGCTGGCAGAGCTCAACCCGCCTATGACGGAGCCGAGGGAAGTGTCTACAAAGCCGAAGTGCTGGCTGAGGTTGCGGGCGGCAACACCCACTTTAAAAGAACCGGCTTCCCAGAGGAGGCCTAAGTCAAGGGAGAGGGATAGACCGGCTTTAACGGGCATGAGGCCAAGGGACGGGCTTAGATCTCCCGGACTGTCTAAGAGGGCGAGCATCGATTCGGGGCTTATCAATCCGCTCACGCGGTAACTGGGGCGGATATCCCCTCCAATCTTCAACCGTGAGGCGCCCAAAGTCAGGGGAAGGGCAAAGCCGGCTACGATGCCGGTATCGGACTCCGTTCTCCCCTCAGCTTGGGGCAGACTCAAACCGCGGGCGTAGCTGTCCTGGATGTGGTAGAGGCCTAGGCCAAGGTTCTGACCGACCCAGCCCGTGCCGATGCGAAAGCCGCCGCCGAGGCCCGCCCTTGAAGCCTGGCTATCCGCGCTTGGGGGCAGGGAGGCCCCGGAGAGAAAGGCTGAGGCCAGACTTAATGAGGAGCTTATATCGGCTGGATTGACATAGATCCAGGGATTGGCGTCGAGGATGCACAATTCAGCCTCCGCGGAGGCAAAGCCGGCGGGGTTGGCAAAGAGGGATTCAAAGCCGCTAGAAAGGGAAATAAAGCTGCCGCCCATGGCCATGGAACGGGCCGAGCGCGCAAGAAGGGGCGGCATTTCAGTGGAATAATCCTGGGCGGAGAGGCTATTGGCAAAGAGGCCTAAAATTGTAAAGACAAAGAGGCTGAATGCGGGGGTGGCTTTACCTAAGCCCCGTGGGCGTTTTTTTTGTTCGAGGCGGCTAGAGCTGTGGAACGAGCGCGGCCTGTGGGCTGTCACTGAGAGCCTCCTCTCCTTCCTTTAGTATACATCAGCGTGGGTCAAAAACAAACGCGGCGGCGTCGAAATCGGATCCCGGCGGGGGCATGAGAATGACTTCCATATCGGCACCCCGCCTTGCGGGGAGGGGCCGGGCTAGGCTTTGCTCGGGCTCGGCTGCAATAAGGGCTACCCGCAGGGCGTTTTCCGTAAAGGCCTCGCCAAGTATGGCTGAGCTCTCTGTCGGAGTGGTGCTAAGGCCCCGCTCAAGCACGGCGCGCAGGCTGCGGCCAAAAGAGCGTTTGGCGTAGGCCGCCCTCCCCTCCCTGGCAATATCGGTAAGAAGGGCGGCGCGCTCCACCGCGATCCGCTCGGGCACCCTGTGGGAAAAGCCTTGGGCCCTTGTATCCGGCCGCGCGGAGTAGCTGAACACGTGGATCCAGGCGGGGTCGGCCGCGCGGGCAAAGGCAAGGCTTTCCTCGAATTCAGCCTGGCTCTCGCCGGGGAAGCCGCAAATCATATCCAGGGAGATAAAGGGGTCGGCCTTAACCCGCCGCAGTTCCCCCATGGCATGGAGCATCTGCTGCGGGTCGGGCCGCCGCCCCATCCGCTCCAGGGTGGCGGCTGAGCCGGATTGCACAGGAAGGTGAAAAAAGGGCCGCACCCGCGGGTCGGCTATGAGCCTGATAAAGTCTTGATCCACCCTATCCGGCTCATAGGAAGAGATGCGGAAGGCGACCCCCTCCGTGCCCGCCAGAAGGGCTTGTACAAGCTGTGGAAAGCCAAGGCCGGAGTGCCGGTACTGGGAAAGGTTCACCCCGCTGAGCACAATCTCCGCAAAGCCTGCTAACTCAAGGGCGCGGGCACGCTCGACGGCCACGGCGGGGTCAAGGGATTGGGCAGGCCCGCGGGCTAGGTGGACGCGGCAGTAGGCGCAGTCGTTATCGCAGCCCTCCTCCACCTTGAGGGATGCTCGGCTATGAAAACGGAAATCCGTGGGAGCAAAGCGGAATGGGTCTCCGCGAAGGTCTCCGCGGAGCTTGCCGCCGGAAACGCCCCCCAAACCGGCTTCAAGCTCGGCTAGGGATTCTTTTACAAGGTCGAGGGGATCTTGATGCCCGCCATCCATGGCTGCCAGTTTGGCAGGCAGGTCCATGAGGATATCCTTGCGGGAGCCGGGAAGGACAACAACGCGCTCACCGAGTTCGGCTAAAGCCTCGGCGTCCATCTGGGCGTAACAGCCGGTTACCAGGATAACCGCCTGGGGATTGGCGCTTAAGGCTTGGCGGATGAGGCGGCGTGCCTTTTGCTCTGCCTTGCTGGTAACCGTGCAGGTATTGAAAAGATAGAAGCCCGCTGGGCCTGGCTCAGGCGCTTGATCGCTGGAGGCTAGGCCGCGCAAGGAAAAGCCTGAGGCGGCAAAGGCCTCGGCGAGAGACTCGCTCTCCAGCTGGTTGAGCCGGCATCCGAAGGTGTGGACGCTGAGGGATTTCTGCATGGGCTTTTAGCGACCGAGCTTGCGATCGACGCGTTCGAGCCCGAGCTTGGCGTCTGAAAGGGCGGGATTCAGCTTAAGGGCGGAGGCGTAGGCTTCCCGGGCATAGCCGTAATCAAGGGCCTGCTCACGGGCATAGCCGAGACGGGTCCAGGCCAGGGCATCCGTGGGAAGGTAGTTGATGGCGGAGGTAAGGGCAATGTCAGCCCTTTGGTAGGCGCCCAGCCTGATGAAGACCTCTCCCATGAGGGCATAAATGGATCCGGAACCTGTCCCCTCAGGCAAGAGGGTAATGAGCTCTTGGAAGAGCTTGAGGGCTTCCTCGTTCTGGCCGAGGTTGAAGGCGGCCCGCCCCATGATTTCTATGATGCGGTGGTCATAGCGCTGAATCTGGCTGGCCTTAGTCCCATAGCTATGGGCGGCTGTCCAATTACCCTGCTTGAGGTAGGACCAACCGAGAACGACATAGGCGTCCATATCATTGGGGTTTTTGCGCAGGGCTTCCAGGCAGAGGCCCACGGAATCTTGGTAACGGCCCTCTTTATAGGCGCGTTGGGCCTCCGCCGCTTGGGCAGAGAGGCCGACGGAGCAGAGAATCAAAAAAGCAAGGAAGAGGGCCGGGGCAGAATGGAAATTCCAAGGGGAAGTTCCAGGGCCCCGGGGCTCAGCGTTCATCTCCCTTCTTCTTGGTGGTCGTGCAAATACCGGTAAAGCGGCAACCGGTCTCCATCGTTACCTCGGGGGCGCTTACGTCCCCTTCGAGCACGCAGGTAGAAAACAGCTCCACCCGGGTGTCGGCCTTAACGTTACCCTTCACACGGCCCTTGAGAGAAAGATTGGCCACGCGGATATCGGCGGTAACCACGGCTTTCTCGTCAATGTAGAGGTCGCTGGACGACTCAATAGAGCCTGAGAATTTCCCCTTTATCATAAGGGGCTTCTTGAACACCAGTTTTCCATTGAATTCAACGTCTGAGGCAAGAATGGTGTCGAGGATTTCCTCGTCAACAAGGCTGATATGAACATCGGTCATAGCCCCAGCATACCCTGGAATCCCAGGTAAATCAACGGGCAAAGCGGAAGGTAAGTAAATGATGAAAAAGGCGGAGGCTTATTGCCCGGCCAGGCTACCCAAGTTCCGCGCCCGCGTGGCGACTTCCGCCGAGGCGGGGGAAACAGCCTGGGCTTGGCGCAGGTAGTATTGGGCCTTTTTATAGTCTTTTACGGCAAAATGACTGTCGAACATAGCCAGAATGGCGTCTAGGTTGCGCGGGTCGTCCATCAAACTGGCGCGGAGGTCGTTGAGGGCCAGCTCCGGCTCCCGCTGAAGGCGGCTGCGAAGATAGTAGAGGACAGAACCGAATTTGGCGCTCGGCAGTTTGGCCAAGCGTTCGTTGATGAGGGCCAGGGCTTGCTGGCTCTGCCCGGTTTCAATGAGGGCGCGGGCCTTTGTCGCGGCCGCCGAATCGTCCTGCGGGGCTTGGGCGTACCAGGTATCGGCCCAGGTAGCGGCGCGGCGCGCCTGTTTAGCCTTAAAGGCGATATCGGTCATGAGTGCGTAGTCTTTGAAAGAGGGATCCACAGAAAGCAGATTATCAAGGAAGGAAAGCGACCGCTGGTACTCCCCAGCGGCTAAGGCGTCCTTTGCCAAGAGGCGCAGGGTAGCGGCGTCCTTGGGGTTGAGGGCGAGGGCCGATTCCAGCAAAAGTCGGGCGCTTTGCTTGTCCTGGGGCGAGGGATTGTCCGATTCCAAGAGAAACTCTGCTTTGAGGCGGATAAAACGCATGTCGTCCGGGTAGAGGGCCATGGCCCGATTCAGGGTTTCCAAGGTTTCGACGCGGCGTTTCTGCTCCTTCCACAGATGTAGGGAGCGCAGATAGAGATAGAGGGGGTCGTGCGGATTGCGGGTGGCATAGGCATCTAGAAGGGGGCCGGCCTGAAGGTAGGCCCCGGAAAGGATGAGGATGTGGGCGCGCATGATGATAAAGGACTCATTTGTGGGCTCGGCGCGGAGAACCGCCTGAATGAGGGGAGAAGCCGCGGAATAGTCCCCCTCTTGGTAGAGGGCAAGGGCAAGAAGGCGCTGGATGGCGCGATTGTCCGGGTAGCCTTGGCGTAGCTCGTTTAAAAGACTGATTGCGGCCTGACGCTTGCCCCCGGCTAGGAAGATGCGGGCCCGCCCCAGTTGGGCGGGATAGGCGGAGGGGAAGGCGCTCAGGGCGGCCTCATAAGCGGCTAAAGCGATAGCCTTGTCTGAGCCACGCTCGGCTTGGAGACCCCGTAAATAGGGGATGAGGAAGGAGGAAACCCTTTCAAACTCAAGCCGGCTAAGCTCGGAAAGGATCTGCTCCGCCACTTCCGGGCTCTGGGGGCTGGCAAGAAGGCTGGCGGCAAGGAGGGCAGGCAGCCTGCCCGAGCGCAGACTGAGTTCGGGATAACGCCCCTTCTCAGTCTCGACTAAAACCCTCACCCAGGGGTTGAGGGCGGGCGGATCAAGCTTCACATCCGCAGGCAGGGTTTCCGGAAAGAGGCGTTTGCGCAACTGATAGGCGGTATAGAGGGCCGCCCGGCCGAACTCGCTGTCCTGAACGCGGTTATCCCGTACCAGGGCCTCGGCGGCGGAGAGGGAATCCGGGGAAGCGAGGGTCAGCTCCCTTTCAATCTTGGCGCTTAAGGACTCAGGCGCGGCGCTTTCAAGCCCTAGGCTCGAGTCTGATGGCTCGGGGCTGGGTTGAAGGGAACCGGGGCTGGCCTTGGGCCGAATGCTCGTTTCCGACTGGGAAGATTCAGGCTTAGATACGCATGAAAAGATGAATAGCCCGGAAAGGAGCCCACAGAGGAGGAGAGTAACCTTGGGAAAAGCCCTCGAAGCCCTCAGTGTTACTCCTCCTTTTGCTTCACCTGGGCGAAGCGAATCCTATTTCCAATATACATGCCGAGGACGATAATTCCGGCCGCAATGAAGAAAAAAGGCCAAAGTCGGTACATAAAAGCGCGCAGGGAGAGGGAAAGGACTTCAAGGCTGAAAAGAAGGAAGAAAGCCCCGAGGATGACAAAGCCAGCGGCGGGGATGAGGTAGAGGGCTTTTGCCTTGCGGGCACGGAAGTAACCCGCGGGGACGATGGACAGACCAATAAAGACCATAACCAGGGGCCAGAGCTGCTTGATGCCAAGCTGGGGGGCAAAGGCCCGCAAGGCGAGAAAGACGATGCCTGAGAAGACCATGACAAGACCCAGAAAGAGCCAGGTATAGTTTTTACGCCTACGCATAATAGTCAGGGTAATGAGCATGCCAAACATTGTCAGCAGGGTATAACTGAAGGCCAAGAAGGCCGGCACCATGCCTGTGGTGGTGAGGATGAGGCCCGCCCCGCAGATGAGGAGCATCATGCCGAGTACGAGAAGAAAGTGTTGTTTGCGCGCTAGGGGGTATTCAGTGTGGGGATCCATGTTTTTATAGTAATCCAAAAGCCTCTCCTTGCCAACACCCGCCTCTCGTGCTAGGATTCGCCGCATGCGGCGCCTCCCCTCCCTCCTTATGCTGACAGCCTTCTTACTCCTGTCAGCCTGCTCCCCCACCCCTTCCTATTATCTTGTCGGCACGGGTAGCGCAAAAAAGGAACTACGCGAGCTTTTTTCCCTCCTGACGAAGCACAAGGGGGAGGGCGAAGGGCGCTTCGTCATCGTCCAGCGCATAGCGATGGGGCTCTTGGAACAGCGCCGTTACGGGCAATTGATCAGCTTCCTCAGCCTGCAAGCCCAGGCGGATCCTAAAAACCCCTACAACTCCTACTATCTCTTCCTGACCGCCTACGCCTACACCCTCCAGGGCGCCGAGCCGATGGCGGCAGCCTATTTCTACCGCGTGGTAAAAAACTATCCGGACCTCCATGTCCACGGAGAATCCATCCACCTTGCCTGCTTAAAGGCCCTCATAAACATTGAAAAACGAGCCGAGCAACAGGTGGATATTTATCGCGAGATTCTTGCCAGATTTCCCGATAAGATAGACATGGGCGCGACCTTATTCATGCTTGGCAGGGCCTACGAAAAACTGGGGGAGTGGGAACTCGCCATCAAGACCTACCAGCGCTTCACCGCCTACCCGGAAACCGTCATACCCGGCTTTCCGGAGGCCTACCAGTACGCCCGCAAGATAGTAGACTTCTCAAATTCCAATAAAGACTGGACATTCGAGCGCCTTGAAGACCTCGTGGCCGCGGTCAAGGGAGCTATGCGCTCCATGGATCCGGTACGCCTTTCCCGCTTCCGCGCCGGGGTGAATTTTTTCGCCATGTCCTGGGCCCAAGAAGAGACGGACGAGAATTCCCAGGTCGGCTTCGACATCTCCGCCTTCATGGTGGGGCCGATCCGCGTAGAAGAGGAGCTTGACCCCCTCTCCAACCAGAGCGAAGCCTATCTGAAGACCAGGGGCTGGGGAAACCGCGTGCCCATCTGGTACCTTTATTTCCGCAAGATCAACTTCCCCGCAAACCCGGACATCCACGGCCACTGGGAGTGGGCGGGAATCTATTTTGGGGAACGTTTCAGGTGAGACGCGGCCTAGCTTTAAGCCTCATCCTGTTTCCAGCCCTCCTGTGCGCGCTGAAGGCCCAAGAAGCCCTCCCCGAACAATTGGCAGAGACTACGCAGGCGCCGAACCCCGACCTAGCCGGGCTCCGGCGCGATAGGTCAAAGCTTAAGATGCCGGAAGACATCCCGGCCAAGGGCCACAGCGCGGAAGAGCATTTTGATATCGACCCGGCCCTTGATAGGAGCGCGGTAGCGGCTAAGCGGGAACAATACCTCTCCCCCGGCGGGCGGGCTTGGATAGAAACCATCATGAAGCGCGCCCTGCCCTATCAGTCCTATATCATGGAAAGGATAGCCTATTACGGCCTACCCCAGGAGCTTCTCTATCTGCCGGTAGTGGAATCCGAGTACCGCCCCGGCGCCGTCTCACGCTCGGGGGCGGCGGGTATGTGGCAGTTCATGAAAAACTCAGTCGGAGGCTCGGCCATCGTCATAGACGAGTGGCGCGACGACCGGAGGGACTTCATGAAATCCACCGAGGCCGCCTTGCGCAAATTAAAGTACAACTACGAGTATTACGGGGATTGGCACCTGGCTATCGGCGCCTATAATTGCGGGGTTGGCGCCATGAACGCCTCCATAAAAAAGGGCGGCTCGCGGGACTTTTGGGTTTTAGCGGAAAAGGGAGCCCTCAAGGCGGAAACAAAGGCCTACCTCCCCAAGTTCTTGGCTATCGCCTCCATAGCCCGCTACGGCGGCCGCCACGGCATCAACCTGGGCTGGGAAGAAGCCCAGACCTGGGAGCTGATACAGCTGGATCGCTCTGTCGATATCGGAATCGTTGCGGAGAAGGCGGGCCTGGCCCCCGAGATCCTGCGCCAAGGGAACGCCGAACTACGCTACAACGTAACCCCGCCGGGCGGAAGGAGCTTCGGCCTCAAGGTTCCCAGCGCCTACGCCCAAAGGCTGCGCGAGGTTTTGGCTGACCCGAGCAACAAACTCCTTAAATACCACCTCTACGCCATCAAGTCCGGCGACACCCTCTCCGCCCTCTCCCGCCACTACGGCGTATCCATAGACATGATCCTTTCCGCCAACCCCGGCCTCAAAGCCAACAGCCTCCAGATCAATGCCAAGCTCGTCATACCCGCGCTCAAGGACGTCTCTCCCTACGAGGGCAGGAAGGTCGCCGATCCTGGGCTTGCCTTTGGGGAATCCTACCGGGTAAAGAAAGGAGACTCGCTGTGGTCAATCTCCCTCAAGTACGGGATAGCCCCGGAGATCTTGGCGGAAAAGAACGGCTTAAACCTCTCCTCCATAATCCGCGAAGGCCAGGCCCTGAAAGTGCCGATAATCAAGGAGCTATGAGGATTCCCTTAATCAACCGCGGCGCTTTTAGAATACTGATCGCCGTGTCCGCCATTCTCCTCCGCGCGACCCTCCTGGCCCAAGCGAAACCGGAGAGCCCACGATTCTCCGTTTCAGGCGCCATCGACTGGGGAACCTATAGCCTTGAAGCGACCATCTCCCTGGATCTGCGCAGCGCAGGCATCCGCATGCCCTCCGGCAGGGCCGAGGCTGAGGCCTTAGTAAAAAGAGAGGCTGCCGTTCTGCTGCGTGACAAGATCCTCGAGCTCAGGCTCGATTCTCGCAGCCTGGTAACGGAGGCTATAGCCAAGGGAGAACTCAGCCACGAGACTGTCGAGGGGCTCTTAGCCGAGGCCCGTGCCCAGCGCGCCGGCTTTAGCGAAGACTTCAAGGAATTCAAGGTAGACTTCAGCCTGTCTTTAATCGGACTCCAAGCATCCTTAGTCAAGCACTCCCAACCCTTCAACCAAGCCCGCAGCCTGGAATACCGCCCCACAAAGGAATACAGCGGCATCGTCATCTACGCCACGGAGGCCCTCCCCGTTAGGGGGGAGTTCCGCGAGGATAGCCTGCAACCTTCCTTCTTCCCCCGCATCTGGGACGAGGAGATGAGCCTTGTGCTGGAGCGCAACATGGCGGAGCCGGAGGCGGTTCGCAGGCAGGGTCTGGTTGCCTTCCGCGGCCGGGACGACAGGGCATTTATGGAAGACAGGGTCGGCGCAGAACCCTTGCGCATACTGGCTAGCGGGGTATTCGGCTCCAGGCGCACGGATCTTATCATCTCTCGTGAAGACGCCTTGAGCATTCTTGCCAACGAGAAAAACCGCCAGCTCTTGGCCGAGGGCAAGGTTGTCATCGTAGCCCCAGAAGTCCGCCAGGTTTTCTAGGCCTTAAGCGAAAAATCAGCGGAGATCCCGGTACGCGCCCTCCCTCAATCCCTCAATCAGGCAAGCCCATAAGGAGGGCCATCACCTTGGCGTCGCCAAGGATGTTGTCCAGCTTAGCGGCTTCATTGGGCTGATGGGCGTTTTCCTCTATCTTGCACCAGACTACCGCCTCCAAGCCCAGATTGCGCAAAAAGGCCGCTACCGTTCCGCCGCCTATGCCAACTGGGTGAGCGTCCACGGCGTAGACATCCTTGATGGCCGCGGTTAGGAGCTTGAGTATCCGCGCATCGATCTTGGTCGGCAAGGATTCAACCCTTTGCATAATCTGGCTGCTTATCTTTACCCCGTAGAGATCCTCGATTTCGGAGAAGACGCGAGCGAATTCCTCTAGCACGCGAGCTACGGGGTAGACGGGGAGGATGCGGCAATCCATGTAAAAGACGTCTTCACCGGGTATGGTGTTGATATTGGGGACGTTGGCTTCCTTCTTGGTGGGGGAGAGGGTGGTCCGATCCGGGCAGAAGAGGGCGTCGCGCGCGGTAAAGACGCTTTTTTCCAGGTCGTGCAAACGCAGGGCCAGGTCTGAAGCGGCAAGGAAGGCGTTATTCCCCTCGTCCGGAACCGAGCCATGGCATTGCTTGCCGGATGTGACAACCTTGAGCCAGAGGAGGTTTTTTTCCGCAACCTCAATCTCGCTGCCTTGGGCATTGCCTCCGTCCGGTATGAGGATGAGGTCGTCTGGGCGGAAGCGGTCGGCCTCGGGAATGCTTGACTGAACCTTTAAAAGATATTGGATTCCGTAGTCCGAGCCCATTTCCTCGTCGGCGACAAAGAGAAGCTTGACCGTTCGCTGCGGCTTCAGGCCTGAGCGCAGGAAGGCCAAACTGGCGATGATGGACGAGACCATGCCTTGTTGGTTGTCCTCCACCACGCGGCCATAGACTAAGCCGTCCTTTTCAACCACGGTGAAGGGATCTGTCTTCCACAGGGAGAGCTCTCCCGGGGGCACCACGTCCAAGTGGCTCATGAGCCAAACGCGAGAATCGCTTTGGCCTTGAATGGTGGCGATAAGGTTTGGCCGCTTGCCCCCAGGCACGCGCTCATCGGGGCAATTATACCAGGCAATGTCGCCAATGCCGGCGCTCTTGAGCCAGGACTCTAGGGCAAGGGCCTTTTTCCACTCACCCTGCCCGCCTGAATCCGGGGAAATGGCGGGGATGGAAGAAAGAAGGGTTTCTAAGGCGACTACCTCGGCGCGAGCGCCATCGATCTTTCCAAAAACAGCGTTGCGGCTCATGGTTTCTCCTTCTTTTGGCAGTAAGCTTCCCAACTTGTCCGCACCAGGCTATCGACGTCGGAATGGGAGGGAGCCCAATCCAGGAGTTCGCGGGCAAGGGCTGAGGAGGCGTAGAGCTGGGCCGGGTCACCGGGGCGGCGCCCCACCATGTCTGCGGCTATCGGCAGCCCGGTGATTCTGCGCGCGCTCTCAAGAATTTCAAGTACGGTGACGCCCTTCCCCGTGCCCAGGTTGAGGCTAAGGCTCTTGTCCTGGCTGTCTATCCAGGAGAGGGCGCGCATGTGGGCGTTGGCGAGATCGCTTACGTGGATATAATCGCGGATGCAGGTTCCGTCGCGGGTAGGGTAATCCGTACCGAATACCTGAAGCCTTTCGCGCCAGCCCTTGGCCACTTCCATGATTGCCGGAATGAGATTGGCGGGGTTCTTCTCAAGCCCCTTAACCCTGCCGGCCTTATCGTAACCGGCAGCGTTGAAGTAACGCAGGGCCGCGTAGCGGATTCCCTTGAGACGGTCGTACCAGCTCAAGAGCCGTTCTATCTCCAGCTTGGTAAAGCCGTAAAAACTCTCAGGCGATGCCGGGTGTTTTTCATCGATGGGTAGATAGGAGGGCTCGCCAAAGATGGCCGCCGAGGATGAAAAGATAATGCGCTTGCAAGCGTTGGCCGACATGGCATTGAGGATATTGATGGTTCCGCTCAAGTTATTAAGGGCGTATTTTTCAGGGCTGATCATCGACTCGCCGACAGCCTTGAAGGCGGCTAGATGTACAACGGCGTCTTGGTCCTTCATTGCCGCGACTAAGGCCGGATAGTCGAGAATATCGCCCTGAATGAATTCGGCTTGTTCGAAGAGATTCTCCCTAAAGCCGCTGGAAAGATTATCGTAAACCCGAACCTGATGCCCGCGGTCCAAGAACTCGCGGGCCACGTGACTGCCTATGTAGCCAGCCCCGCCAATGACGATTACGCGCATGCGCACTCCTTGCTTTCAACAATGGATTTCTAAATGAGTGTAGCCTACTTTTGAGCTTTGCAAAAGACGGAAGGGCGATCCTGGGAAATGGCCGCTTAGCTTATTATACAATAATCTTTTATCGATTACTGCCTACTTTTTAACCCTTGACCTTCCACCTCTCTCGTTCTAGGATGTGCAAACACGGTACAAGCAAGATATCCCCCTCTGGGTTCCAGCCCCGGGGGTTCTTTTTTTTGCATCCCAAGGCTCGGGCGCCAAGCCCGAAAACAAGGAGCCAAGACATGAAAGCTGCAACATTTTCCGGCGGCGTCCATCCGCCGGAAAAAAAAGAAGGTGCAAACGGCACGCGGCCAAAGCCCCTCCCCCTCCCCCCGGAAGTCGTCATTCCCGTCAACCAACATTTCGGCCCGCCCATCAACCCCGTAGTCGCCGTGGGCGACAAGCTCAAACGTGGCCAGCTCATAGCCAACGGTGAGGGCAAGCTCGCCGTGCCCCTCCACTCCCCAGTCTGCGGCACCGTGCTCAAGATTGAGTCACGCCTCCAAGCCAACAACCTTGAGGGGCCCTGCATCGTCGTAAAGACAGATGAGAAACAAGACGAGATTGATTTCCTGCCCGCCCTCGACCCCTATAGCTGCAGCCGGGAAGAAGCCCTAGCCCGTATCCGCGCCGCCGGCTTAGTCGGCATGGGCGGAGCCGGTTTCCCCGTCCACGTCAAACTAGACCCCCCGCCGGGGAAGAAGATCTTGAGCCTCATAGCCAACGGCGCCGAATGCGAGCCCTACCTGGGCATCGATGAGGCTACTATGGAATATGAAGCCGAAAAGGTCGTCATCGGCATGACCATTGCTATGCGATTAGTAGACTGCGCGCAGGGCTTCATCGGTTTGGAGGATAACAAGGCGCGCCTGGTTCCCATCCTTGAAGACGCCGTGCGCGCCAAGGGCCGCGGCTTGGACATCCAGGTGCGCCTGCTCAAGACAAAATACCCTCAGGGCGCGGAAAAGATGCTCATCACATCCTTAACCGGGAGGGAGGTTCCCTCCGGGGGCCTGCCGGCGGACGCTGGCTGCATTGTCCAGAACGTGGGCAGCCTTGCCGCCATGGCCGAGGCTTTCCTTGAAGGCAAACCCCTCATCGATAGGCCCCTCACCGTTTCAGGAGACCTGGTTAAGGCCCCCGGAAACTATATAGCCCCCTTGGGCATGAGCGCCCAGCTTATCGCCGAGACCGTGGGCTTAAGCGGCGAGGCGCGTAAGATCATCTTCGGCGGGCCGATGATGGGCTCGGCGGTATCATCCGCCACGGTACCGGTGCAAAAGACGAGCTCGGGCATCCTCTTCCTCTCCGCCAAGGCCGCCCGCGCCCACGAGGAAAGCCAGTGCATCCGCTGTGGGCGTTGCATGCGCGCCTGCTCATGCCGCCTTTCCCCCGCCCTCATCAACGCCTCCCTCAACGCCAAGGACCTCGATAAGGCAGAAATCATCGGCCTCATGGATTGCGTGGAGTGCGGCACATGCGCCTTCGTGTGCCCGGCGGGAATACGCCTGGTACAGCGCTTCCGAGTAGGCAAACAGCTCTTGCGCGCAAAAAAACAAAGGGAGGCCGCTCGTGCAAAGTAAGCAAGCAATTCTCTTGGGGGCAAGCCCCCACCTGACGGTGGGCCTGCGCACGCCCCAGGTTATGCTCATGGTCATCCTAGCCCTCCTCCCGGTAACCCTCAACGGCATACGGCTCTTTGGGCTCAACGCCCTCCTCTTGGTTATCGTCTCGGTTGTCTCGGCCGTTATCTGGGAGCTTCTCTTCCAGCTAGCCACGCGCCAGAAGCCGCGCATTAAGGACCTTTCCTCGGTAGTGACCGGACTGCTCTTGGCCCTCATCCTGCCGCCATCGTTCCCGCTGTGGATGGCCGCCTTCGGAACCCTCTGCGCCGTGGTCGTGGCAAAGGAGTTCTTTGGCGGCATAGGCGCCAATCCCTTCAACCCGGCCCTTATCGGTCGCGCCATCCTCCTTATGAGCTTTCCCTCCTTTATGACCCGTTGGCACAGGCCCTTTGAGGCTCTCTTGGATGGGTCAAGCACAGCCACCCCCTTGGGCCTGCTGCGCGAGGCGGCAACTGCGGTATCGGCCAACGCGGCAACCACGGGCTCAGGCCTCTCTGAAGGCATGGCTAGGGTAGCCACTTCCGTTGGCGCGGTAAATTTGAACGAGCTCTACAAGATTCTTTTCCTGGGAAACCGCTCCGGCTCCATCGGTGAGACATCCATCCTCCTTATTCTCCTGGGGGGGATATTCCTCATGGTCCTGCGGGTTATCGGCCCCGCCATTCCCCTTTCCATGCTCGCCAGCACGGCCCTCCTTTCCTGGGCCTTCGGCCTCGACCCGCTCTTTGCCCTCCTCTCCGGCGGTGTGGTCTTCGCCGCCTTCTTCATGGCAACCGACTACTCATCTTCCCCCATCACCATCGTGGGCAAGCTCATCTTCGGCGCGGGCATAGGGGCGGTTCTCGTCCTCATTCGCAAATTCGGGTCTTTCCCGGAGGGCGTCACCTACGCCATCCTCATCATGAACGCCGTCTCACCCTTCCTCGACCGCCTGCGGCAGAAGAAGTACGGCTTCGTAGCCCCGGCCAAGGGAGGCGCCAAGTGAAGATTAAGGAATACCTAAAGCTGGGATTGGTTCTCGCCCTCTGGGCATCTATCGCTTGCGTGGTGCTGGCGGCCACCTACGCCCTCACCAAGAGCGCAAAGGAAAGGCAAGACGCCATCCGCACCGAGGAAGCCCTGCGCGAAATCTTCCCCGACCTCGATAGCTTTGAAATGCTTTCCTCAGAAGCCATCCTCTCTCCGGCGGCGGAAACCAAGGTTCTCTACGCCTTTGCCGTCAAACAGAAAGACATCGTTACCGGGGTGGCCGTCGCCGCCAGCGGCAAGAGCTATTCAGGGGACGCCTCCATCTTAGTGGGCGTGGGCCTGGACAATCGGCTTGCCGGGGTGAAGATACTGGAACTCAAGGACACTCCCGGCTTGGGTCAGAACGCGGCGGCTCCGGGCTACTATGTTGACCGCAAAACCAAGACTACCTGGTACGGTCAGTTCAGCGGCAAGGCCGCGGACGAGGCCTTCGAGCTCAAGAAGGACGTAGTGGCCATTACCGCGGCCACTATTTCCAGCCGCGCCCTGGCGCGGATTATCAAGAACGCGGCAGTAGCCGGCGCCGCCTACCTAAGCGGCCGGGCGGAGGAAGTGCAATGAAGCGAATCCAGCAACTGTCCCGCGTGTTTTTTGCGGGAATAATCAGCGACAATCCCCTCCTCATGCTGATGATAGGTCTCTGCTCCGCCCTGGCCGTCACCAACACCGTGGCCAATGCCATCGGCATGGGCCTGGCCATGACCTTCGTCATGCTCATGTCTGAATTGATCATCAGCATATTCCGCAAGCTCATCCCCAACTCGGTGCGCATCCCCATCTTCATCATCGTCATAGCCGCCTTCACTACCGTCATCGACCTGGTGATGAAGGCCTACTTCCCCGAGCTTTCCAAGGCAATGGGCGTCTTCATTCCCCTTATCGTGGTGAACTGCATCATCATGGGTCGGGTAGAGGCATTCGCCTCCAAAAAGCCCCCGCTGGACGCAGTGGTGGATTCCTTGGGCATGGGGCTCGGCTACACCTGGGTCATGTTCGGCATTGCCGCCGTACGCGAGATCGTAGGCGCTGGAACCTTCTTGGGCTCGCCCCTCATGCCGGTATCCTACCAGCCTATTCTCTTTCTTACCCTACCCCCCGGCGGCTTTCTCGTCTTCGGGCTTTTCATTTCGTTCAACGTCTGGCTGAAGAAGCTCATAGACAAGGCCGCGGAGAAGGCGGCTGAGCGCGAGGCCGACAAGGCCGCTACGCAGGGAGGCGAGTGAGAATGGACCTGTTTAAGATATTCATTTCGGCGGCGCTGATAGACAACGTCGTCTTCATGCGCTTCTTGGCCCTCTGCTCGTATCTGGGCATGTCCAGCGACGTAAAGCAATCCTTCGGGATGAGCATGGCAGTCACCTTCGTGACGGTGTTGGCCACATTGGTCTGCTGGCCCCTCTACCACTATGTCCTGTTGCCGCTCAACATAGGCTTCTTGGAGATCCTAGTATTCATCTTAGTCATTGCCGCCCTAGTGCAGCTTGTTGAGTTTTACCTTAAGAAAAACTCCCCTGGGCTCTACGCCGCCATGGGCATCTACCTGCCCCTGATCACAACCAACTGCGCCATCTTGGCGGTTACCTTCGACATGATCACCAAGGGCTACAACCTCCTGGAATCCGTCGTCTACGCGTTGGGCGTTTCCGTCGGCTACCTTGTGTCGCTGGTCTTGCTTGCCGGTGTGAGAGAAAGGGTGTCTTCATCCCCCATCCCGACATTCCTTAAGGGAGCGCCCATACTCTTCGTGGCTACGGCCCTCCTCTCTGTCGGCTTTGTCGGCTTTTCCGGATTCATACAATAGGGGCGGAACATGGAAATACTCAACGTCATTCTGATAACCTTGGGCTTCTCCTTCAGCCTGGCCCTGGCCCTGGGGCTGGCCCTTGCCTTCTTCCGCGATAAATTCAAGGTTGAGCGCAACCCCCTCATAGACCAGGCTATCGCGGCCCTGCCAGGGGTTAACTGCGGCGCCTGCGGCTACGCCGGTTGCGAAGCCTACGCTGTGGCCGTTGCCGAAAATGGGGAAAAACTCACCCTCTGCACCTCCGGCGGCGCCCAATCCGCGGCGGACCTGGGCAAGCTCATGGGGGTTTCGGTAGAGGCAAAGGACATGGTTACCGTCCTACGCTGCCAGGGAACAAAGTCCCGTACCACCGTCAAGGGCGAGTACTCCGGGGTCATGAGCTGTCGCGGCGCCAAGCTCTCTACCGGCGGCATCAAACTCTGCCCCTGGGGCTGTATGGGCTTTGGCGACTGCGTGGCGATCTGCGCCTTTGGCGCCCTGGAGATGAGCCCGGAAGGCCTACCTGTCGTCAACTACCGCAAATGCACCGGCTGCGGCATGTGCGCCCTCGAGTGCCCCCAGGGCCTCTTCCTCATGGTTCCCAAGGACAGCCAAGGCAGTATCGCCCTCTGCTCCAACCGCGCCGACGTCAAGCAGAGCGTGGCCAAGGCATGCAAGATCGGTTGTATCAAGTGCGGCCTCTGCGTCAAGGTGTGCCCCAAGGCCGCCATAAAGATGGAAAAGGGCCTGCCTGTTATCGATGCCAGCCTCTGCGACTCCTGCGGCATCTGCGTGGAAAAATGCCCCACCAAGGTGCTTGCCCTGGTGGAAAAGATTAAAAAACCCTAGGCCCCCGCGCTTGAGCGCATGCTTCCCATGGCCTATACTCAAGGACATGGGAAGCATACGCGCCCTTTTTGAAAGCACAGACTTAAACCTGGCCGTGGCGGCCCTCCGCCTCGGCCTTGCCGCCCTTGCCAGCCTCTTTATCGGCGCCGAGCGGGAACTGCGAAGGCAACCGGCCGGGCTCCGCACCCACATTCTCATAGGCACCGGCGCCTGCCTCCTCATGCTCCTCTCGCTGTGGATGCCAAAGCTTTTCCCCGCCTCAGACGCAGACCCAGGCCGTATCGCCGCCCAGGTAGTCTCGGGCATTGGCTTTTTGGGAGCAGGCGCCATCATGCGCTTTGGCACCGATATACGCGGCATCACCACATCGGCATCCATTTGGGCAACATCGGCCCTAGGCCTCTGCCTGGGCGCCGGCCTCTACCTGCCCGCGGCAATTGCCTTGGGCATCATCCTTGTTACCTTAGGACTCTTGGAAAAGGTGGAGCGCCGCGTCTTTTCAGACGCCCTCAGGCTCAAGCTCTTGGAGCTTTCCTTTGACCGCTCGGATACGGACACCCGCCCGGCGGAGGATATCCTCAAGCGCCGCGGCATTAAGGTACGCTCGATGAATATGGACCTTGATTTGGGAAAGGATAGGATGAAGCTCAGCTGTGTGGTGGAGATACCCCGCGACCTCGACCTCAAGGCCCTTATGAAGGAGCTCAAGGCCATCGGCAAGCTGGAGCGGATTAGTATTGGAGAAAAACTCTAGGCGCGCAAGCGCCGCCGGCTTAGATCTGCGGGGGCTCGTCCTCCAGCTGGGCCTTGAGTTTGAGGTACTCCGTATTGAGCCGGGCGGTGCGAAAATTGAGCTTTGCCAAGCGCTGGGCAAGGAGCCTGGCCAGGAAGATGCCGTAGTGGGGGTTTTCCTTAATCAGGTTGACGAAGTCGTGCTTGGAAATCTTTATGAGAACGCACTTGCCCTTAGACACCACGGATGCCGAGCGCTTGTTGGAGAGGAGGAAGCTCATCTCCCCAATGAACATGTCGTCCGGGGTGAGGTTGGACACCATCTTTCCCTTGGAATAGACGTTGACCTTGCCGGAGACGATGTAATACAGGAAGTCCGACTCCTCCCCCTCGCGGAAGATAAAGTCCCCGTCTTTAAAGCTAATCTCGTCTTGGTCTGAGAAGATGCGCGGCACGACGTTGGATTCGTTCTCCTGATGCCTGACCTCGAAGGCCACCTCGTTGCCCTGCTCGTTGTAGCAAAGGTTCTCCACGTAGATATTGGCCATCTGCATACCCATGCCGTGCAGGCCGGGGGTGAGCTTGCGCTTGAGCCGCGCGCGCCAATCAAAACCCTCGCCTTCGTCGCGGATAACGATGAGGGTCTTCTCAGGGGTTATCGTATAAGAAAAATAGACCTTCTTCGCCTTTACCAGCGGGTCCTTATTTTTCTCGCGGATCAAGTCCATGATGTCGCGGTTCTGCTCCAGCCACTTGGATTTTTCGTCAAAGCCTATCTTGCAGTTGCCGTGCTCAATGGCGTTGATGAGGAGCTCCAAGACGGCAACGTGGAGCTTGTCCTTGATTTCCTTGTTCACCAAGTTGGCGTTGTAGAGGTAGTTGGTAATGAGGTTGGTGTAGGCGGTCACGTCCAGCGGGTCGTTGTCCATCACGAAGGAGCCGGAAAGGGTCTTTAAGAGGTGCTGATGAATGCCGCGCTGGAAGATGATGTGCTTGTTCTGCCGCAAGATCCGCAAGAGGCGGCCAAAGGAAGAAACGAAGTCCCGCTTGCGCAGGACGGATATGATATTGACGTCGCGCAGGCTCTCCTGGAGGGCCTTGTCGTCGTTGGAATCGTGGAGGGCGATGATGCCGCCATAGTGGAGCCAGGGGTCTTCCTCCACCTTGCGGACGATGTCGACTACGTCTGCCTTGGCGTCGGAGAAGTAAAAGACCTTAATCTCCGGCAGCTCGTACTTGAGGTACTCAATGACCTGGGCGGTGTCGCTCATGAAGACGGGTTGGAATTCAGTCCCGAATTTGGCGCATTCGCGCTCAATCATCTCGTTTAAAGCGGTATCCGTGGACACGACGGGAATCCTAGTCACGACTCATCACCTTTTATCGCAAGAATTTCGGCCACTTTCAATATCGGCTATGATATCACGGCTACTAAGATAATTCACCAGCCATGAGTTGACTTTTTCCCCTCCCTTGGGCAAAATGACAAACCACGACGCAAAGCCCAGGGGAAGGCCTTCATTCAAGCCTCTTTGGCATTCCTGGTGTTTTCGCCGTATCCGTTTATGCAAGCAAATATCTACTATATAGATATTTAGCTACTTTTCGGGCCTATAGCTCAGTTGGTTAGAGCTGCGGACTCATAATCCGTCGGTCCCTGGTTCAAGTCCAGGTGGGCCCATTTACTTGGATCTCTGGGCTGGAGCTGCGTCGCTCCTCGCCCTCGTCAGTCACACAGCACGCCGTCGAGGCGTGCTGCCGAGGGAAAGCGGGCAACGGCACGCTGGTTCCAGCGCCAGCTGGAATCCCGAGTACTGAAAACAAACCTCGGGCTTCGTCGCTTCTTGCTCCAACCCCGATCTCCTGCGTAAATGACCGTCGCTCACGAAGAGCCGTCCTTCTTAGGGCGGCTCTCTTATTTTTGGGCCCCTACATGCCTATGGAAACGCGAAGCGGTTCCCTAGAGTGTTCACCTGGACTTGAAGCCCATGAGCGCCGAGCGGTAGCGAGGTGAGGCGCACAGAAGCTCCGCCGCCAGCGAATGGGCCGGCCCACAGGACAGCGACGAGCTGTCCTGCCGAGAGCAGGCGGGCAACGGCACGTCGGTTCCAGCCGCAGGCTGGAAGCTCGAGGATCCGAGACAGGATGTCGAGGGTTGGAGGGCAAGTCCAGGACGAAGGATACGCAGTTAAGGCCAAAGAAGCAATTCCCATTAATAGAATGACTTACATTGAGAATAGAAAACGCATAAACACCGAAGTGACTGTGCCAATTAGCTGATATCGCCCCTCTCATGATAGCACCGGGAAGGAGAAAGGCGACTTTGGCTCAAGTAGTGGGAGATAAGCATTGAGATTTCGACTGATGAGCGATACTATTGCGATGATGTGCTTGACGAAAAATCATTGTACATGACCTGTCGGAAGCGTCGGGCGCAGATCATTTCCCGGTCATAAAAAAGGAGATTGTTATGAAGAAAGTATACCCTGTCCTTTGCCTTGCATTGGTCATTCTCGGTACGGCAGCCCTCAGTGCCGATGAGCCCGTTCCCCTGGTCTCGAA
>JBGSOB010000125.1:0-19269 GCA_041739325.1 Treponematales bacterium
GGTAGAACCGCAGCCTCCCTCCGCAAGATGCCAGGGATACCCGCCCTCAAGCCCCCGCGCTTTGTACCACGAGCGCTCTTGAGCATGGGTGGTATGGAAAAACCTTTGTCCCAACGATTAGGCACGCGTGGCCAAAGCTGTTTCGTACCGCAGTTCGAAGTAGTGCCGGGTTGGGATAAAGGTTTTTCCATACCAGGCCCTATGCTGTATTGTTTTTATGGCACAAAGCGCGGGGGCTCGATGGTGCGTTCCCCCCTTAGGGAAGCAGTCGCAGTTCCGAGCCTACCAACGCTTGCACCCGCTTGGGAATATCCTTCCACTCTTCCTTGCTGAGCTTGTCCACGTCTATGGGGTCGTGAATAGTAAGGCGGATGGGCCCTCCGGTGACGGCACCCGGCTTTGACATGAAGCGCCACGAGCCGTCTATGCTCAGGGGGACAATCCAGCCCCCGGCCATCTTGGAGATCTTAAAAGAACCGGCCTTGAATTCGGCCAGGGGCTTACCCTTGTTGCGGGTGCCCTCGGGGAAGATGACGATGGCGTGGCCGTGGCGGATCTTGCGCGCGGCGCGGGCTATGACGCGAAAGCCTTCTTTCAGGCTGGAGCGATCCAGGAAGAGGGAGTGGGAGAGCTTCATCCAGGTTGCCATGATGGGCACCATGCCCAATTCCTTTTTACCGATAAAGCCCACCGGCCTGCCCAGCCAGCCCAGGCAGAGGACGATGTCGGAGTACTCCTGGTGGTTGGCGTAAAAACAGATGTTGTGGCTCTCCGGCAGTTTTTCCAAACCGCTGATTTTAACCTTGCCCCCGGCGGCTAGGACGGACCAGCGCCCCCACCAGCGCATGATGGCATAGGTGTAGGCGTCCGCGGCTTTATAGAGGCCCAGGAAACGCAAAATGAGAGCAACCGGCAAAAGGAAGAGGCCGGAAACGAAGATAGTTCCCAGCACGAAGCTGGCGGAATAGAGCATACGAAACATGGGGGATGGACCTCCAAATTGACTCAGGTAGGCTGATCTTATACGGAGAATGAGGGCTCGCCAAGGCCCGCGCGGGGCGTTTATACTGCCCGTATGCAGGAATCCAATCCCGACGACGCCCTTATCCAAAGCATCTTTCGCTTCGATCTGTTAAACCGCCTGCCGCGCACCGGCTTTCTCATGCGCGGTCTGGACCGGGCGGAGACGGTGGGGGAGCACGTCTTCCTTACCAGCCTCTTAGCCTGCCTCTTATTGCCAGAGCTGCGTAAAGATGGGCTGGAACTGGACGGTGAAAAGCTCCTCTCCATGACCCTCCTCCATGAAGCGGGCGAGATTTTGATAGGCGATATACCCGCGCCGGCCTCCCTCTTTTTTGGCCGCGAGGGCAAGGCCCGCGCCGAACTTGAAGCGGGGCGCGCCGTTCTTGCCGGGCACCCGGAAAAGCGGGCTCTGATGGAGGAGTTCGAGGAGGGCAAGAGCCTTGAGGCGCGCGTTGCGCGGAGCCTGGATAAGCTGCAAATGATGATCAAGGTTCTCAAGTACGAGAGCGAGGGCAAGGCCGGCTTGGATGAGTTTTGGGAGTTTGCCGGCAACTTTCCCGGCTGCGGCATAGAGCGGGTAGACCGCCTCTTCAAACGCCTCTTCGAGCTGCGAGGGAACTTTGGCTTGGACTACCTGGGCATGCTTGCCTCCGGTAAAAATTGATTCAGGCATTGCTGCGCGAATAATACCGCATTCTGTCTCCTTACCAAGCGCGCTTTTAACCCGCCTTGCGTAAAATATCTTTTTACTTGACCTTTCCACAATCTAGCCCTAGGCTGAACGAGAACTTTTGAGACGCGGCGCGGCGCCTCCTCAAGTCTTGAGCCCAACAGGCCGAAATACGAATAGGAGCAACTTTTGCGTCAGCTTTTTCATCTATTCGCGCAGGCCTTCCACGGCTTTTTGCGTAGCGACATGCTGCGCTACGAGCATAATCAGTGGTTTAAGGACATCATTGCCCGCTACGACCGTTATCGTTATTGGTTTCTCCTCTGCGCCCTCAGCGTGGCACTTTTCATACCTCCCTTTCTCGCTTTTGCCGAAATACGCGACCAGTCCTATTCCAGCCTGTGGTGGATAGCCGTTTCCGAGGCGGGGGTCTTTGCAGCCTTTGCCTACCTTCTTTTCTCGAAGCAGGAAAAAACCATCTCCCGCGTCGTCCTTGTCTTTATGCCCTTAGCCTATCTTCTTGCGTCCTTCGCGCCGAACACCCATGGGCTACAGGTTTTGCTCTTGATCATCCTGCCCCTCTTTGTCATCAACTTGAGCTTCCGCAACCGCAGCATTGCCCGCTGGATTCTCTATTACTATGCCGTTATCGCCTTAGGTGCCCTCCTGCCCCTCTTGGGCCTGCCCAACAACTGGCTGCCCAACTACGGCATGGGCAGCATGATCATCTTTTACGCGGCCAACATCATCGTCTTCCTCTCCGGCTTGGTCTATAAGGCTTCGATGCTGGGAATCCTCTACGACACCATAGACCGCTTCTTGCGCGACAAGGCATCTGGCTTTCCCACTATGCACGTTTTTCATGAGGACCTCGGTGAGCAGGGGCGCTCGGTCGTGGGCATTTTGCGCGTGGGCAACTTCAAGGAATTGGCTATCCTCTTCGGATACGAGTTTTCTGAAGCCGTCTTGGTAGAAGCCGCCGCCAAACTTAAAAAAGCCTTGGACCCCCTGGGGGCAAGCGCCTATAGGCTTCACGGCTATGACTTCGGTTTCCTTATTCCCTTGGACGACGAGGGCGAGGAAGCCTGCTCTTGCATGGTCATTGATATCTTCAACACCCTCAAGGGTTCCATCTCCTGGCATGGCAAACGCATTGAGCCCGTTTACCACATAGGCTACTCGATAGCCGAGGGCGGGATCGTTGACCGCTGTCTCACCGAGGCAGACCTTGCCCTCAAGTGGGGCATTGAGGAGCGCGAATCCGTGGTTGCCTACTCCGAGGAGCTAGACGACCGCAACAACATGGAACGCATGACGGAGAAGCTCCTCCTCCTTTCCCGCAACATCAAAGAGGGGCGCTTGGCGGCCTACCACCAACGCATCGTTTCCCTTGAGTCCGAGCATTCCATTTGGAAGGAGTCCCTCTTAAGGGTTTGGGATTTCTGCTCCGCCTACGAGGCCCCCGGAGCCTTTTTGCCCCTCCTCCACTCTACCGGCTACGACCGTGAGGTAAGCGACTTTATGGTCACCCACGCCGAGGATTTCCTTGCCCACAGCCCCTGCTGGCTTTCCATTAACGTTTCCTCCCGCGACCTCTGCCGCCCGGCATTTATGGAAAGGGCCAACCGCTTGGCGGCGGACGCCTGGGAACGCGGCGGCCGTTTTATCTTGGAGCTTTTAGAGTCAGACCTGATGACGAGCCATGAATCCGTCATTCCTGCCCTGAGCGAATTCCGTCTTTCCGGCGGCCTTGTGGCCATGGACGACTTCGGCTCCGGTTTTTCAAACTTTGGCAAACTCCTTTCCGTTCCCTTGGATATCGTGAAATTCGACGGCGACTTCGTGCGCATGGCCTATGTGGACGCCACCGCCCGAGCCTTGCTGGCGCGTGTTGCCCAGACCCTCAGCTGTGCCGGCATTACCACGGTAGCCGAATACATTGAAACAGACGATCAAGCCGTTATGTTACGCAAGCTGGGCATAGATTACGGCCAGGGCTATCTCTGGGGGCGGCCCGAACCCTGCGCGGCGGTAAACGGCGCCGAAGGCGGAAATACCGGAAGCAATGCGCTATACTAAGGGTGAACTGAATCAAGGAGGTTCACATGCGTAGATTTTTAGCCATCGTTCTTGTGCTCTGCCTACCTCTCTCCGCCTTTGCCGCGGATTTTCTTTTAGGTCCTTCGGCAATCTTCGACTTTCCGGTTCCGGTAGCGGCTGAAACCCTGGATCAGCTTGCACGCGCTAAGATCGGGGTAGACGACTTTACCTTCGGCGCGGAAGCCCGCTTGCGCATCCTTAAGCTGCTGGAGTTCTCGGCGAACGCCATGTATCGCCCCGCTGGCAGCTATGTAGACGCGGCCCTCGGCGGCGTCCTCAATATGCCGGCCTCCATCGACTTCTATTTCGACGGGGGCGTCTACTTCAACATGGGTCTCTTGGGCGCCGGTATCGGCTTAGGCCCGAACTTTATCATGCAGGTGGGTCCGGACGCGGACACCGACCCCTTTAAAGCGGGCTTTAACATGAAACTGCACGGGGACATTAACCTGGGCAAGATGAGCGTCAGCCTTCTTTACCTTGTCTATATGCCCGAACTTAATCAAGCCGCCTTCGCGGCCCTCGCAGACAACGTAGTCGGCAGCTTGGGCGCATCGGTTCTCTTTAGGCTCTAGTTTTACATCCTTCTCGGGGCGGGAGGCCTATGCCCCCGCTTCGAGTTTGATGCATCCTTTGCCTGATTTTTTAGCTTGGTAGAGTGCCGCGTCGGCAGCTTCTATAAGCTCTGGAATTCCCCGCGAGGCGGTGGGATCGTAGAGGCTGATGCCGATGCTGCAACCCAGTTTCTTACCGTCAGCGATCACGACATTCTTACCCGTCTCTGCCTTAATCAATTCCTTGAATCCATCCATTTCCTTAACCTTTTCAAGGATCCTTCCCGCAACCAATTGTGCGCCCTCAGGGTTTGTCGCCGGTAGAACAAGGATAAATTCGTCGCCGCCGTAACGGCCGAGGCTGTCGAGGTCGCGCACGCACAGAAGTACGATTCGGGTAAAGGCCGCCAAAATGGCATCCCCGGCGGGATGTCCGAAGCTGTCGTTGTAATGCTTGAAGTTATCCAGGTCCATGAAGAGGATGGCAAAACCGCTGCTGGCTTCCTTGGGATAACGCAGACTGCGCTGCCGCTCGCGCTCTGCCCGCCGCAGGAACTCCTGGCGCGAAAGGGCGCCGGTGAGGGGGGTCGCGGGCGACGGCTTGTTTGAGGGCTTCCTTGGCTTGGTGAAGATCCAGGGTCAGGTCTAGGTGGCGCAGGGCTAGGTTGACGATCTCCAGCTCCTCCTTCCCCATGCCTGGGTCTCCCTCCCGGATGGAAAGCACGGCCCAGAGCCCCTTTTCTTGGCGGAAGCGGAAGGGATAGGCCAAGAACCACCCCTCCTGGTTGATGCGCGTCATGGGCGGGGCCGTCTTTTCCCCAGGAAAGAGCTTGTCCCAATGCCAGACACGGTCTACCTTGGTGCGGCGCGGGTAGCCGTAGGCAATGCGCGGAGAAAGTTTATCCTCCAAAAAAAATACCGAGCTGAAGAGGAAGTTGCGCCTGAGCATGGTCAGGGTATGGCTAAAGAGAACCTTCTCTTCGAGGTCGCGGGTAATCGTCTCGTGAAAGCTCTTTAAAAAGCTGATCTCGTTGAGTTTTTTAAGGAGGTTTTGGTTGGTAGCCTCCTGCCGCGCCGTATCACGCAGAAGAAGGGTAATCATCTTAATGCGTGAGTCCAGCTCCGCCTCCGGCATATAGCTCATCCAATCCCCGCCGGCCTCCAGGTGATCCAAAAGCCGCAGTTGCGGCTTATTGCCGTCTTGCTCGATAACCCTGCGGGCTGTCTTAAAACCCTCCCGAGCCTCGCTCTCGCGGCCCTCTTCAAGCAGGCGTAAGGCACCCTCCATGAGGAGGAAGGTGTGGAAGTAGGGTTGGTGGGCTTCGATGGATTTTCCAATTGCCGCGCGCAAGGACTCCTTGGCCGCTTTTTCGTCGCGGTTGGACCAGGCCCTGAGGGAGCGCAGTAGGTGGATGTTGGGGCCGGCCTCGATATCGTCGGGCAGGGGCTGGGCTTCCTTCCAGAAGTCCAGCGCCAAGGTGCGCTGGCCGCAGTAGTAAGCCGATGCCCCCGCGAAGCAAAGGAGCTTCTTGCGCGAATGGAAGGGCAGGGAGGGCAGGCCAAGGTAATCCAGCACCATGAGGACAGACTCGATGAGCTGTTGGGCGCACACGAAATTACCGGAGAAGAAATAGATGTTGACGATGTTAAAGAGGGTCAGGCAGGTTTCCGCGTAGGCCTTTTGAGGTTCCACCAACTCCAGGGACTTTCCAAAGTAAGCCAGGGAGGCGTCAAAGCGCCCGATGCAGAAACAAAGATAGCCGACCCCATTGTAGGCGCGGATAAGCTCGTCCTTTGCCCCAAGTTCAGTGCGGAATTCGATGCAACGCTCAAAGTGCTCTATGGCCTCGTCGTTGAGGCCCCGCATCTGACAGAGATAGGCCAGGGCGTGGTGGAGTTTTGACGCCTTGTAAAGACTGCCCGTAGATTCTGCTACCGCCAGGGCCTCTCTCGCGCGCGCGATAGCCGCCTCCCAACCGCTGGCGGAGAGGAGGCCCTCATAGTAAGAGACGTTGGAGCGTATATGAAGCAGAAGCTCGTCCATTCCCTGCTCTTCAACGCGCCGCTCCACCTCCTCAAGCTCCGCGCGGTGCTTGGCGTCCGCGGCGTACTTCTCAAGGACTAAAAACCTAAGAAAATCCAAGAAGGATTTAAGCTGCTCATGGGATGATTCATGGGCCATCTTCTCACCCATGCGGAAGTGGCGCTCGGCTTCATCGAATTCCCCGCGCTTTGAGTAGCAGATGGCTATCATCACGCTGATACGCACCATCATGGCAACGTCGTTGCTTTGACGGATCTTTTCCAGGGCCTGGTTTAAACGGATAAGGGCCTCATTCACCTCATGGGACATGAGGAGGAGGACTCCTTGGTGGTAGGCGGCGCGGCCGATATCGGGCTTGGGAAAATCAAGCGGCTCAGGAAAGCCGCGCAACTCCTCGTAGGCCATGAAGCAGCGGCTCATTGCCAGCATTTCTATAAGTGGAGGCCTTTTTTCCCAGCGCGCGCCCTTGAGGCGCTCGGCATCGCTTGGGTCCATAGGCGGAATGTCAACGGCAAAGGGCAGGAGGGCGGCGCGCCGTTCCAAGCGCGAGAAAAAGAGGTAGCGGAACTCCGTTTTCCAGCGCGGGGAAGATTGGGGAAGCTCGTCCATGGCGCAGATGAGGCGTATCGAGCCTACCGGGCGGTTTTCCACCAAGTACAAAACAAAGCGCGCCAGGGGCATGCCGGCACGCTCGAAATTCTCAAGCACTATCGCGAGCTCGCTGTCACGCCACAATTCCTGCATGAGTGAGGCTAGGTCGGCGAAGAAACAGCCGCGCTCAAAGTCGAATTCGGCCGGTGGGCGATAGATATCGTCATCGCGTTGACTAGCGCCGCTGTCCAACCAGGTGCGCAGAATATGGGCGTGGAATTTATGGATATAGGCGCGGTCAAAGACATCGTCCCTTTGGGCTTGATCTAGAGCGAGATAGCGGGCGCGGATTATCTCCATAAAGGGATAGTAGGGGCGGATGGCGTCTTCCGCTTTGAGTTCAAGCACGAAGGCCCCATCACCAAGACCGAGATCACGGCGCCAATATGCGGAAGACGCGCGTTTACCGCCCTCAACCCGGCTGCGGAGAAAGAGGATGGCCATTTTTCCGCCGGCGGCCTGTTCACGGAGGCGCGCCGCGACGTCAATTGTTTTTTGCATGTTTTATTACCGCCCCCTTATTCTATTCTATCTATTTTTTCTCTTGCGCGCCAGGCATACTGACCCGGCAAGTGAACGTTTTAGGTTGTCTCATTCGCCACACCTGGTTTTTGTTAGAAAACCAGGTGCCGTTGCTTTCCATTCTTTTATTGCCGGGTCAGTAAGAGACGCGGTAACAGCTCTTGCCGGCGTTTTTAGCCTCATAGAGGGCGCGATCCGCGGCGGCTATCAACTCTTCTATCTCCTGGGGCCGCTGTGTGGAAAATACGGCGATGCCGATACTGCAACCCAAGCGGCGCTGTGGGGGTATAACGAGCTCGGTCCCCAACTCGCGCGAGAGTTCAGCCGTAAAACCCTTAGCCCGGGCGAGTTTGTCCAAGATGCGTTGAGAGACTAAGGCCGAGCTTTCGGCGTCCGTGTAGGGGAGAATGATGGCGAATTCGTCCCCGCCCATCCTTCCCACGTAATCCAGATCCCGCACGCAGGCGACAAAGAGCCGAACGGCGGCCCGCAGCATGAGGTCTCCCACCGGATGGCCAAAGCTGTCGTTGTAATACTTAAAGTTATCAAGATCGATGGAAAGGAGGGAAAAGCCGCTTGCCTTTTCAGCGGTGTAACGCAGATGGCGAAAGCGCTCCTCGTTGAGGCGGGAGAGGAATTCGCGCCGCGTCATGGCCCCCGTCAGGGGATCCCGGGTGTAGGCATCCTGGAGCTCCTCCTTTGCGCGGCGGAGGTCAAGGGTCAGGTCAAGATGGCGGAAGGCCAGGCCCAAAACCCGCAGTTCTTCCTCATCCAAGGCGGGAGAGTCGGCTTGAACTGTAAGGATGGCCCAGAGGCTTCCGCCGGCCGCGTAGCTGAATGCGTAGGCTGCCAAGGTTTTACCCTTAATGACGCGGACGCGCAGGCCGGAGTCTTCCGGTTTCTCAAAGAAGCCTGCCCATGCCCATTCAGGCTTTGCTTTCTTACGCACGGGAGAAGAGGCTAGAACCTGAGCAGTTTCCCGATCCGAGAGAAAGACGATGGAATCGAGGGGATAGCTAGCCTTGAGCATGAGGATGGCCGAGCGATAGAGGCTCTTTTCGTCCAGGTCGCGGGTAATGGAATCCTGGAATCCCTTGAGAAAATTGATCTCATTCACCTTTTTGAGGATGGAAAGGTTTGCCGCTTCTTGATGGGCGGTAGAAGTGAGGCTCATACTGAGGAGTCTCACGCGAGCGTCCAACTTATGGGCCGCCTTAAAATCCTTCCATTGCCGCCCGTCGCGGAGATGGCTCAGGATAAGCTCCATGTCCACCAGCCCCCAGCTCTCGCATAACACCGCGGCTTTGTTAAAACTGTCATCCGCCCGGCCGGCCACAAGAGCGCGATATCCGCGCTCAAGGAGAATAAGCACGAGGAGCTGTCTTTCTCCCGCCGCCATAACCAAGGCCCTCTCCAAAGCGGCATCTGCCCCAGCTTGATCCCGGAGCATACGCAACACAAAGGACTCCAAGAGTGGGTAGGCGGGCCCTATCCAGGGATCGTCGGGAAGGTTCTTAGCCAAACTCCAGTATTCAAGGCAAATGCTTTGACGCCCATCTAGGTAGGCCGCGCAACCGGCAAGGGCTAAAAGCTGGCGGCGCCGATGGAAGGGCAGGTCTACCTGCCTCAGGCTGTCCAGCACGGCGATCAAGCGCTGTAAAACATCGAGGGCGTCGGCGAAGGCGCCGGCGTAGAAAAAGGTAATGGCTATGTTGAAGAGGGTGATGGATGTCTCGGTATAGTTGTTTTGCGCCTCGAGGATCTCAAAGGAATCGCCAAAGTGGGCAAGTGCGGCCTGCACTCGGCCCATGGTAAAGCAAAGGTAGCCGGCCCCATTGTGGGCCCGCGCCAGCTCAAAGTGGTCGCCCAATTGACGGCGCAGGCGAATGCACTCGTCAAAATGGGCCAGGGCCGCTTCTCCCAAACCCTTGAGCTGGTGGAGGTAACCCAGCATGTGGTGGAGCATGGACACCTGATGCAGATTGTCCAGCCCCTGAGCACCGGCCAGGCTTTCCTTAGCCACGCGCAGCGCGTCCTCCCAACCGTAAATACCTACCAAGCTATCGTAGTACCAGAGAGTGGAGCGCAGCCCCAAGACAAGGTCGAGAGCCCCCCTTTCCAACAGGCGTTTTTCCAAGGCTTGGATTGCCGGGAAGTTAGCCAGGTTGGCGTTGTAGCTCCCCTGAATCCAGCAACGCACGTAATCCAGGTAGATCCCCAGCTCTTCGTCGCCAGTCTCGCCCCGGATCTTAAATGCTAACAGCAGGTGGCGGTCCGTGCCGGGGATGTCGGCGTTAAGGTATTGGCAGATGGCGAGGGCGGCATGAATGCGGGCAAGCTGAACCTGGCTTTCCTCCTGCCGCGCAAAGTCCTTGGCCGCCTGCAGATGGAGGATGGCGGTTTTCACGTCACCGGACATCATGTGGATGTGGCCCAAAACGGACTCGGCCTTAATGGCGTCATTCCGAGAAAGGGTTTTAATCCCCGTAAAGCCCCCAGCCTCTTCCCAGGCTAAAAAAGAACGAGAAAGGAGGATGTCGCGCAAAAGCTGAT
This sequence comes from Treponematales bacterium, assembly GCA_041739325.1. Taxonomy (GTDB): domain Bacteria; phylum Spirochaetota; class Spirochaetia; order Treponematales; family JBGSOB01; genus JBGSOB01. The sequence goes on from JBGSOB010000125.1 coordinate 10,118, forward strand.
CCGGAGGACGGGGCGTTGCTTCTTCCAGGGCCTCCGTTTCCACCCGCAAAGCGGAGTGGGAAATGACGTCCTCTTCCTCAAGCCGCCTAAAAAAACGGTCGCGGAATTCCGGAGGCCAGAGGCTACCCAAAATGGAGCCGGAATCGATAAGGCAGATAAAAAAAGGCCCGTGGTACTCGCCGTTCTCCAGCATCCATAAGAAGAACTTGGCCAGATGGCGCCCGGCGTTCTCAAAGTGTTCAATAACGATGGCGGCGCCTGGCTCAGGCCAAAGCCTTTCCAAGAGCCAGCGCAGGGTTTCAAAGAGCCTGCTGCGCTCGAACTCAAACTCGCCCTTGGGGCGGAAGATGTCGTCCTCGCGCTCGGCTTGGCCCGTCGTCAGCCAGTCGCGAATGATGCGGCGGTGCCGATGGTGGCAGGGAAGGGTTTCCAAAAGCCCCGCGGCCTCCGGCTCCGCAAGCTCCAAGAAGCGCTCGCGAATGATATCGAGGAGGGGGAAATAGGGCCGCGCCCTGTCCAGGGGGCCTAGGCTCAGGCGGAGTATGGAGGTCCCCGCAGGAAGCCTGTCTTGCCAGAATGCCGCCGTCGCCCGCCTTTCCGCAGGAAGGGTTCCGCGTAAGAAGGCAAAGGGGCGGCGCTGGGCCTCCCCCGTTTTAAGGAGTCCGGCTAGATTCACGCTTCTGACTCTCCGGCCACCCTCAGCACGCCCTTACCGGCCTTCTTTGCCGCGTAGAGGGCCTTGTCCGCCAGCTCAATGAGCTCGTCCACGCCAATGGGATACTCCGGGTCGTAGATGGATATGCCGATGCTGCAACCCAGGAGTTGATCCTTGGGAATCTGCAGTTTGTAACCTAGCTCGTTTTCCAACTCGCGTTGAAAGCCCTCTGCCCCCGCCATCGCGTTGAGGATGCGGGCGCTCACCATCTTAGCCCCATCAATGTCAGTCGACGGCAACAGGAGTATGAACTCATCGCCGCCAAAGCGCCCAAGGCTGTCCAAGTCCCGCACGCAGAGAAGAAGGAGGCGGGCAAAAGATTGGAGGATGAAGTCTCCCGCCGGGTGTCCGTAGCTGTCGTTGTAGCGCTTAAAGTTGTCCAGGTCCATAAAGATAAGGGCAAAGCCGGTTTTGCTGTCCTTGGTATAGCGGGCATGGCGTTGCCTTTCCCGCTCCACCCGCGCCATGAATTCCTGGCGTGAAAGGGCCCCGGTCAGGTTGTCGCGGGCTACCGCCGCCTTGAGGGCTTCTTTTGAGCGATGCAAATCCAGGGTCAGGTCCATGTGGCGCAGGGCAAGGGATACAATCTCAATCTCCTCGCGGCTTATCCGCCCCTCAAGCCCCTCTGTCGTTAAAACCGCCCACAGCCCCCGTTCCAAGTTATAGCTGAAAGGATAGGCAAGAATGCTCCCGCCAGGCCCCGGCATGACAACCGCCTCTTGGGCGTCCTTGATCCCAAAGAGCCTACCCCAGGACCAGGTTGAGGGAACCTTTTTTTTGCGCGGGCTGGCTTCGCGCATCGTCGGCGCGAGCCTGTCGTCAATAAAGTAGATCCCGCTAAAGGAAAAATTGCGCTTGAGCATGTTGAGCGCAGTACGAAATAGTTGTTTTTCCTCCAAGTCGCGGGTAATGGCGTCTTGGAAATCCTTGAGGAAGGAGATGTCGTTAAGTTTCTTAAGAAGGGTAAGGTTTGCCGCCTCCTGCCGCGCCGCGTCGGTGAGGCCCATGCTGACCATGCGAATGCGACCGTCTAGGTCGACGATGGGTTGGTAATCCTTCCATCTACCCCCGGCGCGCAAGTGAACAAGGAGGGGGCGCTGTTCCTGCAAGCCTCCGCTTAAAATCAATTGGTCGGCCACCTGGAAATCGTGCTCTGCCTTGTGGATTTCCCCGGCGTCGCGGGCGCGCACTGCCCTTTCCAAGAGGAGAAACGTGGTAAAGTAGGGCTGATTATCTTCCCGCGCCACCGCTATAGCGCGCTCCAATTCCGCTTTGGAACGCGCCTCCTCATCCATCGTGCGGGCGATAAAGGAGGCGAGGAGGGGGAAGATAGCCCCGGTGTGGGCGTCTTGAGGTTCCTTGAGGGCGGCGTTCCAATAGTCCAGGGCAAGGGTCTTTTGACTGCGCAGGTAGGAAGCGCAACCGGCAAAGGAGTAGAGCTTTTTACGCGAATGAAAGGGCAGGGATTCCACGTGAAGGTTGTCTAAAACCACCAAGATGCGTTCCATCACGTCTTGAGCCCCGGCGAAACAGCCGGTAAAAAAGTAGATATTGACGATGTTGAAGAGCGTCAGGCATGTTTCCGAATATGCCTTCTGCGGCTCCAGCAGCTCCAGCGATTTCTCAAAGTAGGCAAGCGATGCCTTAAAGCGGCCGATGGTGAAGCAGAGGTAACCCACCCCGTTATATGCCCGCACCAGCTCGTCCATGGCCCCCAGTTCTTTTCGGATAACTATGCACTTGTCAAAGTGCTCAACCGCCTCCACCCCACGGTTCTTCATCTGGCAGAGGAAGGCGACTACGTGGTGGAGCTTGGAGGCTTGAAAAAGATTATCCACGCTCTCAGCCAGGGAGAGGCTCTCGACTGCCTCCGAATAAGCCTTTTCCCACCCGGCGTTGGCTATGCAGGACTCGTAATAGGAAATGTTGGATTTCAAGTCAAGCAAGAGGTCGGTCAGGCTGTGGGAGCGCAAGTTCTCAATGAGAATCCTCAGCTCTGCCCAGTTGGCCGGGTTGGCGGTGTAGGACTCATGAACCATGAAGCGCATATACTCCATTGAGAGCGAAAGCTCCTCATTGTTTAGGTCCTGGGCCGTCTTGCGGGCTATCCCGATATGCTTCTCGATAGAGACGAAATCCGCCCCGCGCGAATGGCAGAGGGCCATGGCGGCGTTGATGCGGGCAATCATCTTTTCGTTGCCCGCTTGGCGCGCCGTCTCGAGGGCCTTGGAAAGATAGAGCAGGGCCTCTTTAATCTCCCCTATCATCACGTGGATCAAGCCCAGAATATAGCCGGCCTTGATGGCGTGGTGGCGCGAAAGCCCGCTTAGGTTGGAAAAGCCGCGCGCCTCCTCATAGGCCATAAAACAGCGCGACAAGGCGATGTCGCGCAGAATCTCCGGCTTACGCTCGGGCAAAACGTGGGGGTCGGCCTCCGTCGGCAACTCCACGGGAAAATGCTGGATTATCTCGCGTGACTCGAGCAGGCTGAAAAAGCGTTGGCGGAAAGCCGCCGACCAGTGGCTTGCCAGAACGGAGTCGCGGTTCAGGACGCAGACAAAACTTATAGTGCCCTTTACCCGTTGTTCTATCATCCACAGAATCAAATTCACCATGGGCAGGCCGGCAAGCTCGAAATTCTCAAGCACGATAACCGGGGCCTCCGCCGTCCACAGCTTGGCGGCCAAGGAAGACAGACTGCCGAAGAGACGGGCCCGCTCCCAATCTATCTCCGCCGGGGCGCGGAAGAGGTCGTCCTCGCGGTCGGCTATGCCGGTTGTGAGCCAGTCGCGGAAAATCTTCTTATGGCGATGATGGATGGGCACGGATTCAAGGATAGCCGCCGCTTGGGGAGGGGGAAAATCCAGGTAGCGCCTGCGTATCAGATCAAGGAGGGGATAGTAGGGATGGATGGCGTCCCCGGGCTTAAGAGTATACTGCATGACAAGGCTTCCCTCAGGAAAGATCCCCTGCCAGAGGCTAGCTAGGCCTCGCCGGCCCTCGGGAATATCAGCTCTCAGGAAGTAAAAAGGATTTAAGCCCTCTTTTTTCTGGGCCGTCAAGCTCGGAAGGAGGGCTTCACTCAGCTGCATTCGAACCTCCTTTCTTATAGTAAGCCATGAATTTAGACTTGAACAGTGCGCATTGCGGTAAAAAAACGGTAAATTACACTACAAAGCCCCGAGGCGCCTCTTTCTTGACCTTAGCCCCCCTCAAAGGCTAGTATGAGGCACCACCCACGGAATCCAAGGAGAAACCCATGAGCGTTATTGAATACGTCGAAGCGCGCGAGATTATAGACTCCCGCGGCAACCCCACCATCGAGGTAGAAGTAGTCCTGGAGGACGGAACCCTCGGCCGCGCCGCCGTTCCCTCCGGCGCCTCCACCGGCGAGTTTGAAGCCGTCGAGCTCCGCGACGGAGACAAGGACCGCTACCAGGGCAAGGGCGTCCTCAAGGCCGTCGAGAACGTCAACAACACCATCGCCGCCGAGATCTGCGGCCTCGATGCCCTCGAGCAGGTAGATATCGACCGCACCATGATCGAGCTTGACGGAACCGAGAACAAGTCCAACTTGGGCGCCAACGCCCTCTTAGGCGTTTCCATGGCCGCCGCCCAGGCCGCCGCCAACTACCTGGACATTCCCCTCTACAAATACCTAGGCGGGGCCCACACCACCCTCCTCCCCGTTCCCATGGCCAACATCATCAACGGCGGCAAGCACGCCGACAACAAGATCGACTTCCAGGAGTTCATGGTCATGCCCGTGGGCGCCTCCTCCATCCGCGAAGCCGTGCGCATGACAAGCGAAATCTTCCACACCCTCAAGAAGCTCCTCAAGGACGCCGGCCACAACACCGCCGTCGGCGACGAGGGCGGCATTGCCCCCAACATCGACAACGACCAGGCCCTGGAATTCGTCATGAAGGCCATCGAGAAAGCAGGCTACAAACCCGGCGATGACGTCATGATCGCCCTCGACTGCGCCTCCTCCGAGCTCTTTGACGAGGGCGGCAAGAAGGGCTACAAGTTCTGGAAGTCCAACCCCGAAAAGCTCTTCTCCGCAGACGAGATGATCGAAATCTACACCAAGTGGATCGGCAAGTACCCCATCATCTCCATAGAGGACCCGCTTGACCAGAACGACTGGGACGGCTACGCCAAGATGACCAAGGCCCTCGGCGGCAAGATCCAGATCGTCGGCGACGACTTCTTCGTCACCAACACCAAGCGCCTCTCCAAGGGAATCGCCATGGGCGCCTGCAACTCCATCCTCATCAAGGTCAACCAGATCGGCACCGTCACCGAGACTATCGAAGCCATCAACATGGCCAAGAAAGCCGGCTACACCGCCATCATCTCCCACCGCTCCGGCGAGACCGAGGACACCTTCATCTCCGACCTAGTCGTGGGCCTCGAAACCGGCCAGATCAAGACCGGTTCCATGAGCCGCACCGACCGCGTGGCAAAGTACAACCAGCTCATGCGGATCGAGGATCAGTTGGAAGGCATCGCCGAGTACGCCGGCCGCAACGCCTTCTACGGCATTAGGAAGTAACTCACCCCCCAATCCATGATTTAGATTATCGATTGGGACTGATAGGAAGGGCGTTCGGCTAAGGCTGGGCGCCCTTTCTTTTTTGGGCGTGCCCCTCAACCTCCGCATTCGCTTCGGTTGCGGGTCGGGCTCTCCGCGAGTAGTCCTCGCCCGCGCGCGGGCTGTGGGCTACTCGCTTCGATCCCTCACGCAAAGCCGCCCTGAAGCCACCTGGACGGCTTGCCTAGAGGCCCGCTATCATTCCTCCAGGCGGAGGGGGCAGGTATGGGTACAGTGGCTCAAAAACTGAAGATGAGGGCTTGGCTGGGATGGCGCTTTTTCGGGGCTCTCCTTGGCTTTTGTTGCGCCCTCTGCGCCTCATGTTTCCTCAAGCCCGATGGGCCGGGACATGATGACCCCAGCCCCACGCCGAGCGGCACGCCCTGGCCCTCCTTTAGCCCTCAGCCGGGGGCCATCACATCACTGGAGTTCGGGCATCGCGAGTCCCCGGCCAAGGACTACTGCGCCCCCATCGAGCTTGGGGAGGATTTCGGCGCCGGCATCCTCATCTCCTTCTGGACAAAGATCACCTACCCCATCGTCCCGCCGGATTTCCGCGGCAATCAGAACATCTGCCGCATCTACGGGGACAACTGGGACCTCATCTGCCTTGACGGAAACATCGGCACCCACGCGAATGCTGCGGCCCGCTACAACGCGAACTACATGTTCAACTATGATGACCGCTGGGGTTCCGATCTCTGCACCTATTACAGCCTTGAGGATGAAGGCCTCTCCATGGAAGAGGCGAACGGCTGGGTCTGGGTTGCTTGGCAGGTCGTCATCAACCAGGACCGCTCCATGACCTTTAGGCAGTGGCTGAAATTCGGTATGGAGGGGGCTGTCATCCCGGCGGGGCATTGGAGCGTCAGGTACAGCAATCCCGGCGAGGAAACCCTCGCTCCCGGAAGCATGGCCCTCGACCCCATCAATACCAGCCCCATACCCACTGACTTCAACCCCAGCCCGCCGCGCCGCGTCCAGGTAGGTGATGACAATACCTACTCGGCCTCAGGCTATGATACCCATGAGCCACTAACGCCCTCCAACAGCTGGATCTGCCATGGCCGCATCGACGCCCGCGCGGACAAGCCCAGCATAGATGAGCTTGACGAAATCGCGCGCGGGAGGGCATCGCCCTACCCGGCCTGGGCGGACTGGGAGCTTGCCTGGAAGGGCGATGCCCCCGATCTCTCCGACCGCTCTGGCCATGGCCGAGACCTCTCACTTATGCCAGGCGGAGCGCTTAGCGCTGGGGGCGAGAGCCCCACCTTTGAGTGAAGGCAATCCGCCCCCCAAGAGGGGGTAGGCCGGGATAGCCGAGGCCCTTCCTGGCTGGGGCGCCCGCCGCAGGCGGGCGGCTCCGGGCTCCCTGAGCCCGGAGCTTTAAGTGGGCTTGGGGCCGAGGAAGCCCGGCCGAGGGGGAGCCTTCCCCCCGTAGCCACCGCGGCAAGGCTTGGGGGCAACGAGCTCTAAGCCAAGGCGCGAGGGACTCTGGCGGCGCGCTTTTTTCTTGACAAGAAAGAATACTCCACTAAGATTTTAGGAGCTTCCGTAGGTCTTCGTAAAAAAGGGGAAAGATATGAATGTTTTTCAGAAAAGCGGGTCTCTGGCAGCCCTCTTAGCCTTTGGCGCCATAGCCGCGATAGAGGGGCAGGGTTTGACGCTCTCAGTAGGGGCGCAGGCCGCGGCTGAGTTCGATACCGGGATGTATCTCCTGGGAAGCATTAAGGCCATTAGCTCGGCCGGAGTGGATTTCGTTGCAAAAGACGGCCGCAAAAAAACCCTCAGCCCGACAAAGCTCCTTCCCTTTAGCTCCACGGCTACGTTTAAACCCGGTGAAAAGGTTTTAGGCAACTATGAAGGCGATGTCATGCTCTACGAAGCGGTGGTTAAAAAAGTAGGCGCCGCAACCTACACCGTCGCCTGGGTAACCGATGACGGTTCAGAATCTCTTTCAGAATTAAAAGCCGCACAAATGGTGCGCTTAGCGGATTTCGGTAAAGCTAAAGTCGGGGAAAACAAGCCCGCCGCAGGTAGCGCGCAAGGGACAGGAGCCAAGGCGCCGCCGGAGACTGAGCCGCTTTCCGAGGGGGACATGGTGGCCGCCCTTTTCAATGAAGGCAATTGGTACAAAGGCGAAGTAGGAGGGCAAGACGGTCCACGCTACATTATCAACACCTCGGAAGGAAGGCAAAGTTACCTAACCCGCGACAAACTCAGGCTGCTCGGAAAGACGACGTCAGTAAAGGTGGGCCAACGCGTTGCCGCTCTCTACGGATCGGAAAAATTCTATGGCGCCATCGTGCAGTCGCTTGGCGAAGGCGGGGCTACCCTAAAATGGATCGATGGAACTAAGCCCTCTTTTGTTGAATTCTATAAGATCATCACCGATGTGGGCGATTACGAATACAAGGCCGTCATAAGCGATGACCCCAAAGACCTTATATCATTCACCCTAGCTTCCGTAGACTACGCCTACAACCGCCGCAACGGCCGTGTCCTCATCAAGGGAGGGCTTGCCGGCCACTACGACGCCGCCAAGGGTAGCCTTTCCGCTTTGTCGAACTACAATTCAAATGGCTTAATTGACGCCAATGGTTCTATCAACCTCTGGATTAACTCCACGCAATACTCCGGACGGCTTGACTCTGACGGTAGCCTCACCGTAGCTAACAAAAGGATCGTAACCATCAGCGACGCCGCCTTCGGGGGGTCAAAACTCAGCTGGGATGAACGCCGCGCCATAGCCATCATCATAGCCGTCTACTCCCTGCGCTAACCCCCTCTGGGTCCTCTGGGTCTCTGGGGTTATATTCTTATTTAGAAACCCTGAGGCTCGGAATACCAGAGGAAGAACCTGTTTATAACGGCTTCTCTGGGTCTCTGGGTCTCTGGGTCTCTGGGTCCTCTGGGGTTATATTCTTATTTAGAAACCCTGAGGCCCGGAGTACCAGAGGAAAAACCAGTTTATAACGTCCTCTCTGGGCCCTCTGGGTCTCTGGGGTTTAAAACGAAAAAAATAAAAAACAAAATAGTTCAATCAAATTGAAATTTTCCTATGAATATATGGCTGGGGATAACAATGAAATCTGAGTTTGAACAAGATGAGCTCAATCTAATCAGTGAGGCGATTATCGATGCGGGATTAGAAGTTCATCGAGAAATTGGACCTGGCTTGCTCGAATCTATCTACGAAGATTGTCTTTCATGGGAAATTGGAAAACGCGGCTTTACTGTAGAGCGGCAAAAAGTAATACCAGTCATCTATAAAAACACACTCACGAGTCATCCATTTAGACTAGATATGCTTATCGAAGACAAAGTAGTTGTTGAGATAAAAAACGTGGAGCGTCTTATTCCTATACATGAGGCCCAAATACTTACCTATTTAAAACTTACTGGATGTGCTGTCGGTCTACTATTAAATTTCAATGCGGTTTTATTTAAAAATGGAATAAAGCGAATTGTGAATGGATTCGATCGATAAAACCTTAAGAAACACAAATCTCTGTGCCCCCAAAGTACCAGAGGAAGAACCTGTTTATAGCGTCCTCTCTGGGCCCTCTGGGTCTCTGGGGTTTTTCTCTGATTTAGAACCCCTGAGGCCCGGTTTACCAGAGGAAAAACCAGTTTATAACATCTTCCCTGGGTCTCTGGGGTTTTACTCTGACTTTGAAACCAGGAGCACTAGAGGAGAAAAGCGTTTATAGCGTCCTCTCTGGGCCCTGGGTCTCTGGGGTTTGACTCTGATTTAGAAACCCTGAGGCGCGGAATACCAGAGGAAGAACCTGTGTATAGCGTCCTCTCTGGGCCCTCTGGGTCTCTGGGGTGATATTC
>JBGSOB010000165.1:0-16197 GCA_041739325.1 Treponematales bacterium
GAGGGTTTTCTTTATCTCGTCGATGATTTGATTTATAGGATCTTGAAGAGCCTCACGCACCTCAACAGAATCTATTTCGAGCCTGCGTGGAAGACCGGTTATGGCGTCTGTACCCTTGATTTCCACCTTTTCGATCACGCGTTCGGGTGAAGCGTTACCAATTTCCATTTTAAGTCTTTCTGATGTCTGCTCACCTATGATGAGGTTGTGGACATTTCGAACGTGTTTGATGATAGCCTCGTCAAATTCGTCTCCGCCAAGGCGGATAGCGTTTGTGACTACCATACCGCCAAGTGAAATTACCGAGATTTCCGTCGTTCCACCGCCGATATCACACACCATATGTCCGGCTGGTTCGTGGATGGGAATGTCGGCGCCTATTGCCGCGGCAAGGGATTCCTCAATGACCTTAACGTCACGAGCACCGGCCTTAAAGGCGCTTTCCTCTACTGCGCGCCGTTCGACTTCCGTGATGCAGGAAGGAACCCCGATGACCATACGCGGCTTTACAAGCCAGCGACGCGGAAGAACCTTGCCGATAAAATAACGTATCATTTTTTCGGTGGTTTCGAGATCAGCAATGACTCCATCCCGTAAAGGACGGATGGCCACTATGTCACCGGGGGTCTTCCAGAGCATACGCTTTGCTTCCGTTCCCACGGCTACGACTCGTTTAGTCCCGCGTTCGACGGCAACGACAGAAGGTTCATTTACGACGATACCTTTGCCTCGCACGTAGATAAGCGTATTGCAAGTTCCGAGGTCGATTCCGATATCCAGGGAAAAGGCATTAAAAATTCGGTCAAAAATCATGAACGGACCTCCGTGGTGTTGGTTTTATCGTTGAGCATCTGGCGCGCGGCCTGATGCATAGGGTCTAATTTTATCGCTTTTCGCCAATAGGCGCGTGCCTTAGCCAAATCTCCTTTTTTTTGGCTAATTATCCCAAGCATATAGTTGGCCTCTGCGGATTGCTCATCCGCTTTTATAATTGAAGACAGTTGCTCCTCGGCTCTAGCAAGGGCCCCTGATTGGATGAATATTTCGCTGAGGATAAACCGAGCCTTATGGTCAGCCGCGATATCTGCCGTAATTTCTATTGCTTCCTCTAAAAGCTTGCTAGCCATTATGGAATCGGCATTTTTATAATAGGCAAGGGCTGTGGCTATGAGCAACTGATCTGTCCTGTTACCTTCTAACACCTTGTTGAAATAGACAATACTTTGGGAATATTTAGCTATACCATAATATGATAGCGCAAGATATTCATTCAAATCCGAGCTTGAAAAACCCTGCTGCGCAGCTGATTCCAAACGCTCTATCGACTGATCATAGTAGTAATAGCCTAAATGGAAATAGGTTTTTCCAAGAATGTATTCAATCTCACGCCGCATCCGTAATCGGGGTAAGATGAGTGCTTTTCTCAATCTTGCGACGCTTTGATGCAAATCCTTCATTTGTTCTTCATCACTTACCCGGGACATGGCAAGGTAAAAGGAGGAAAATCCTGAAAATGTTAGGTGGTAGGGATCCATGGGGCGATGAGAAAGAAAGGCTTCGCATGACTGTGCAACCGTTGCGTAGTCTCCCTGATTCCAGGCGCTCTGGATTTGTTTTTTACTTAAGAAACCGCGTCCGGTTATGCCGCTCCTCTCAAGCAAGGCTTTGATCATGAATATCCCTACAACCGCTAGGGCGCAAGCGCTCGCAAGAGAAAGGATGAGGAAGAAACGCCTACGGAACTTTATTCGTTTTCCAAGGCTTGAATTAGCGTAACGGAAACCATCCATGGCTTTGGAAAGGGTTTAACATTTTTAACGGTGAAAGTCAATCATTGGGAAAATTCAAGCAAATTCAATAAAAAAACGGCGGATCTGTAAGCCGGGTTCTGTTTCCACGAACGGCCTAGACCGATTGTGAACCGACGCCATCCATCTGAAAAACGGATTGCCCCGTTTTTTCAAAGCAGCCTACCCGTGGATACGCATCCTATTATAGGATGCGTGGACGGGCCGTCCCCACTGCTCGGCCTTGCTCCGGATGAGGTTTTCCCTGCCGTCGACGTCGCCGTTGACGCGGTGAGCTCTTACCTCGCCTTTTCACCCTTACCGGCAAACCAAAGGAATGCCGGCGGTATATTTTCTGTGGCACTTTCTGTCGATTCCGGCTTTCGCCTGAACCGCCCGGCCGTTAGCCGGCATCCTGCCCTTTGGAGCCCGGACTTTCCTCCGCCCCCAGTCTAAATGACCGGGAGCGGCGGCGTCGCGACCCGCCGTCTAAATTTCTATTCCTCGAATCCCATCGAGTCCTTTTCAGACTCTTCTTCTTCGCCTTCCTCGTAGTCTCCGTCTTCCTCTTCATCGTCAAAATCGTCAAGATCTGCCAAACCGCCGGACTCAATGTCAACGAGATAACTCTCATCGCCATCTTCGGTCTCTTGATAGAAGAGAATGCGTGAGCAGTAGGGACAGAAAATGATGCGATTGCCCTCTCGCACCTCGTTCACGAATTGCGCAGGGAGAATCATATGACAGCCAGAACATACACCGCTACGGACTGGGACGATACCCAATCCCTGTTTTGAGCGGATAATTCGTTCGAATTTGAAGATAGTCTCAGAATCCAAGCCAGGGATGATCCCTTCTTCTTCCTTCGCGAGTTTCTCAAGATCTTTGCGTTTTTCGCTTGATTTCGACTCGATAAAGGCGCGTTTTTCCGCAACGTCCGATTCTATCTGCTTGATCATTTGCTCGTCTCTACGAACGGTCTCTTCAAGCTCCTGGATGTTTTTTTCTTCACGCTGCAAATCTTTACGGACCGTTTGCTCTTTTTCTGAAGCGTCGCGTATTTCCTTATCCAAGGCCTCATATTCACGCTGAGTCGATATCCCGTCCATCTGCTTTTCAGCGTGCTCACGGCTGGTCTCGGCTTCAAAGAGCCTGGTTTTCAGGTCGCGGATCCTGGTCGTTGACGCCTCAAATTCGGCGTGACGCTCTTGATACGTCTTATTCAGACGGCTCAGAAGCTCTTCCTGGGTGGCTAGGCCGCGTGGGATCTCTTCGAGCTCATGCTCGGTTTCGATCTTCCGGGAGAGTACGTCCTGGAGAGACCGCAGTTTTTGGAAAACCTCTTCCATCATTATCATATCTGAAAAACCCCTTCATCCTGAGCATTCTAACCGCCCTGACTAATCAAGCGGACAATATCGGAACGACCTTTTAATGGTCTAAATAGTCTTTTAAGCGCCGTGAGCGCTTTGGATGTCTCAGCCTGCGGAGGGCTTTGGCCTCAATCTGCCTAATCCTTTCCCTGGTAACATTAAAATACAGACCAACTTCTTCCAGAGTAAGGGAATATCCATCATCAAGACCGAAGCGCATGCGTAAGACTTCCTGTTCCCGAGGCGGGAGGGTGGAAAGCACGCCGCGCAGCTGCTCCTGCAACAACTTGAAGGCCGTTTGGTTGGAGGGATTCTCAACGTCCTTATCCTCAATAAAGTCGCCGAGGAGGGAATCTTCTTCCTCGCCGATGGGAGTCTCGAGGGAAATCGGCTCACGCGCGACATTCTTTACGGATTTTACCCGCAGAACCGTCCAACCAAGTCGTTCGGCGATCTCATCATCGGTGGGTTCGCGCCCGAGAACCTGCATCAATTGACGTTGCTCGCGAACGACCTTGTTGATCTGCTCAATCATATGTACCGGCACGCGAATCGTGCGGGCTTGGTCGGAAATGGAACGGGTGATGGCTTGCCGTATCCACCAGGTAGCGTAGGTGGAGAATTTATATCCCTTTCGATACTCGAATTTCTCAACGGCTTTGATAAGGCCAATGTTACCCTCTTGCACGAGATCAAAGAAGTGCAAGCCGCGATTGGTATACTTCTTGGCGATAGACACGACAAGGCGCAAGTTTGCCTTAATCAGCCTATCCTTGGCGTTCTTCATCATGGTGCGGCCGCGGGCAATATCCTTGGCCATGCTCAAGATTTCCTCGATGCTGTTTTCGAAGGCAATCTCTAATTCTTTGAGCTTTTTCTCCGTAACCTGGATTTGACGGATCTTTTCCTTGATCTCGTCGGAAGTCATCAGGAGTTCTGCTTCGATCCGTTCGCGATCTCCCTTTATGGTAAGACCGCGTCCAAGGGCGCGCAGCTCCCGCGTGTTGGAGATACGAAGCCGCTTTTCTATCCGGTCCTGTTCCTTCTTATATTTTTTTATCTTTTTGGCTGCTTGGATGAATTTCTCGGAAAAAGCCGTGATCTCTTCTTGGTGCATCTCGGCATCAGCGAGTTTTTCCAAGAGGACTCTCTTAACTTCCAAAAGCTCTTCGTCCTCAAGAATGGAGCCCCCATGCGCGATGATGCGCTTTTTGTGGTCCATGTATTGCTTGAGATCGCCTAGGACGTCCTTGAGAATATCGCGGTAAAACTGATTCAGCCGGCGGCGCTCCGCCATGTATTCAGTAATGTCTTTTTTGGGAAGGTTTAAGTCTTTAGGGTCTTTTTTAGAAAAGGCGCGTTGGGCCACCGAATAGAATTCTGGGATAATCATCCCTGACTTCTTGATGATGGTCTTAATGATGTTTTCGCCTTCCTCCATCAATTTTGAAAGCTCAACCTCCTGCTCGGCGGTAAGCAGGTTTTCCTTCCCTATTTCGCGTAGGTAGAGACGGATGGGATCATCGACGGAAGAGTCCTTATCATTATAGACTAAACGCTTTTTTTCACGGCCATCTTCCTTAGGAGATGCCCGCTCCGGCTCTTCCTCTACCGGAGCCTCCTCTTCTTCCAACTTGATGTTGCTGCTTTCAAGGAGGGCCAAGACGGTGTCTATCTTGTCCGTGTTGAGAATGCTTTCCGGCAAAAAATCCGCAAGCTCGTCATAGCTGATGGTTTTCTTGCTTTTAGCGTATTCGAGTAGTTTCGTTATCGCAGGATCTATCTGCAGGTCATTCATTCCCTATCACCCTTTAGTCGAGCTAATTCCGTGTCCAGGAACATTTTTTCATACATAAGGTCATTGAGGCCGGATTCGGAGCAAGCGCCATCGCTGGTCATGAGCGCGATGGAACGCTTGATATCCTCGTTCTTCCTCTCCAAAGCGCGAATGCGGAGAGCCTTGATGCCATCCGCTATGAACTTCTCCTCATTGAGAAGGAATTCCCCGGAAGCCATACGCTCCATCACCATCGTCCGTATGCGGGGATCCTCTATCCTTGATAGAAACGCATCCATTGAAGCATCGTCGTTCCGAAAGCTTTCCTCAAGAGCTATATACAGACCCTTGGCTTGACCGTCCTCAAGGTCATCGAGGGAGACGGCAACGCGCACATCGACGAATCTTTCGCGATGCGCGGCTACGCCAAGCATGAAATAAAGGTCGCGATTCGGGGCTGGCTCTTCGGAAATCACCGAAGGCTTTACTCTTTCGAAGGGGCGGCCGCTCTGAGCTGCGCGTAAATCCTTCTCAATAGAGTGCTGATCCACGGCAAAACGTTTAGCTACCTGGGAAAGAAATAAACCCCGTCTAACCTCCGAGCCGATTGCCTCAAGATAGGGAAACAGAGAGCGAATTGCCTCCGTTTTGCCCGAAATCGTCCCCGCATCGAGCCCAGACGCCTTTTGGAGAAAATATTCCATCACATTTATACCGTTTTCCATCATTTTTTTCAATATGCCTGGCCCTTCTTTCTCAAGGACTTCCGAGGGGTCTTTCAATTCGCCGCGCTGGCTTATACTACACTCAAGTTCTGCCTTTTCACAGATCAGGGCTGCCCTGTCCGTGGCCTGCTGGCCGGCTGAGTCGGTATCGAAGGAAAGCATGACGCTAGTGGCGCTCCGCTTGAGGAGTTTTGCCTGCATTTCGGTAAAGGCCGTGCCTAAAGGGGCTACCGCATTGCACACTCCAGCTTGGTGCAATGATATCACGTCCATATACCCTTCACAAAGAATTGCTCGAGCTGTTTTTTTAATTTCTTCCACAGCCTGAAAATAACCGAAAAGATTGCGTCCTTTTTGAAATATTTCCGATTCAGAAGAATTGAGATATTTAGGGCCATCTCCCTCAAGGAGTCGGCCGCCGAAAGCCACGACCTGCCCACGGGGATCCATAATGGGGAAGATTACACGGCCGTGAAAAAAAGAAAAATCCGGGTATTTTTTAGAAAAAAGTGATGTCAGAGAGAGGAAATCTGAGCTATAGCCCTTGGCTTTAAGGAAACGCCCCAGCCAAAAGGGATCTTCCGGCGCCCAGCCCAACTGGAATTTTTCCAAGGTTTCCCTGCTCAGGGCTCTTTTTTCAAGGTAAAGACGGGCGCGCGCGCCTTCTTCACTGTTGAGGAGAACATAGTTAAAAGCTCCGGCGATTCGTTTATTGAGTTCCAACAACTCCCCGCGGCTATCGTCTTTTGCCGAATCCACGGAGCCCTGCTCATAGCGGATATCTATCCCATATTTATGGGCAATATGCTCAAGCGCCTCCGGATAGCTTAATTTTTCAGCCTCCATGAGGAAATTGACCGGGGATCCCCCCTTTTTGCATCCGAAGCAAAAAAAGAAATTCTTATCCTGATTTACGGAAAAGGAGGGTGTACGTTCAGAGTGAAAGGGGCACAGCCCCCAGTATCTACCGCCGCGATGCTCAAGCTTGACGAAATCACCGACGATATCGACGATCTCGGCTCGATCGATGATGTCCTGGACGCAGGCATCGCTGATTCGTTTCATTGTCTCCCCGAGGCGGCCTTTATGGAGAGATTCCCTGCTTGATTATGCTGATCCAGGTTGACGGAGAATTTGTGCGCGCCTTTTTCAGTGTCGATAAGACGGAAGTAGAGATAATTGCTTGGCGGCGGATTGAATGCCGCCAAGAGGGAGGCTCGGCCGGGGTTTGAGATGGGCCCTGGAGGCAGTCCGTTTTGAGCGTAGGTATTATAGGGATCCTCAATCGCTATATCCCGCGCGTATAAAACATTGGGATGCGGCTTTCCTTGTAGCTCCGTCATCACGTAGACGACGGTCGCGCAGGACTGGAGGGCCATGCCGATACGGAGGCGATTATGGAATACGCTGGCCATCAGGGGCGCCTCGGATTCCAAACGGTATTCGCGTTCGACGATAGACGCAACGATGAGATTGCGGAAGAAATCATCGCCACTCAATTCTGAAAACTGGGGGACCTCCCCTTCCATGACGGAGAAAAAGTTTTTAACCATAGTGCTTACGACGGTATCCGCATTGCTATTCAAGGATAAATTATAGGTATCCGGGAACAGATAACCCTCTGCGTTTTTAGCCCTCACGCCCAGCTCTGAGAGCAGATCAGGATTTGCGCTGGCGGAAAGAAAATCATCCGCCTTACAAACCCCCTGCTCCTCGAATATATGGGCGATCGCGCGCCGTGTTAATCCCTCAGGGATGGTAACCCGTTTTGTCAGTTGCTGGCCCTTTTCTATCATAGTCATGATGGCAAGGCTGCTACTTCCTTTTTTGATGAGGTAGCTACCCGATTTCATGCTTGTTACACGACCGCTTATTCTGAGGACAAGCTTGAAAAAGCTTGCGGAGCGGATGAGTCCTGAGGATGAAAGGCGTTGCGCGATAAGGGAGCCTGAACTGCCCTTCGCAATATCAATTATTTGCTGCTCGGGCATAGACTCGGCCGCAGAGTTGAGGTAGGCGAAGCCGAAAGATGCAGAGGCAATGATAAAAGTGAAAAAAAGGATGAGCGCCGAAATTCGGGCGAAAATGCCCCCCCTTCTCCGTGTCTTTTTCATCTTAGTATCTCCCCGTTCCGGGATTAAGTGACGCCATATCCTCTAGGCAGAGGACGGCATAGAGGCGGTCTTCCAACTTCTTACGGATCGTCATTGGATGATCTTCCGCAATTTCGTTCTGTTCACAGAGAAGCTTGAAAAGGTATTTTCCCTCGGCAAGACTCAATGAAAGGTCTGGAAGCATCTCGTTATCGTTCACGCTTGGTAGCCTCCGTATAGCCTAACTCAGTCCCGCGTATCGGGTCCGATCTGCCGTGATTTTCTCCGTTCGATCAAGCGCGCTTCTATCTCTTCTTGAGTATAGAGCTTCCCAGCCCCAATACCTGGACAATACGTAGCTTCTTGTTGCCAACTTTCCTGGGAGGCCAGGATCGAAGCCCAAAAAGGATAGGTTCTACATTGAACGGGGCGGGATTTGTATACCCTACAACCTCCCTCCCACAAGACGCAATCGTTATTTGGTTTCTCCTTTAGAGAATATAAACGCTCTAAACCGAAATCCACTACCTTGCAATATGCGCTAAGAAATGCCTCTCGCTCAAGGTTAAGCTCAGCGCACAAGGCTTGGATATCAGCCTCTTGTAAAAATACAAAACCGGGCTCGCCACGGCAACAAGCTGAGCATTGTTTGCATTCGAATCGCAGTCCTTGTCGGTAAAAGGGCATTTCCATGAAACCTTCCTAAAAAAAGAAAGCCTTTCCACCCACGTGGAAAGGCTTTTGGAGAGAGAAGGATTCGAACCTTCGAAGGCGAAAGCCAACAGATTTACAGTCTGCCCCCTTTGGCCACTCGGGAATCTCTCCTAGCATTGCGCCATTTAGCTCTAGCCATCTTTCGGAATCGAACCGAAGACCTCGAGATTACAAGTCACGTGCTCTGCCAACTGAGCTAAGATGGCGTGAACGGGGGAGATATTACAAAATCGAGGCTCTTTCGTCAAGCGCGAAGCGGGCCGTCTTTCTATTTCAGGGGAGCAAAACAACCGAATTCGTCTCTACCGGATCGCTTCATCAGATAGGCCTCAACTGCTATGGGAAGGTAGGTGCGGCCAAAATCGGAATCGTTCTTTGAGCTGAATCTGAGGGTATACCGGCCTAAGGGACCGCGCGCTATCCGATCCAGGCGCTCCTTCATGCCCTGAGGGCGATGAAGGTAAATAACCTCCCCCCCGGTTTCTGAGCAAAAATACTCCAAGGCCTGATGAGCCGCTTGGTTTCCCATAAGAATCGTGTAAAAGACTATGCCGTTGTTAGCAAGATATGCCGCCAATTCAGCGATTGAATAGCCCTGAAAGGATTGATCCTTGATATCGCCGTCGGTTAGGAAAAAGATAGCCTTGCGTGAACTGGTGGCAAGGAGCTTGGAAGCCGCCAAACGAATCCCCGCGTCTAGCCTGGAATCCTGACCCTGTCTGGGGGCGGAGAGCTTATTAGCCAAAAGTTCAGGATCCACCGATCCATCAAAACTTGGATTTTTTCCGGCAAGAACGTAGCCTAGGCTTCCATAAGCGGAGGCTGCATCGAGCATATCCTTAAGCGCTTCTTTAGAACGAGATGCTTGGTTGCGGGCGGAGGAGGAAGAGTCCATGAGGATGATGGAGTCTAAGCCTGTCGTCTGCGAGGGATCCTGTAGCATATCAAAGGAAGAAATCGCCTGGGCCGAATAAACTTGATAGGGGACACTACGACCGGCTTCCTCACGCTGGAAAATTGACGCGATTTGTTCGGTTATATAGAAGTTGCGGACATTCAACCCGCTCACCGGCCTGCGCTTCGCGTCCTGCACGGATACCTCTAGATCTATAAGGGGAAAACGTTCAGCATTTACGCGCAAGACATTCACGAAAAAACCGGAATAGAGCTGGGATTGGGGGCTGAGGATAGCCAGGCGCGAAGAATCGAAGTCAAGGGCAAGAACGGATCCGTTGGCGTCCGTGACGGCGCAGTTGATTCTATTTTTGCGTTCCTGACCGCTGTAGAGGAGAACCGCTTCCTCCGTTAGTACGTTGAGGGAGAGGAGCTTATCGCCGTCAGCTACTAGAAGCAAATTCTCCGAGTAACGACTGAGGCCCTCCGGCTTGCTAAGACCGGAAGCTACAACGGTTCTTAGGAAATTGCCGTCTTTATCGAAGGCGTACACGCTTTTTCTAAAGGCGTCCGCAACATATAGCGTATCCCCAAGGTAGGCGATGCCGGTGGGCGAGGAAAAGCCGGGAAAGGAATCCTGTTTAGCCCCGAAAGACAAAACGAACTCACCCTCTGCGTCGAACTTCGAGATTCGACGGTTGCCGTAATCGCTCACCCACAAATAACCGTCCTCGTCCAAACATAGATACTGGGGGCCTAAGAGCTGGCCCGGGCCGCGTCCCTTTCCGCCAAATCTTTTTAGCAAATTGCCGGTAGAATCAAGAATCGATATGGAGTCGATGCCGAATTCGGAGACATAAAAGCCTCCAGAAGGCCGGCTTAAGGCGCAAAAGGGTCGGTCTAGCCCTCCAATGGGTCCCTTTAGGCGCTCAACTACCAGACCGTTCACGTCATAACGAATCAATTCATCCGAGCCAAAAGCCGTAAGCCAGAAGGAACCGTCCGGATTCGGGCTTGCCCAACTAGGGCGCTTAAAGCTGATTTCCCTTCCCAGTTTATTCGTGATTACCCCGGCTTCGATCAGGGCCTCCGGCACAGCTTGGATCGCGCTGGTTGCTTTTGATGCGGAAAGAAATTCGATGCGGCTTGCCACGAAGGGACTCAGGGTGCCTGAGCCCTGCACCCGCTTCCATAATTCAATTGATGTTACATCAAAACCGGATCGATAGTAACTGCGAGCGAGCCAGGAGAGAATGAGGGGGTCTTCCGGGCTAATGCTAAGCGCCTTCTCAAAAGAGAGGATAGATTCGTTGAGGTAACCTCTTTGAAAGGATTGAACCCCAAGGCGGAACTCCTCAGCGGCCCGTGGGCTCTCCGAGCTCCAATGGAACATCTGCGCTGTTAGGGGAAGGCAGGCCAAGAATAGATATAAAGGAAGGATGAAGCCGAAAGAGCCCCGCGATGTCATGTTGAAGCCTCTTTTACTTGGCGATAGTGGCGTTGGATAAGCGCAACCCCAGGGGCTTGCCGCGAAGCGCGCTCAAGAAAGACCCGCCCGCGTTCAGCCATACCTGACATATAAAAAGCCCAGCCCACAGAATCCAGGTAAGCGGCATTGTCCGGATCCATGTCCAAGGCTTTGCGGCAGTAGCTGAGGGCTTGCTTGAGGTCGATATTTTCATTTGCCATGATGTAGCCTGCGGAATTGAGCGCCGCAGGGTTTTCCGGGTCAAGCTCCAAGGCCTTGCGATAAAAATCAAGGGCTTCCTCGGTTTTCCCCTGCTCGTAGGCCGTATAGCCGAGGGCTGAATAAACGGAGGCGTTTAAATTTCCAGAATCTAAAAGCTGCCCCAACTCATATTCAGCAAGCCGGGCTTGGTCGGTTATGGCGTATATATAGGCAAGCACGAAGCGGCATTGGGAAATTCTTTGGCTGTCATCAGTAGACGTGACAACCTGCTCGAGGAAGAGCAAGGCCTCATCGTATCGCTTTAGCCTGGCATAGCAAAGCCCGAGGTAATAGGCAAGTTCCGTTTCTTGGCCCACTTCTGCCTCAAGCGACAAGAGCACGGTTAATGCAGGTTCGATCCTACCCGAATCATAGAGCCTAACCGCTTCCTTAAGCTCGCTTGTCACAGCATGCCTCCGTCGCAACAGGGTCTGATAAGGACCTTACTAAGGGCGGCACAGCCTTGATCCACGAACCAATGATCCGTTCCCTCCTCATGGAGGGTTTCAATCTTTCCATCCGCAAGAAAGCAAAAAACGCTCCCGTCGGGGGCGGTGAAGCGCTTAAGATTGTCGCTATAACTACGGATGGCAAGTTTTGCCATCTCTATGCGATGCTCGGTTCCGCTTGAGTTGGGAATGTTGAGGTTGAGGAATATACCTTGCTTCCAATGATTGAGTAGTTTGCTTAAATTGAGGGCGACAAAGCGGGATGCTTCCCTGAAGAGAAAGGGGGCTTCAAGACCGGCTAAAGACACGGCTAAGGCGGGAATATCATAGAGGGCAGCTTGGCGGGCCGCGGCGGCGGTGCCGGAATACACAAGGTCCGTACCAAGATTCGGCCCACGATTGATGCCGGAAATGACCGCGTCCGGCCTGAAAGGAAGTATTCCGAGGATTGAGAGGATGACGCAGTCCGCCGGCATACCCGAACAGGTGAATCGCCTTTCCGCGATTTTGCGCAACTTAGACGCCCCCTTGAGGGTTATCGCGTGAGAAGTGCCGGAACGTTCGGAGTCTGGCGCCATTACCCATACCTCATGGTCTTTTTCCAGTTCTTCGGCAAGGTATTGTATTCCCTCGCAATCGTATCCGTCGTCGTTGGTCAAAAGCAAGCGCATGCGCCAAGCCTAGCACGGGAGAGGGAAATGAATCAACAAATGACCCCGGCGCGCTCGCCGAGCTCCGTCTCCCGGATTGCCGGCCTGAATCCGAAAATGCGCTCGTATTCCTCAAGGCGTTTTTTATATTCATCAACCGCGGCGCGCTTGATGAGGCTTACCGTGCAGCCCCCAAAACCCTTACCCGTCATGCGTGAACAGAGGCTTCCGTCTATCTCCAAGGCGCGTTTAACCAGCCAATCCACCTCCGGGCAGGAAACCTCGTAGAGATCCCTCAGGCCGTCGTGAGAGCGATTCATGATCTTACCAAAAGCGGCGAGGTCCTTTCTTTTGAGGGCCTCTGCCGCGTCTTGGACCCTTTGCATTTCCTCTAAAACGAAGGTTGATCTGCGCCGCGTGGATTCTGGAAGGGCCCCAATGGAGTCTGAAAGTTCCTCCATATCGAATTCACGCAGGCTTTTTATCTGCTTTTTTTTGGTGGAAAGGATGGAAAGTGATTTCCGGCAGTCGTTTTGGCGGTTTTTTAGTTCAGAGTCTACGGAAAAACGCGGAACCCTGGAATCAGTGATGAGGAGGGCGTAGTCGGGAAAGTTAAAGGGGACACTTTGCGCCTGTCTTGTCTTAAGATCCGCGATAACCGCGGAGTGCTTCTTAGCCATAAGGCAGGCGGATATATCCGCAAAGCCCGGGGCATGGGCTAGGAATTCCGTTTCGGAACGAAGAACAAAATCTTTAAAATCAGCTTCGCTCACCTTAAGGTCAAGGAGCTCACGGAAGGCGATCATGGCGGAAAGCACGAGGGCCGTGGATGAGGCAAAGCCTAGTCCTTGGGGAATATCTCCAGATATGGTAAAAGAATAACCAGTATTTATCAAACCAGATTCAGAGAGTAAAGAGAGAGGTGCTTTGATGAAATTGGCCCAACGATCCTCACGCTTGAATTTTAATCCGGAGAGGGTTGTCCGTTTGCGCTCATTGAAGTCTGCGGCATAAAAACGCAGGGCGCTATCCTTACGCCGGGAGACGGCGAGGCTTACGGAAAAGCCTCCGGCTATGGCCAAGGAGAGACCCTCGCAGTGCTCGGTATGCTCCCCAAGGAGCTTTATTACCCCGGGCGACCTGACGATTATGTCGGCTGAGCTTTCGAATTCCGCCTTATGCAACGCGGCGATATCATTCATCAAATACTTTCTCCGTCCGGGCCATCATAGCGTATATTTGCGCGGGGTTCAACAAAAATATATTAAGCCTTTTTCTAAGTCTTTTGACAGACGGATTTTTTCGGTGTAAAATGCAGGGTATGAAAAGTAGGATCGCGGTGGTTTTTAGCCTTTGTATTCTCCTGGGCGCTTGCCCTAAGCCCAAGCCGGCGCCCTCGCCGAGCTTAGAGCCGAGCCTTGCGCCGACCCCGAGTCAGGCAACGATCACGCCAAGTCCGGTTCCGGCAACACCCTCACCTATACCGACAAACCTCCCCTTCGACCCAAAGTCCATCACCCAGCAGATGAAGGATGAGGCCTTCGGGGATATTTCTGCCCTTTTTAAGGAACTCAACCGGATAACCCAACAAAAGGACTACCCGGCATGGAGATCCTACCTTTCGGATGAATTCATCACGGAAAACTCCAATCCTCAGTTATTGGCGGATATGTCACAGAGGCCTGTCCTTAAATACCAGGGGATCAATTTAAGGAATCTGAAAGATTATTTTGAGTATGTCGTTTATCCCTCTCACCAAAACGACCGGGTAGACGATATTGAATTCATCGGGCATAATCGCGTTAAAGCAATCACGAGAAACAAAAAGGGCGAATCCTTTGTCCTTTGGTATTTAGTTAAGATCGGTGATTCCTGGAAGATCGGGATTTGGAGGTAATAGATGAAACGATTGGGTGTCTGCTTGGCAGTCTTGTCCGTCATGTCCTTTTTCCTTTCCGCGCAGGACTCGGGTTCAGGCTCAAGTTCCGGGGAAAGAACGGTCGAGGAAGCCTATCTCACGCAGACTTACGAAGGAAAGATGATCCTTCAGTTTGCCTCAGCGGATACCAAGGGACGCAAACAAGACGCCTTGGTCTTTATTAAGGAAGCGTTAAATGCCGGGCGGAAGAACGAGGATATCCACAAAGCCTTGAGCGTTCTATCCCTGGACGGAACGGTCAACACCATCCGTGAAGGCGGAATTGGGCGTATTCTCAATAATTACCCCGACGTGCGCATGGAAGCCTGCACCTACCTTGGCGTTTTAGGCACTGAGCCTGCCCGTCAGTCCCTTATTAAGGTAGTCTATGCCGATAACGAGCCCATGGTTATCACCGAGGCCATCAGAGCCTTAGGCGTCATCGGTGATAATAAGGACGGGCGCGCGACCCAAAGCATCGCATCCATCGTCAATAAGTACGATGTTCTCGACCTTCCGGATAATCGTCTTGCCATGGCGGCCCTCGTTTCCCTCGAGCAGATGGCAGACAAAAACGGCGGCATGGATGCAGCCTCCTTGGACGTACTCATGCTCTTTGCCGAGGGAAATAAGTACATTAGCCCGGTGAAGGCAAAGGCCCAGGAAATAATCAAGAAACTGACAAAGTTCAATGGCGGCTCAGGTTCATCGAATAAGAAATAGTAGCATACCGAGCGCATAAAAAAGGGGCTGTCCTACCGTTAAGGTGGGACAGCCCCTTTCTATTGAGCGATGCGGGATTCGAACCCACGACCTTCGGCTTCGGAGGCCGACACTCTATCCAGCTGAGCCAATCGCTCTTTAGCACGATACTAGCCATTTTGCCGCCACGCGTCAAGCTCGAAAGGGATGCCATCACATAGCGCTTCTTGACATTTCATGCATCGATCCGCATAGTGTTCCCATGGAACCGATCATTCTCGCCTCTTCATCCATCCGCCGGCAGGAAATTCTTAAGCAATTGGGCTTTCCCTTCACTGTGATGACTCCCTCCGTCGATGAAAGCATCCCTGAGGGCAAAGCCCCAGAGCTCGTCGTAGCCGAAATAGCGAAGCGTAAGGTCGATTACGTGCTGAGCGTCATTACCGACCGCTTCCTCCCCTGGGTGCTCGGCGCGGACACCCTCATCTACCTTGACGACCGCGCTATCGGAAAACCCGAAAGCCGGGAAGAAGCGCAGGCGGTGTTAACGGCCCTTTCAGGAAGAACCCATAGCGTGTTTACAGGATTATGCCTCTATTCCGGAAAAACAAAGCAATCTTGGAGCGTAGCCAACCAAACGCAGGTGCGCTTTCGCTCCTTATCTGAGAGTGAAATCAATTGGTATCTTGATTCCGGCGAGTGGCAGGGCGTCGCCGCAGGATATCGTATCCAGGGCAAAGCCGCGTTCTTTATCGACCGCGTCGAAGGCCAGTACCATTCCGTCGTGGGCTTGCCAATTTCCGATTTCTATGGCATCTTGAGCGACGCTGGCTATTCATTTTAGCCAGCCGGCCCATTTTCATTCCCCGTTGGGGACATCTGAGCCGAATCTTCCGTCTTACCCCGCCACGCGGGACCATGACGAGAAATAGAGAGGGAGCCCGCCAAAGCGAATAGCTAGCGGTGGGCTGGGAGGAAACCATGGCTGTAGTGACCATGAAAAATTTGCTTGAGTCCGGTGTGCATTTCGGGCATCAGGTAAAGCGCTGGGACCCTAGGATGAAACGCTTCATTTTTGCGGAGCGGAACGGGATCCACATTATCGATCTGCAAAAGACTATCCAGTCTATCAAGGAAGCCTATGAGGCTATCCGCAAGATCGTCGCATCCGGCAAGACCGTGCTCTTCGTGGGCACCAAGAAGCAAGCCCAGCAGGCCGTTCAGAAAGAAGCCGAACGCTGCGGGATGTTCTGGGTCAATAATCGCTGGCTCGGCGGCATGCTCACCAATTTTACCACCATTAAGAAGTCCATACTTCGCCTCAAGAAGATTGAGAAGATGGAGATAGACGGCACCTTTGAGAACCTCACCAAGAAGGAAATCGCC
>JBGSOB010000189.1:0-5167 GCA_041739325.1 Treponematales bacterium
TTTGCCGCCCTGGAAGAAACGAAGGCTTCTCAACTGACGGCGCTGCTTAAGGCCGGAGCATCTGCGAACCTAAGGGATCGGCATGGTGAGACCTTGTTGCATAGGGCCATCAAGCAGGGCAAGCTGGATTCTGTCAAAGCCCTGGTTCAATCAGGGGCAAACCTTGAAACCCGTAACCGCTATGGTTTGACGGCTTTGACCGCCGCAATCGTCTACAAGCAGGATCCGGCCATAGCCCGTTTTTTCATGGACAAGGGGGCTGATCTCAAAGCCCGGACTTCCGCTGATGGACCGAGCTTACTCATGTTGGCGGCCTGCTTTGGCGCCCCCAGCGATCTGCTTAAAGCTATCCTTGCCAAGGGCGTCAGTTTGACGCTCAACGACGGGCAGGATACGCCTCAGTTGTTTTACGCAGTCAAATATATATCCGACCCCAGCTTAATAGCTGTCCTCTTCAAACCGGATTTTGCGCGTTTTAAAACCTGGCCTTATAGGAAAACCATCCTCATGCAAGCGGCTGAGGCTAATGCTTCAGTACCCGTTCTTCAATACTTGCTAGCTCAAGGTTGTCCTGTAAACGATGCGGACCGGGATGAGATGAGCCCTCTCTGCTATGCAGCGCGCTTTAATACGGAACCAGGCATTGTCAAGCTTTTATTGGACTCCGGAGCCAGGCTGGAACAGCGAAATTACAACACGCTGACGCCCCTAGCCCTTTCCTTTCAAAACCCAAATCCGGCCGTGGCAAAGCTCCTGGTGCAAGCCGGTGCGGAGGTAGACCCCCTAGTTGTCGGTTTGGCTCTCAGTCCGAACTATGACACGGAATTGCTTCTGATATTGCTTGATCGCGCGTGGGAGCCTTTTAAAAAGGCCGATTGGTCGCTTCGCTCAGGCATGGTGGAGACGATGGCAAGGTATAGCCGCGATATCCGTTTGTTTGAGAAATTGTATGCAAAGGGATTCACGAATAAAGACCTGTCCGAGTATCACTCGCCTCTGTTGGAACTTGCCGCCTTCAACCCAAACCCGGAGCTGCTCGACTATTTAGTTTCCCGTGGTTTTACCCTTTCTGCCCGCTACGCCAACACCGGCATCACCCTGCTTATGAAAGCATGCCAGGGAAATAATCTTCCCATAGCCCGTCATCTGATCAAGCTCTCCGTCAAACTCAATGAGCAGGATGCAGAAGGCAATACCGCCCTCCATTACGCTAAAGACGCAAACCTGCGTTCCTTGCTCATAAAAGCCGGCGCCGATCCGTCAATAAAGAACAACAAGGGCCAAAGCTATCTGCAGTGATTCACCTACGGTGCAGCCGTCTCTCGGTCTTTGATTGCGCTCCGGATTCCCGCAAGGGGGTAGCGAAGAAGACCGGAGCCACGCCTTGCGTGGCGAGGACTTCGAAGCGAGGGGGAACCGCGTAAATAGAGAGGGGGTGTCGACAGAGCCGACACCCCCTCTCCCCCAGTGGCCAGGGAACCCGCCCTCAAGCCTTCGCGCCTGCCGCCTGAAAGCTAGAGCGCGCGGGTGCTTAGAAAAAATATCGGCGAACGCTTCCGCAGGCTCTGCGAGGACCAGTGAGCCGATATTTTTTCTAAGCAGGCCCTGCGCTTTTTAGACTATTACGCGCCAGGCGCGAAGGCTCGATAGTGCGTTCCCCCTATATTTCGCGGATATCGCTTATCTCCTCCACCATGGGGGCAAGGATGGCGGTGAATTTCTCAAGGCTCATTCCCTCAACCTTGATGGTGCAAGAGGACTTGGAGGGGTCGTCGGCAAGGAAGGTTACCATGGCGATGATGTTTCCGCCCTCCTTGGCGATGGCGGCGGTAATCAGGGCAAGCTCTCCCTTTTTTTCCGGGATGACGATGGTGGCCCGTATGCCCTTCTTGCGCGCGCCGAAGAGCTCGGTAAAGAGCTTGAAGAGGTCGGACTCGGTAATGATGCCGATAAGGAGGTTTTCCCGCATGATGGGAAGGCCGGAGATGTTGTTGTCCGCCATTATGCGCGCGGCTTCCTCTACGGTGCAATCCTCGTCGATGGTTATCGGATTGCGGCTCATGACCTTTTCTATCTTGAGCTTGGATAGGAGGTAGCTCATCTCCCACATGTCAAAGCTGGTTGCCGCGGAGGGGCAAGCGTTTACCATGTCGTACTCGGTGGCTATGCCGATGAGGCGGTTGTCCTTGTCCAAGACCGGTAGGCGGGAAATCTTCTCCCGCTTGAGTATTGCCCGGGCTTCCGGTACCGATGTGTCCGGTCCGACGGAGATGGGGTTGCGGGTCATAAGCTTGGCTACGGTCACGCTGTTTCTCCTTTTCTCTGCGTTGCTTCCTCAACTATAAACCCCCAAAGGCGGGGAGGCAATGCCTAAAATTGATGCAAATTCTGGGCCGAATCGGGGTGTTTTTGCGGAAAATTTGGCTTAAAACCAGCTTTTAAACCGCTGGACAGATGAGCGCTTTCCCATTATTCTAACTTCCAATCCCTAATTGTGGGTAGGAGGAATTGCAATGAAGAAGATTCTTATCATGGCCTGCGCCCTCGCCTTGGTGGCGGTGGTCGGCCTCGTTTCCTGCGGTGGAGATTCCAATGTCATCAAGATTGGAACCATCCAGCCCATCTCCGGCCCGGTTTCCGCATATGGAACCCAGACCCGCGACGCCATTCTCTTGGCCTTTGAGGAAATCAATGCCAAGGGCGGCGTTCTCGGCAAGAAGCTCGTCCTGGTAGCTGAGGACGATGAAGCCAATCCCGAGAAGACCACCAATGCCTTCAAGAAGCTCACCGCCCGCGACAAGGTCCCGGTAATCATCGGCGCCCTCACCTCCAAGTGCTCACTGGCCATCACCCAGCTTGCCCAGGGCAAGAAGGTCGTCATGATCAGCCCCTCCTCAACGAACGATACGGTTACCGACGCCGGCGACTTTATCTTCCGCACCTGCTACAAGGACTCCTTCCAGGGCGTCGTGGTTGCCCAGTACGGTTTTGACAACCTCAAGGCCCGCAAA
Source organism: Treponematales bacterium (assembly GCA_041739325.1). GTDB lineage: Bacteria > Spirochaetota > Spirochaetia > Treponematales > JBGSOB01 > JBGSOB01. Next base: position 3,012 of record JBGSOB010000189.1, read on the forward strand.
GCCGCCATCCTCTTTGACAACACCAACGACTACTCCAAGGGCCTCACCACCAACTTCGCCAATAAGTTCGCGGCTCTTGGCGGCACGGTCGTGGCCACCGAGTCCTACGCCTCCGGCGACGCCGACTTCAATGCCCAGCTGACCAAGATCAAGGCTGCCAAGCCCGACGTCCTTCTTCTGCCCGACTACTACAACACGGTAGCCCTCATTGCCAAGCAGGTTCGCGCCCAGGGCATGACCATCCCCATGCTCGGTGCCGACGGCTGGGACGAGATCACCAATAACGCCGGCGACGAGGTTATTGGCGGTTACTACTCGAACCACTACTCCACCGATTCCCAGGACGCTGAGGTTCAGGCCTTTATCGCCGCCTACCAGGCTAAGTACAAAGTGGTGCCCAACGCCCTGGCCGCCCTTGGCTACGACTCTGCCTACCTGGTGGCTAAGGCCATCGAGACTGCCGGTTCCACCGACAGCAGCGCCATCCGCGATGCCCTTGCCGCTTCCAACATGAAGCTGGTAACCGGCAACATCACCTTTGACGCCAATCGTAACCCGGTTAAGTCCGCCGTTATGCTCGAGATCGTCAAGGGCGCTGACGGCAAGCTCACCACCGCCTACGCCGGCACCGTCAACCCCTAAGGGTTGCGCGGGCGCTGCGCCTTCGCTTTATTCACGGGGTCTTCCGCAAGGAGGGCCCCAGGAAAGCGCCGCAGTTTCTGCGGCGCTTTTTTTAAGATGGACGGGCATGAGAATATGCTCTACAATTGCCGCCAGGAGTCGCCCTAAGTGTCAAACCTGTCCGTTTTATTCCAACAGCTTGCAAACGGCATAGCCCTTGGAAGCATCTACGCCCTCATTGCCTTGGGCTATACCATGGTCTATGGTATCGTGCGCCTTATTAACTTTGCCCACGGCGACGTCCTCATGATCGGAGCCTACTGCGCCTACTTTATCCTGCGCTGGCTCGGCCCTACGCCCTTGGGCTTTTTTGTGGCCTTCCTTTTCTCCATGGCCGTCTGCGTAACCTTAGGGGTTCTCATGGAGCGTTTTGCCTACAAACCCTTGCGCAACGCCCCGCGTATAAACGCCCTCATTACCGCCATCGGCATATCCCTCTTTCTTGAAAACGGCATGCGGGTGCTACCCTTTATCGGGCCCAACCCCAAATCCATCCAGAATATCCCTACCGTCAACTACCCCATCTTCGGGGTGAATATATCGAACATACAAATCTTGGTTTTGTGTATCGCCGTCGCCCTCATGATCGGTCTCAACTTTATTGTCAACTACACCAAGATCGGTAAGGCCATGCGGGCCGTTTCCCACGACATGAAGGCGGCCAGCCTCATGGGAATACCGGTCAATTCGGTGATCTCCTTTACCTTCGGCCTCGGCTCCGCTTTGGCGGCATCCGGCGGCATCCTCTACGCTATGTCCTACAATCGCCTAGAACCGGTTATGGGCATTCAGCCCGGCCTTAAGGCATTCATCGCCGCCGTTTTAGGCGGGATTGGTTCCATACCCGGCGCCATGCTCGGCGGCTATGTCATGGGGATAGCCGAAACCCTCACTAAGGGCTTTATATCATCAAAGCTGGCGGACGCGGTTGTCTTTGGCATCCTCATCCTTATCCTCCTCGTGAAGCCTTCCGGCCTCCTAGGCGCCAAAACCAGGGAGAAGGTATAGCATGAAAAAATCCCTGCGCAACGGCATATTTCTCTTCATCCTTTCCCTCGTACTCCTCGTAGGGCTTTCTCTCCTGGTCTACCTCAATGTCATCGATGAGTACACCGCTCAGCTCCTCTCCTTCGGCTCCATCAACGTCGTTATCGCCTTGAGCCTCAATCTCATATCCGGCGTCACTGGGCAGCTAGCCCTCGGTCACGCGGGTTTTATGGCAATTGGCGCCTATGTCTGCGCCTTTACCACCATGCAACTGAAATTGCCTTTGATTTTCGGGATAGCTGCTGGAGGCCTGGTGTCCTCCATCTTCGGTTTCCTCATAGGCTTTCCCGTCCTTAAATTGCGCGGAGACTACCTGGCTATCGTCACCCTTGGCTTCGGCGAGATCATTCGCGTCTTGATGATCAACCTTGAGCCCCTCACCGGCGGCGCCGCCGGCTTAAAGGGTGTGCCCTCCTTTACGGCGGACA
>JBGSOB010000191.1:0-2619 GCA_041739325.1 Treponematales bacterium
GGCGGGAAAAAACAGAGACAGGCTCATTAGCCGCTTGCGGCGGTTGCCGGTCTCTGTTTTTTCCTGACAGGACCCCTCCTCTGTTTATAAGAAACCAGCCCCTTCTCTTTCCCCTAGATATCTCTTTATCCTAGCCCCATGCGCATGCTATACTCCCCTCCATCATGGGCAAGATTGTTGTTTTCGTGAATCAAAAAGGCGGGGTGGGTAAAACGACATCGGCCATCAACCTGGGAGCATCTCTCGCCGAGGCCGGACGGAGCGTCTTGCTGGTTGATTTTGATCCTCAGGCTAATTGCAGTTCTGGTATTGGGATAGGTACTGGCTCGCGCGGCATTTACGAGGTCTTGGTGGGGCGTGCCGAGATTAAAGATATTATTAAAAAGACCTCCGTACCCGGCCTTTCGATTGCCCCTTCCTCTATCGATCTTTCTGGCGCTACCGTTGAACTAGTGGGCGTAGAGGGCTCAAACGACTACCTCAAGCATAAACTGGCCCCCATTAAAGGTGATTACGATTTTATCATCATCGATTGCCCGCCCTCCCTGGGGGTTCTGACACTCAATGGCCTGTGCGCGGCGGACGAGGTCTACATTCCCCTGCAGTGCGAGTACTTTGCCCTTGAGGGTCTGACCCTCATCCTGCAGACGATTTCCATGGTTCAAAAACAGCTGAACCCCAAGCTTAAAATTGGGGGGATCTTCTTTACGATGTACGATTCCCGCACCCGCCTTGCTCAAGACGTTGTGCAGCAGGTGACCGGCTATTTTAAGGACAGGGTCTTCAACACCATCATTCCCCGCAACGTAAGGCTTTCGGAGGCGCCCTCTCACGGCAAGCCCATCTGCCAGTACGACCCGGACTGCGTGGGCGCAAAAAGCTATAAAAAACTCGCCGAGGAGGTGATTGCCCGTGGCTAAGCAGTTAGGACTGGGACGCGGCCTAGGGGCCCTCATTCCGGATTCACTTCCGGGTTTACAGGAGATTGGCACCGGGCAAACGGTGCCGATGAATATGCCTATCGGCCGGGTGCGGCCCAACCCCAAGCAGCCGCGCAAGGACTTCCCCGAGGCAAGCCTGAACGAGCTGGCGGACTCTATCCGCGAGCATGGGGTGATACAGCCCATACTGGTTGAGGAAGTCTCCCAGGACGATTACATGATCGTAGCCGGGGAGAGGCGTTGGCGCGCAGCCCAGATTGCCGGCTTGCGCGAAATACCCATCCTGGTTAAGTCTTTTACCGACCAACAGCGGCTTGAGATAGCCCTTATCGAGAATATACAGCGCGAAGACCTTAACCCGATAGAAGAGGCCCTGGGCTACCGCAACCTGATGGAGATTACCGGGCTTGCCCAAGAAGAGGTGGCTCGTCGCGTGGGCAAAAACCGCTCTACCGTGGCCAACGCCCTGCGGCTCCTAAAGCTTCCCGATGAGATGTTGAGCGCACTGCGCGACGGCAGCCTTACCGCCGGGCATGCCCGCGCCATCCTCTCCGTCTTGAACCCCGCAGACCAGGAGATACTCTTCCGCCGCATCCGCGAATCCGGGCTCTCCGTGCGCCAGGCTGAGGAAATGTCCAAACAGCTCAATGCCGGCCAACGCAACTCCGGCGGCGGCGAGGCCCACCGCGCCCCGGCGCCCAAGGTTCTGCCGGCGGAGATACGCGATATTGAGCAGAAGATGATAGACGCCCTGGGCACCAAGGTAAGCGTGGGCGGCAACGGCAAAAAGGGCAAGATAGTCATAGACTACTATTCCACCGAGGATTTAGAGCGGGTGCTGGAAATAGTGTCCAGATGAGGATGAGAAATCCTTTGAGGGCTTCTTTTCTTAAAATCATAGCCCTGACTTTGATAGGCATTCCCTTACTCACGACCGGATGCTTGCGTGGAAAAAAGCCAGAGGGAAAAACGGTGAAATCTGAAATTCACCTCAGCTACTCTACGCCATGGCTTGGGGTAGATTGGGATGGGGGGCAGAGCTTAGAGCTCACAAAAATAGAATATGAATATGACAACCCCGTCTCTGCCACCCCCTCCGATTCCTCAATCAGCCAGTTGAAAATGGCGCTTTCAGCAGCGGAAGCCCAAGATCTGCGTGATTTTATTATAAATAACGCAGATGCTTTTTTCAGTTTGGAAAGCGAGTACGGGGCTTTGGAAAAAGAGCGCCACTATCCATTCACGCTAGAGATTGATTGTAAGGGAAAACGCAAGCTTGTCCTGTATCGCTCGAACCCAAGCTTTGCCGGGCCTCCGGAAATATTCAGCGATTTTGAAAAAAAGATACTCGAAGTCCTAAAGCCTTAATTAGTTCCAAAATACTTAGGCGCCTTCCCACGCGTTTAAACGCCTTCAAGTCTATCCAAGCGCTCACGCAAGCGGACAAGCTCCTCTTCTAAAGCGCTCACCCTCGCGGCCAAGCTGGACTCATGCTCGACTGCAACAGGCTCTGCAAGCTGAGCGACATTCTTAGGCTCACCGCAAAAGAGATGGGCCCAGCGCTGTTCCTTGTAGCCGGGCACTCGTTCAAGGAGAACAACCCTCTCTTTTTGCGCCAAGCCCCGCAAACACTCCTCCAACTCCGCCAGGGAGCCGAAGGAATAGAGGCGCTCGCAAT
>JBGSOB010000195.1:0-21622 GCA_041739325.1 Treponematales bacterium
CGGGAGGGTACTCAGGCACGTCGGCATAGGCGAAGGCCGGGAACTCCTCTTCTTGGCAGGAGTCGAAGAGGGATGTCTGCCCATACTTGCGGCTGTCCTTTTTTTCTTGGGCGTAGTCTACCGCCCCCTCCAAGTTGTTCATCAGGCAGGCGCGGTGGCGGCCCAGCTTATCGAAACAGCCGGCTTGGATCATCACCTCGATAATCTTTTTATTGACCATCTTTAAATCGATGCGCTCCAAGAATTCGACAAAGTCCACGAAGGGGCCGCCCTCAGTGCGCGCGCGCACGATCTCGTCCACCGCGTTGGCGCCCACGCCCTTGAGGCCGATAAGGCCGTAGACTATCTGGCCCTCCACCACCGTAAAGTAGCGCCCGGAATGGTTAACGTCCGGCGGCCTGATATCTATCCCCATCTTGCGGGTTTCTATGATGTACTGCTGGAGCTTGTCCTGGTTGTTGATTTCGTTAGTGAGGTTGGCGGCCATATACTCCGCCGGGTAATTGGCCTTAAGGTAGGCGGTGCGGTAGGCGACCACCGAGTAGGCGGCGGCATGGCTCTTATTGAAACCATACTCCGCAAAGGGAATCAGGATGTCGTAGACGCGGTTGGCAAGCTCCGCCGTAAAGCCGGACTTGAGGGCGCCGGCCACGAAGGGCTTGCGCTCCGCTTCCAGCACCTCCGCCTTCTTCTTGCTCATGGCGCGGCGCAGCATATCTGCTTGGCCCAGGGTGTAGCCGCCGATGCGCTGGGCTACCTGCATGACCTGCTCTTGGTAGACGATAACCCCGTAGGTTTCCTTAAGGATGGGCTCCAAGCTGGGGTCCGGGTAGACGATAGCCTGCCTCCCCCACTTAGACTCGATAAACTGCGGGATATAGGCCATCGGGCCGGGGCGGTAGAGGGCGTTGAGGGCTATCAAATCTTCCATGCGGTTGGGCTTGGCCTGCTTGAGGATGGACTGCATGCCGGAAGACTCAAACTGGAAGATGGAGGTAGCCTTGCCCTCGGAGAGCATGGCGTAGGTTTTTTCATCGTCCTCCGGGATCTTGTCCTCGTCTATGACTATCCCGCGCTTTGCCAGCAAAGAAATGGTGTTGCGTATGAGGGTGAGGGTTTTGAGCCCCAAGAAGTCCATCTTCACCAAGCCGCAGTCTTCCAAGAGGTCCATGGTGAACTGGGTGCCGATAGTGTCCTCGTGGGGGTCTTTGAAGATGGGCACGAAGTCCGTCAGGTCGCTCTTGCCAATGACGATGCCGGCCGCGTGGTAGGAGGAGTGACGGTTCTTGCCCTCAAGCTTGCGCGCCACCTCAAAGAGCTCCTTGTAGCGCGGGTCGGCGGCAAGCTGGGCTAGCTTAGGCTCCTGCTCAAAGGCCTTTTCCAGGGTCATTTTGGGGTCGTCCGGTACGAGCTTGGCCACCTGGTTTGCTTCATCAAAGGGAATGTCCAGGGCGCGGGCCGTGTCCTTGATGACGGCCTTTGCCTTGAGGGTTCCAAAGGTAATAATCTGCCCCACCCGCTCCTGGCCGTACTTAGCCGTTACGTAGTCGATAACCTCCTGCCGCCGCTCGAAGCAGAAGTCTATATCGAAGTCCGGCATCGATACCCGCTCCGGGTTTAAGAAGCGCTCGAAGAGGAGCATGTAGCGCAGGGGGTCAATGTCGGTAATGCGCAGGCTATAGGCGACGATGGATCCGGCGCCCGAGCCGCGCCCCGGACCCACCGGAATGCCGTGGTCCTTGGCCCAGTTGATGAAGTCCGCCACAATGAGGAAGTAGCCCACAAAGTCCATCAAAATGATGATGGCAAGCTCAAAGTCCAGCCTATCCTCAATCTCCTTGCTCAACTGCGGATAGCGCTGCCGCAGTCCCTCGTAGGAGGCGTGGATGAAGTAGCGCGTTACCGGCAGGGCAAGGCGGCCGGCTACCAGGCTCCGTTGCCGCGGCGCCAGCTCAGACTCAGGCGCCTTTTTGTAGAGGGGGTGTGGCTTGCAGAGGGTAAGGTCGTCAAAGCCTGCAAGCACGGCCTGAACCCGGGCAACCTCAGGCTGGGCGCGCGCGTCTTCCTCGGAGGTGTACTCAGACGGGATAGCGTACTCCGGTAATAACGGTCCCGGCTTGGGAATATCCAAGCGGCACATCTCGTTTATGCGCAGGCTGTTGGAAAGGGCTTCCGGCAGCTCGGAAAAGAGGGCGGACATCTCCTGGGCGCTCTTTAGGTAAAACTCCGGCCCGGAAAAGCGCATGCGCTCAGAATCGTTCTTCTTGCGGTTCGTGCCCACGCACAGGAGTATGTCGTGGGCCGCCGCGTCTTCCTTCAGGGTGTAGTGGATGTCGTTGGTGGCTACAAGGGGAATGCCGTGCTTTTTTGCAAGCTCCACCATCACGCGGGCGGCGGTAATCTCCTCCGGTATGCCATGGTCCTGGATTTCCAAGTAGAAATTCCCCGCGCCGAAGACTTCGTTGTAGAGAAGCATCTTCTTCTCCGCCTCCGCCGCCCTTCCGGAAAGGATGAGGGCGGGAATCTCCCCGGCAATGCAGGCAGAAGAGCAGATAAGGCCCTGCGCATGGGCAAAGAGGGCTTGATCGTCTATGCGCGGTTTATAGTAAAAGCCCTCGGTGTAGGAGAGGGAAGAGAGCTTCATGAGGTTTCGGTAGCCGGTTTCGTCCTTGGCAAGGAGGATAAGGTGATAGTACTTGCCGCCCAGCTCCGTGCCCACCCGCTCCGAGCGCGTCCCCGGCCCCACCGTGTAGAACTCGCTCCCAATGATGGGATTGATCTGCGCCGCCTTGCACTCCCGGTAGAATTTAACCGCGCCGAACATATTCCCGTGGTCGGTAATGGCTAGGCCGGGCATGCCCAGCTCCTTAGCCCTATTCACCAAAGACTTAACCGAGGAAGCCCCGTCGAGAAGGGAAAAGTCCGTATGATTGTGGAGGTGGACGAATTCAGACATGGTAGGCCCATCATACAAGGCAAAGCCCTTTTTGGGTAGGGGATGCCTTTCCCACAGCACGAGGTAAGACCAAGAATAGGCGGGAAGGAAACCTTTTCAAGAAAAGGATTTCCTCCCCGCGCCCCTCCTTCCAAAAGCAATTCGGCCCTTCCCAAAAGGCAATTCGAAAGCAGTGACTGTCACTTTATGGGGAGCGCGGCTATTCTGTGCTCGGCTACCCAGGAGGTGGATGACCAATCTGCAATCAATTACGGTTCAGTCTTGACTAATCCGCAATATAAGATAGAATAGTCTTATGAAGAGGGAGCAGTCTGCTGAGATCCTAGCTGATCTAGGGCGTAAAATGGTCCTACTCTCCGGACCGCGGCAGGTGGGAAAGTCCTGGCTCGCCCACAGCTATATGGATTCCTATGCCCATTCCCTTTATCTGAACTGGGACAATCCTCAGGACCGGGACATGATTCTCCGCCAGGCCTGGCCGGGCAGGACGGAGCTCCTGATCTTGGATGAAATCCACAAGATGCCCGCATGGAAGCCCTTTCTCAAGGGGATATGGGATACGCGGCCTGAATCGATGGCCATCCTGGCAACGGGAAGCGCGCGGCTCGAGACTTTCCGCCAGTCGGGCGACAGCATGGCCGGACGATATTTCCACCACCGACTCTTTCCTATAACCCCGGCGGAGTCGGTCTTCTCAGGAGAAACCCATTCTCTGGAGCATCATCTGAGCAGAGGCGGTTTCCCCGAACCCTTCATAGCCTCCGACGATGCCCAAGCGGGGCGTTGGCGCCGCCAGTATCTTGATGGCTTGATCCGGGAGGACATCCTCAGCTTTGAGAACATCCATCAGCTCAAGGCCATGAATCTTCTCGTGGAGCTCCTCAGGGACAGGGTTGCCTCGCCGCTGAGTTACCAAAGCCTTTCAGAAGACCTGGGATTGTCCCCGAATACCGTCAAGCATTACCTAGACATTCTTGAGGCCCTGTATATCGTCTTCAGGGTCTATCCGCATCACCGCTCCATAGCGCGCGCCATTCTTCAGCAGCCCAAGCTCTACTTCTACGACACGGCCCTGGTCCGCGGCGCCGGAGCCGCCCTGGAAAACCTAGTGGCCCTCTCCTTGAGCCGCCAGCTCTGCCTTCTTGAATCGAGGGATGGTCTTGCGCGCAGTCTCAGGTACCTGCGCACCAAGGAAGGCATTGAAGTGGATTTTCTGGTCATCAAGGAAGAAGCCCCCCAGCTCATGGTCGAGGTAAAGGCGGCAGAGCGGGAATTGGCGCCGGGCCTTGCCTATTTCAACAAACGTTATGGCATCCCAGGCCTCCAGCTCGTCGGAGACCTCCGCCTGGAGCGGGACGAGGGAGGCCTTGGAATCCGCAAGCTCCTTGAATGGCTCAGCCAGCCTGAGCTGTCCTAGGGGGTGACTGGAGCTTCTTTCCAAGAAGAAGTACAGCAAGAATAAGCGGGAAGGAAACCTTTTCCAGAAAAGGATTTCCTCCCCGCGCCCCTCCGAACTGCCTTGGCAGTTCGGCCTTTCCAAACGCAGTTCAGCCCTTCCCAAAGGGGGGAAGAGCCTCTAAAAGACTTTTGGGGCTCAGAGCTTGGGTTAAAGCTGGATTTTCAGAGCGTGGGGGTATAGAATCCACCCATGGAGGATTTTATGAAAAGTTTTTCTCGTCCTTTCTCGTCCTTTCTCGTCCTTTCAGCTCTCATAGCAATCTGCTTTTTTTCCTGTGAGCCTATGCCGGCAACAAGTGTGGAACAACCTATAGAGATTCTTCTAGAAGGCCAGTCGATCGCCTTAGGAGAAAAAATAGAAAATCCATTTTCAATCCGTGCTGGAGCAAAAAACAGCCCCACCCAAGCCAGCCATTACTACCTGCGTTTCCGGACCGATGATCCGCTTGCGCTCCGTGAATTTCTGGATCTCTATCCAGAAGCGGAATCCTTTCCCCTTGACCGTGAGATAGTAGAAGGCGGATATTTCTATGACCAACCCGATATCGATGAAGCCACCCAGCTTCCTTGGTTCTTCATTATCATTAAAGCCGCTGATCTGCAGACATATCTGAATGACCTGCGTTTCCAGGTGGAAATCCTTGATGAGTTAGCAATCCCAGATACCCCCCTCAGTACCGAATCTTCACGTACAACTGGAAAACCCTATGGCTACGTGACCTTGAAGAACACTGTCACTGGCAGCCTTGAGCCGCTCCCCCTCGTGAAAGTTCAGGTTAACCACTACCTGACCATCGCATCGGCATTTACCTCAGAGCAAGGATTTTTCAGCATCGGGTCTAATTTTAATGATTGGTGGAAGCCCTTGCCTACCCTAAAAATAATATTCGACAATGCGCAGTGTTCAATCCACCGTGACAACCTTCTCCAATACTTTACCCCGGTAGAATATATCGTCGGAGGCAAGACCGTCGCCCAAATGCAGGGTGCAACCTTTCAAATCCCTCTCGATTCCGCAACACCATCCCCGGTCGGGTCGGCCGCCAGCACGCTAAAAGCGGTCTATCAATATAACTCATACGCTTCCGCGAATGGTATCTCAAAGCCACCTAAGCTCAAGGTACTCCTCTATGGATTGACGAACAGGGATCCAGGCGCTTGTTGGATGGCCCGCTCAGTAATGACGCCATATTTCACTACAATAGCGGGCACGATAGGAGCTATAGCCGGAAGTCAAGCCGGCCCGGTCGGGGCATTGCTTGGGGCGCTAGCCGGCTTTGGATCCGGAGCTCTCTCTGCCAGCACCCTACCCGACATTCTTATTCCCTACAACCCTTGGTACCAGCATGGCGGCCTCACCCGCCACTACGATGCCCTTGTCTTCCATGAGTTGTCTCACGCCTCTCATATGACGGTTATAGGCAATGTGGCTTGGATGCGGGAATACCTTGATAAGATTATCGGAATAACCACTGGTTCATATACTCAGTCTGATCTTCTCATTGAATCCTGGGCATATTTCTCCGGCAACAACGCGATGATGGCCAAATACCCCCAACATCCGGGAATGCCGCAATAAGAACAATAGGAAATTCATTTAGGTATGAAAGTGAAAATAATAGTAGTCCAGTAACAGGTACCTTTAATGGCGCTTTCTTTGATATGCAAGATGCCTATTCCAGTCAAGAGCCCTGGGACACAATGAGTGGAGCCTCAAGCTCCCACATATTTTCTGTGTTAAAATCCAGCGGCATTTGTAGCGCTCAAGCTTATGTGAACCGATACAGTTCACTTTATATAGCAAATACACAGGAAATTGAGACCTTTAAAACAGTTTTTAAACATAATACCGCATTGGTCCAATAAAAGGAGGATCCCAGATGAAAGCTCGCCTGATCATTCCCCTCATACTCTTAGCGTTTTTTTTATCCACCTGCAGTAAAGCAGAGATCCCTCTCTACTTCGATGTTTCCGAATGGCAACCAGAATCGGGGCAAATCGTATTAGGTGAATCCATAGTGGTCCATTATCTTACAACTGATGAAATACCCGAGGGTGTTTTAGCGGAAGCGCGCATTTATCCCCAAACATTCACGCTTGACACCTACGAGTTTGAGGTTATTGAGGGCGAGTTGCTCAACCCGGAATTAGGCATTGAAAGCTGGATAGCCTTCCAAAAGCAAGATGGGACGCAGAGCCTGAAGCTAGCCATTCGGCCCACATGCCTAGGGGAACATAAAATCGCTCTTAGCATCCATGCCTTCGAAGTACCCGCCGGGCCCTTTACCTACGCCCGTCTAAACAACTATATAGACCATGCGTATACGGTTGTTGAGTGAGCGTGTAGCCTGCTCACTTTAATTGAGAAAGCTGCCCTTCGACTGAGCTTGCGCGTCAATCACGAGGGGCAGCCTTCAATTGAATAAGGGTACCTTCTATGAAATCAAAGCTGACAATCTTCTACGCATTTTCCATCCTTCTTTTTGCAACTTGTAGCAGGGCACCAATTCCTCTGAATTTCGAAATAGCGGAATGGCTACCCGAATCGGGACAGCTTGCCCTTGGTGAGTCTATTCAGATTCATTATCTCTGCACAGAGGATATTCCCGAAGGGGTTTTAGCTGAAGCGCGGATTTTTCCTGAACCATATACCCTTGACAGCTATGAGATTGAGGTAACTGAAGGAAGGCTTATTGAACCGGAAAAGGGGATCGAAAGTTGGATTGAGTTTCAAAAAACAGAAAACGGACAAAGCCTCAAGCTTGCCATACGTCCTACATGTATCGGTTCTCATAGAATTATCCTAGGTACCCATGCATTTGAAAATCCAGCAGGGTTTTATACGTACGCAAGGACCAATCAACTTGAGCCTCATGATTTTACCGTAGTGGAATAAATTAATAATCCCTGCCAAGTAACCGCACAGGACGTAGAGTGACTGTCACTCACTAAAGTCTGCTGCCGGCGCTTGCTTTTCCCGCTACCGGATCCAGGGCTGAGATGCTATACTCATGGTAGCCAAAGGAGGCGGCATGAACCTCTCTGACTACCCGCATCGGCGCTTCAACCCCCTCTCTGGGGAATGGGTCCTCTGCTCGCCCCACCGCAATAAGCGGCCCTGGCAGGGCGCAGTGGAAAAGCCGGCACAGGAGGATCTGCCCGCCTACGACCCCGGCTGTTACCTCTGCCCGGGCAACGAGAGGGCGGGCGGGCAAAAAAACCCAGCCTATACGGGAACCTTTTCCTTTGTAAATGACTTTTCCGCCCTCCTCCCCCAGGCACCGCTTGAGTCCATGGACGAATCCGGCCTCCTGGTGGCAAAAACGGAAACGGGGCTCTGCAAGGTTATCTGCTTCTCGCCCCGGCACGACCTTACCCTGCCGCGCATGGGCCTGGAGCAGATAGAGGCGGTCATCAATCTGTGGATAGCTGAGTGGATGGACCTGCGCAGCCGGGACGATATCGCCTATGCCCAGATCTTTGAAAACCGCGGAGCTATGATGGGCTGTTCCAACCCCCACCCCCATTGCCAAATCTGGGCATCCTCCCTCGTGCCGGATCTCGTGGCGCGGGAATCCAGGATGCAAACTGAGTACCGCAAAAGCCACGGCTCCTGCCTCCTCTGCGACTACCTTGCCTTGGAAAGGGCAAAGGGGGAGCGCATTATTACCGAAAACGAGCATTTTTGCGCACTTGTGCCCTTTTGGGCAACCTGGCCCTTTGAAACCCTTGTCCTCCCCAAGCGCCACAGCGCCTCCATCGAGCAGATGACGGAGGCCGAGCAGTCCGCCCTTGCCGACATCCTCAAGCGCATGGGCACCCGCTACGACAATCTCTTTATGACGAACTTCCCCTACTCCATGGGCATACACCAAGAGCCCTTCCCCGCAAGCGAGGATTCAGGCCGAGACGGGAAGTCCTGGCACTTCCACCTCCACTACTTCCCCCCCCTCCTCCGTTCGGCAAGCGTGCGCAAGTTCATGGTAGGCTACGAGCTTCTTGCCATGACCCAGCGCGACATCACGCCGGAATCCGCCGCCGCCATGCTCAGAAACCAAGGGGAGAAACATTACCGCGATGCTTGAAAAAAAAGAAACACAAACCGCGCCTGCTTCCATCCAAACGGCCCTGGAAAGATTAGCCAGCGCTGAGGGTAGGCGGGTTCTTAGCCGCGTTTACGGTAAAAAAGACAGCCCAGCCGCCCTCTGCCGCTGTCAAGACATCCTTTACCGGGCGGCAGAAGCCTTTCCCGGCCTCACTGCCCCCCTCTGCCTCATTTCCTCCCCAGGGCGTACGGAGCTGGGGGGCAACCACACCGACCACAACCAGGGCCGGGTTTTAGCGGCGGCGGTTCGCCTTGACGCCCTTGCCGCTACCGCCCCCTCCGGAGACATGAGCGTGCGCCTTGTTTCCGAGGGTTATGAGGAAGTTCGCATAGACCTTTCTGAGCTAGAACCTCTGAAAGATGAGGAGGGAAAGACAGCCGCCCTCATCCGCGGCACGGCCCGCTACCTCAAGGACTATGGCTACCAGGTGGGGGGCTTTGTCGCTTTCTTAAGTTCCCTAGTCCCACCCGGCTCTGGGCTTTCAAGCTCCGCCTGCGTTGAAGTCCTCTTTGCCGCCATCTTCAGCCATCTCTTCAACGCAGGCTGCGTTGACTGGCCCATTCTGGCCAAAGCCGGCCAATACGCGGAAAACGCCTACTTCGGCAAGCCCTGCGGCCTCATGGATCAAATGGCATGCGCCGGGGGCGGGGTCTTAGCCATAGACTTTAAGGACCCCAAGACTCCCCGCTGGCGCCGCCTGGAAGTGGACTTTCTTAAAAAGGGCTACGCCCTGGCTATCATCCAAACCGGAGGCAGCCACGAGGACCTCACCGAGGACTATGCCGCCATCCCCACGGAAATGAAGGCGATAGCCTCTGCCTTTGGGCGGGAGAGCTTGCGGGGTATAAGCCCGGCCGAGCTCCTAGCCGGGGCAAAGCAACTGCGGGACTATCACGGGGACAGAGCTCTCCTGCGCGCCATGCACTTCGTGGCGGAAAATGACAGGGTTCCCAAGATGGTTGCTGCCCTGAAAAAGGGCAAGATTGACCGATACTTAAAGAAGGTAGACGATTCAGGCATCTCTTCATGGCTTTTTTTGCAGAATGTCCTTCCCCGAGGGGATGGGCGTGAACAAGGCTTGGCTTTAGCCCTGGCCCTCACGGCCCAGTTCCTAGGCAAAGAGGGTGCCTGCCGCGTCCATGGGGGAGGGTTTTCCGGCACTATCCAGGCCTACCTGAGGCCTAAGCGCCTACCGGCCTTTAGGGACTTTATGGATTCAGTCTTTGGACCCGGCTCGGTCCTGGAAGCAGATCTACGGCCTGAGGGCGTGCTTAGGCTAGCCTAAAGAAAACGTAACTTTTGTACGGTATCGTTATTTAGATAAAGGAGAGCATACACAATGAAGAACGCTGGATTCTCAAAATACCTGGGCCTTACCTTCGTTATAGGCTTTGGTTTCTTCACTATGGGGCTTATGGACCCCCTCTATGACACCTATCTGCCTATCTTCCTAGGCCAGCACCTCTCCTCCATGACGGCTATCGGGGGCCTCATGACCCTGGATAACCTCTTTGCCATCCTCCTTATCCCCCTTGTATCCGTCCTTTCTGACCGTACGCGCTCAAAGATGGGGCGGCGTATGCCCTATATCCTCATCCTCCTCCCCATTACCGCGGTATTCTTTAGCCTTATTCCCTACACCGTGGCTTCCCTCTGGATCCTCCTAGCCTTAGTCTTTGGCCTCAATATCTTTAAGCAATCCGCCCGCGGACCGGTAGTTGCCCTCATGCCAGACCTCATACCCGGCAAATTCCGCTCAGAGGCAAACGGAGTTATCAACACCATGGGCGGTATTGCCGCCATCGTCGGCACCCTCCTCCTAGCCCCGATGATGAACCTCAAGGCCGTTCTCCCCATTTTGGGCCAAACCCAAGACCGCATCCCCTTCCCCATTTCCGGCCTCCTCATCCTCATAGCCACCACCTTCCTCCTCTTTTTCATTCGTGAAAACAAGATGAGCGCGGCGGCCGGAAACGCCCCGGAGGAAAAGCCCGCCCCCTTCATGGAATCCCTTAAAAGGGTGTGGAAGGAGGGCGGCTCCGCGGTGCTTATCCTGGTGGCCCTCTTCCTCTGGTTCCTCGGCTACCAGGCAGTCCTCCCCTTCATTGGCAAGTACGCCAATGAGACCCTCGGGGTTTCCAAGGGCTTGGCCGGTTTTGGCGCCGGGGCGGTGGGGGTGGCCTATGCCATCTTTGCCATTCCCTCCGGCTACCTTGCCCACCGCATCGGCAGGAAAAAGACAATCAGCATCGCCCTCATCGGCCTAGTGGTCATAACCCTTGTCCTCTTTGCCTTTGACGCCATCTTCCGCGCCGGCATCCTCTCCGGCATGCTGGGCTTTGGGGTCTACCTGGGCATCCTCTTTATCTTTGGCATCTTCTGGGTTTCCGTCATCACAAACTCCTTCCCCATGCTCTGGCAGATGGCAAAGCAAGACACCATGGGCATCTACACCGGGCTTTATTACACCTTCTCCCAGTTGGCCGCCATCCTTGCCCCCTTTATCTCCGGCGCCATCATCGATATCGTGCGCCTCTCTACCGGCAAGGGCGCGGGGCTCTCCGACATACCGGCCAAGGTAGGCTACCCGGGAATGTTCATCCTCTGCTCACTCTGCATGCTTGCCGCCTTCTTCGTAATGCAGGGCGTAAAAAAGGGAGAAGCAGAGGAACATAGCTCCCAGGCAGCGGCTAGCTAGGGGGATAGATGGGAGGAACGATGCCGCTACAGGACAGCGCCGGGTTTAATAAGCCGGCCCGCAAAGCCCTCCCTTCATCCTCTGCCGCCTTCGTCTTTTTCTTAGGCATCTTTGCCTTAGGCATCCTTGCCCCAAGCCTCAGTGCCCAAGGCGCCGGGGAAAACCCGGCCCTCCTTATCGGCAACGAACGTTACCAACACCTCAAGGCCCTGGACTCAACCCGGCCGGATTTAGAAAAGATAGCCCCGGCCTTGGAAGGGCGGGGTTTTGCCGTAAAGAGCAGCTACAACCTTGAACAGCGCGAGATGCGCCGCACCATTCAGTCCCTGGCAAGCTCGGCTAAGGGGAAGGAATTCGCCCTCCTCTATTTTTCCGGCTATGGCCGGCGCTTTACCGGCTTCGACTATCTCCTGCCCACCGACGTCCGCGACTTTCGCGACTGGATCATGCTGGAAAACCAGGCTATTTCCCTGGAATGGGTCATGAAGACCCTCTCAGGCTCGGCTAAAAATGTCCTTATCATCATGGATTCAGGGCGTTCTTTCCCCGAGGGGGCTCGAGACAGCCAGCTGAGCCTAGAGGCGGCCGAGGGGGTCTATGTCCTCTACGCCACCCTACCCGGCCGCTACGCCAACGCAGGCAGGCCCGGAGACGAGCATTCGCCCTTTGTCCAAGCCCTGCTTGAATCCCTGCGCTGGGACCCCATCTCAATGAAGAGCCTGACTCGCCTTGTTCGGGAAAAACTTGAGGCCCTTACCAAGGACGAAAGCGATGGGGTGCAGATACCCGAGCTTTTCGGCCGGACGGAAAACGCCGGGGCCGTCTACCTTCCCCCCGGCCGCGCCTCAAATACCCTTACCGAACTACCGGAAGATAGGCCAAAGGCAAGCGTTCCCAAACCCCTCATGGTCTTTGTGGATGGGGGGGAATACATGATGGGCAACGCCCTCTACGACCACGACGGGATGGAAAACGCCCCGCCCTTCCCGGTTAGGCTCAGCCCCTTCTCCATCTCCAAGCATGAAACCACCTTTGAGGAATACGACGCCTTTTGCAAGGCCACTGGCAGGGAGCTCCCCGACGACCGCGGTTGGGGCCGGGGCAAGCGCCCGGTAGTGAGCCTAGACTGGTACGATGCGGTGGAATACTGCAACTGGCTCTCGGAAGCATCCGGGCTCAAGCCCTGCTATACCCTGGACAAAAAGAAAACCGACCCCGGCAACGCCAACAAATTCGAGCTTGACCGCCGGCGCTGGACAGTCAGTTGCGACTGGAACGCTAACGGCTACCGTCTGCCTACCGAAGCCGAATGGGAGTACGCCGCCCGCGACAGGGGGCGGGAGATACGCTTTGGCAATAACCGCGACATCCTTGAGGTTTCATCCGCCAACTTTAACCCCGCCATACTCATCTCCTACTCGGAGCCGGGGAGCTCGCGAGGCCGCACCCTTCCCGTCGGCTCCCTGGTACCCAACGCCTTAGGCATCCACGACATGGTCGGTAATGCCTGGGAATGGTGCTGGGACTGGTATGGTGACTACCCGCGGAGCTTTGAAACGCTAAAGGACCCGCGCGGGCCCGCTAGCGGTGCCCTGCGCGTCCTACGCGGAGGCTCTTGGGAAACGGACGCCTCCGTGGTACGGGCGGCCTTCCGCGGAGACTCGATAGGCTTTTATCTCTCAGCATCAAAAGGCTTTAGAGTTCTGCGTTCCGAGAAGAAAAACTAAAGGCCTCCCTCCTCAAGAACAGGGAGGCCCAGCTGCCAGAGGTCGCAGCCCGCCTAGGAGCACATGAGGTTCCAGATCTTAACCGGGTAGTTTACCGGGGCGTGGTCTATAAAGGCATCCACGATAGGCTTTTCATCCACGCTTTCCTTGCCCCGCGCCCGGTTGATCATCTCCTTGAATTTGTCCATTGAGCTAAAGGCGCCGGCCAAGCTTTCCATAATCTTGTCAAAGTCACCTGCCATCATTGCTAGGAAGTTACGATTTGCCGGAGCGGTGGCTAAACGCCCATCCCTATCGAGAAAAAGTTCTTTACCACAGTGAACATAGCTGTACTTCACTACCTTTTCCATGATTTCCTTGGGCGGCAGCATGGTTATGGCATCTCTATCGTTTACCCAGCGATAGTGGGGAAAGGTAACGTGACTGGCAAAGTCTTGGTCGCCCACCATGGGGCAGCCATAGGTGTAGAGAGCCTTGGTAGAGGGGAAGAGGCAAGCGGCAATGGTGGCCATAGCCCCGCCCAAGGAATGGCCGGTAAAAAAGAAATTCATATCCGGCTTTTCCGCCTTGAGCTGGGAAAGGAAGCTGAAGAGTCCGCCGGAGTTCATCCAGGGATAACCGGCTATAGGTTTTACCTGACCCTCCCAAATGTTCATCACCCCGTCTTTAAAGCCCTTGTGGACAAAGCCGCTCAACAACTCGGTACGGGCGAACTTGGCGTCGGTATAGATATCCAAGATAGTGCGAAAGCTTTTCACCTCGGTGCCGCGGAAGGACACGATGGCGTGTTTGTCCTTCCAGGCGACAAAGGCTTCGGTTGAGTGGTTATTAAAGAACTGAAAGCCCTCATAGCCCCGCAATCGGTAGATATTGCGGCATACATTCGGTTCCTCATAGACGACTAAGGAGGCCTCGGCAAGATGCCAGGCGTTCGCAAGGCTCAGCTCATCGCTCTGGGAGTTAAAAGGCGCTTCAGCCTCGGCCTCAAAATAGTCATAGCACTCCATGGGAGGGATGATCTTTCTAAGCAATTCGGGGATTTTCTTGATAGATGGCATATCGTGGCACCTCTGTAGTCGGGATTGGGCAATTGTAATCTTCCCTACCAGGGGCGTCAACTGAAACTCGTTACGAAAAGGTATGGAATAAAGGAGCGATATCTTGGTATACTAGAAATATGATTTGCCAAAAATCTAGTCAGACCAGAGTTTTTGGAGCCTTGAGATGACGGATCTCCGCTATTATATACTCCTCGCCAGCGAATCAGGGGCCTTTAAGGATATTGAACTAGATATCATGAAGGAAGCCCTTGAGGAATGGGAACGCCGCTCAGACGGCAAAATGACCCTTGTCGAACTTGCCAGCTCGGGCCGTATCTCCGGCTTTGCCTATTTTGGCCCCCACAACGGGACCGAATTCACCTACGAAATCAAGTGGATCGTGGTGGATCGCCTTTCAAGACGCCAAGGCATCGGTGGCCAACTTCTCGAGCGGGTAGAGGAAGAAGTGCGGCGCATGAAGCCCAACGCCATTCTGACGGTAGAAACGACGACCATCAAAGAAGGGGCCATTAACCCCGGCTTCTATCTTGAGCATGGTTTTTCCCTTATTGGCCGCATCCCGAACTTCTACGGCAAGGGAGACGACTTCCTCATGTACGCCAAACACCTCCACGACCAGGAAGATTTTGAGGATGATGAGGCCGACCTTGGCGCAGATCCCGAATCGGCCCCTGACCCCACGAAGGAATAAGCCCTCCGCCCTCAACAAGCAGCCCTCTACTTTTACGGACTTTCTGCCGATATTCAATGCATGGCCAGCCGCCCCCGATTTGACTTTTTGCGCAGGCGGAACCTACAATGAGAAGAGAAAGGGCCGGAACCGGCCTTTCCAGGAATAAAGAGGTGTAGCCTGTGCCAAAGGCGTTGACGTACCGGAGCAACTCAGTCATTTACTTCCAGGGCGATGAAGCCGACAAGGTCTACATCCTCCAAAAGGGCAGGGTGACCCTTAATTACTCCGATATCGAAACCGGCCAGGAGATCCATGAGCTCATCCAAATGGGGGAGTTCTTCGGGGTTAAGTCGGCCCTCGGCAAGTACCGCCGGGAAGAAAACGCCCTCGTCCTCCAAGACGCAACCGTCCTTATGTTCGCCGTGCCAGAATTCGAGCTCTTCGCGGGCCAAAACATACGCATCGTCATGAAGATGCTCAAGGTATTTTCCAACCAACTGCGGCGCATCCACAAGCAGGTAGAAAACCTCCTGGACAAGGAAGAGCAGGTGAGCCCGGAAATAGGCCTGTACAAGACAGGGGAGTACTACCTTAAAAACCGCATGTACGCCCAGGCCGTCTATGTCATGTCCCGCTACCTCACCTACTATCCCACGGGCAAGTTCGCCCAAGAAGCCGCCAGAAGCCTTGAGCTCTCGGAATCCAATTTAAGCAAATATGGCCAAGGCAAGGGCCCCTCACCCCAGCATCAAGTGAGCCCCCAGGACAGATCTGTGGATGATGAAGCAGATGCCCCCCCGCCCCGCCCCGCGGCAAAACAGCCCGAGGAGCTTTCTCCGGCGGCAAAACAGTACTACAACGCCGTGAGCATGTTCACCCAAGAGAAATACCAACAGGCCTTCCTGGAATTCAAGAAGATCGTGGAAGCCCAGGAAGATGCGGAATACGTGGCCAAGGCAATGTTCGAGCAGGGTCGTTGCGTCTTCAACCTTGGCCAGCTAGACGGCTCCATAGCCCATTTCTCAAAGATGCTCCAACTCTACCCCAAGCACCCGGATATGGTGGACACCCTCTTCTACGTGGGCCAAGCCTACGAAAAAAAGGGAGACAAGGCCAAGGCCGGCGGCTTCTACAAGAAGATTCTCTCCATGCAGTTGGACGAGGACGATTCCGTCCACATCAAGGCCCGGCGGGCCTTGAAGGGAATAGAGGGGTAGCCCATGGCCATGGACATGTCCGCCTTCCAGCGTTTTGCCCGCGTCTTCCAAAAAGGGGAAGTCATCTTCTCCGAATACGAGCCGGGAGACACCTTCTACCTCATCCAGCAGGGCCGGGTGCAGATTACCAAGATTATGGGCGATATCGAGAAGACCCTCGACATCCTCCAACCCCCGGAAATCTTTGGGGAAATGGCCATCCTCGAAGAGGCGCCGCGCTCTGCTTCTGCCATAGCCTACGACACCGTCAAGGTGCTTGAATTCAACCGCGCCAACTTCGAGGTCCTCATGGTCGGTAACCCGCCCATAGCCTTGCGCCTGCTCAAACTCTTCACTAAACGCATCTACGACCAAAAACGCCGCTTTATGATCCTTACCCTGGAAGACCCCCAGGCGCGCGTGGCGGACGTCTTCCTTATGCTGGACGAAACCAACCCCCAGAGCGGCAGTGAGGTGGCATTGCGCGAGTTCAAGGCTACCTTGGACGACATTGCCCATTGGGCCGGCATGGGAACGGAAGCGGTGCGCGACGTTCTCAACCATTTTACCACACAGCGCCGCGTGGAACTCTTCCCGGACAAGATCGTTGTCAAAAACATCTCAGACTTCCAGCGCTTCGTGAATTCCCGCCGGAAAAAGTCCTAAGCCCTCCAGCCGTCGCACAACCCACAGCCCTCCCACAGCCCTCCCGCACGCTCACGCCCCTCAATCCTCAGCCACGCTTAGATAAGGCCCATAAAAGGGCAAAAAAAAGGCGCCACCCGGGGTGGAGACCGGGAGCGCCTTGGGGCTTCTTTTCCTTTTTTCTAGTTATCTTTTTTATTCACCCATTCCGCGGGGGACCGGGTTGGGCTAGTGCCTCTGACCCGGCGCCCTCCGCATGTTTTATATCATTTTTATCATTAGCTCTTGATCTTGACGGACATCGTGGCGTGGGTTTCCAGCATGTTGCTGTTGACGCTGTTGTAGCCCAGGTCGTACTGACCGGCAAAGGACCAGGCGCCTGAAGACATACCCAAACCGATTGAGCCGCCGGCCACGTTAGCGGTGGTGGTTCCGGCCTTGTCGATAGTGGTGTTGAGGAAGAAGCCCAGGAAGGGGCTTACGTTGGCATGGGTCATGGTAGCCTTAACGGACAGGCCATTGAAAACGGTGGCCTTGTCGGTAGCGGCGTTGGGGGCGGTGGGGTTGGTCAGGGTAAGAGCGTCGGATACGTCGAGCTTGAGTCCGACTTCGCCAAGCTTAAACTTGACACCGGCGCCGTAGGAGCCATCGAGCTCGGTATAGAGCTCATCGGTACCATTTGCCACCGTGTCGGCGTAAATGTTCAAGGCCTGGAATAAGCTGTAGGAAAAGAGTTCGTCCTTGTCCTTATCCTTACCATTTAAGCCCAAGCTACCAGTGATTTTAGTCTCCTGAGCAACTTGCCCGGTGGTATCATTGGTGGAGGGACCAGCTTTGTCAGAGCGTAGATCGGCGGCAAGGCGAGCCTCAAAACCGATGGCCACGTTCACTAAGGGGATGATCTTGATGCTTGAGTCTAGGTTGGCATAGAAGCGATTGCGCTCGCGGATCTTGCCAAGCTTCTCAACAGCGGCGTTCTGAACGGCTGCGCCGCCGGTCCAACCCACGGGAATGAGGTTGCCCGGATTGAGCCTGACCTCAAGACGGTCCTTAAAGCTGGGGGTGATAGTGACGTTTCCGCCGAGCTTGTAAGTAACGCCGGCCTTGAACTCGGTGCGGGAATAGAGAGCGTCGGTACCATAGGTGGTGGAAGGGACGATCCAGCCATTAACCTGCTCTGAGTCCATGCGCTGGGAGAACTCCATAGCCACCTTGGGGGGCTCGGGCTTCTTCTCTTCCTGAGCGAAGGCGAAACCGGCCACAAGGGCAAAAACCACAAGCACACATATCATTTTCTTGAACATAAACATCCTCCTGATGTCGCTACAAAAGATGGGATATGTATAGGCTTCTTGGGTTTGGGCTCAATTACAGAACAGTGAGGAAGTGGTTATACTTTTATGAGGAGAAAGGACACGCGGCAATACTGAGAAAATGTTGGAAAAACGCCATAAATAATCTATAATTGGATATTATAGTCTATATGGGGAGGGAGTGAAGGTGGATGGCAAAAAAAGCTATTTTGCGCCCGCAGAAAAAAGCGATGCGGATGAGCTCCAAGCGGAATTCGAGGCCATCAACTCCCACCCCCTGGTTACGACCCTCCTTGGCACCATCTCCGGCCTCCTCGCGGTACTAAACGATAAGCGCCAGGTTTTGACAGTCAACCCTAGTCTCCTTAAACAGCTAGGATTGGATTCGGCTCTGGATGTCTTTGGCTTACGCCCGGGAGAGGCCCTCCACTGCGTTCATGCCGACAAAGAACCATCAGGTTGCGGAACAACTAAGGCTTGCGTGAGCTGCGGGGCGGCCATTGCCATCATGTCATGCTTGGAAACGGACAGCAGTCAGCAACGGAGCTGCATTCTCAAGGCCAGTGAAAACCGCGGCGATTTTTGCTTTAAAATACGCGCCACGCCGCTCAGAATAGATAATAGGCGATATCTCCTCTTCTTTATCGAGGATGTCACGGAGATCCAGAACAAGTCCTTCCTTGAGCGCGCTTTTTTTCATGACATCAATAATCTACTTGCGGGTATGAGCGGCACCGTGGAGCTCATGTGCTATCAAAATCAAATGACCCCCGATACCCGCCTTCGTTCCCTCATGGAAATGATACACCGCTTGGGAGAGGAGATAGAGTTACAAAGAACCTTGCTTGCGGGAAGCGCCGCCTCCTACCAGCCGGTCAGGGAATGGATAGATGTTCACGCTCTTTTTTCCGAGCTACGCCAGCTCTACCTAGACCATCCGGCCGCTAAGGGGAAGAGCCTCATAATGGAAGAGTCATCCCCCATGCCGCATATATTGAGTGATGAGTCGCTCTTATGCCGAATACTGGGGAATTTGCTGACAAATGCCTTTGAGGCGAGCGCGGAGGATGAAAGCGTAAAAATGTCCAGCAAGCTGGAATCGGGGGGCCTTGTCATTTCTATCTGGAATTCTCAAACCATACCAGAAGAATTACAGCCACGTATTTTCCAAAAATTCTTTAGCAGCAAGGGCCAAAGCGGAAGGGGCATAGGCAGTTACGCCGCTAAGCTCCTAGCCGAGGAGGTTTTGGGCGGAAGGCTTGATTTTATTTCCCTTGCCGGTTTAGGCACCACCTTCAGGCTTTATCTGCCGACGGACCCTTCCGTCGAATAATTTGTTTTCCTGGCCGCGGCTCCGTTCGAGGCCGCGGCTTTTTCTTAGTGCCCGGCGGCGTCCTCTCGGGGCCGAAGTATTTCTCGCTGCGATAGCGAAGCCACACCCGCAGTACCTGGGGTATTTTTTCCCGCTCTTCTTTAGTCAGGCTCTCATAGAGCGCCATGGCGCGTTCCCGCTCAAGGCGGCAGGCAGCGTTGTTGTGGGCATCCCACTGACTGCGGGCTATGCGGATGAGGCGGCAGGTTTCCTTGATGGGGTCAATTTTTTCCGGCATCGTCCTTCCTTGAAAAAAGCCTCTGTCATTCTAGCTCGGACGTGCTAAAATGGCCATACGGGCGCTCAGAGCCCACAGGCGCTCCAGATACGGGCCGCCATAAAAAGTAGAGGGAGGTTTTAGATCATGGAAAAATTGGATCTCTTAGTTAAGGGCGTGCCAGTGCCCATCCTGAGCATGTTCAAGGGTTTTTGCTCCATTGAGGGCAAGAGTGAGAGCGAGGGCATTGTAGACGTGATGATCGACTATATAGAGAAGAACACGGGCGGGGATAAGGCAAACCTCAAAAAGGTAGTGGCCGACTATCGCGCTTCCATGAAGAAGAAATAAGCGAGAAGCCGCTTCGTTTTCACCTCCTGGGTCGATGGGCGAAGCGGCTTATGAGATTCACGGGCTTGAAAGGCAGCACGGAGAGGGATAAAATAAAAACGTGATGCAGACTAGCTTTCAAGTGCGACTTCCCCCATGGATACAGGACTTCCAGAGCTCATGGCAGGGTGATTATTCAACTCCACATTCGCGGATGTCCTTTGCCATAGCCTTAAGCCGCGAAAATCTGCTGTGCGGCTCAGGAGGACCCTTTGGCGCCGCCATCTTTAACCGTGAAAACGACAGCTTGATCTGCTGCGCGGTCAATCGTGTTGAAGAAGAGGGTTTTGCCATTGCCCACGCGGAGTTGTTGGCCCTCAGCTTGGCCCAAGCCGTTCTTGGAACCCACGATCTTGGTCCCCATAATCTGGAATTGGTAAGCTCATCCCAGCCCTGCATCATGTGCTATGGCGCCTCTATCTGGTCTGGCATTGGGTCTATCCTCATCGGAGCCCGCAGGGAAGACGTGGAGGCTCTCACCGGGTTTGACGAAGGCCCCCTCCATGCGGATTGGCTGGATCAGCTCAAACGCCGAGGCATTCACGTGAGCCGTGATATTCTGCGGGAGGAAGCCTGCGCCGTCCTCCGCGACTATAAAAAAGCAGGCTCCCTGATCTACAACTCCTCCGCCAATAAGCTGACCAGTTAAGGGCCTCCAAGCCTAGCCGGACCATAGGGCCTTAACCAGCGCCCCCTTCCTACAAAGCGGCCTAACTTGCTAAAATGACGCGACACCGCTGAAAGGAGCATCGCATGAAGGTCGCGCTTACCGGGATCAAACCCACCGGCACTATCCACATTGGGAACTACTTTGGGGCAATCAAGCCCGCCCTTGAGCTCTCCAAGAGCTATGAGGCGCGCTATTTTATCGCCGATTACCACGCCCTTAACCAGATTAAGGACCCCAAGGAATTGCGGCAGAGGATTCTCGAGGTGGCGGCGGCTTGGCTTGCCTGCGGACTTGACCCGGAGAAGGTAGTCTTCTACCGCCAGTCCTCGGTGCCGGAGACCTTCGAGCTCTCCACCATCCTCATGGCCTTCACTTCCAAAGGCCTCATGAACCGCGCCCACGCCTACAAGGCATGCGTGCAGGAGAACCAAGAAAAGGGAGAGGATGTGGACTCAGGCGTCAACATGGGCCTCTTTACCTACCCGGTGCTGATGGCGGCGGACATCCTTCTCTTTGATACCGACATGGTGCCGGTAGGCAAGGACCAGGTACAGCACGTGGAAATGGCCCAGGATATAGCCCAATCAATCAACTTCAACTACAAGGCGGAAGCCCTACGCATTCCCCAGGCCCTCGTGCGCGCCGACTCGGCCATCGTCCCTGGCCTAGACGGCCGCAAGATGAGCAAGAGCTACGACAACGTCATACCCCTCTGCGCCCCGGAAAAAACCCTGCGCAAGTTGATTATGAAGATCGTCACCAATTCCCAGCCGGTGGAGGAAGCCAAGGACCCGGATGCCTGCCCGGTCTTTGCTTTTTATAAGCTCTTTGCGACGGCGGAAGAACAGGCCGCCCTGGCTGGTCGTTACCGGGCCGGGGGCATGGGCTGGGGGGAGGCCAAGGAAGCCCTCTTCCAAGCGGTCAACCGAGAACTCAGCCCCATCCGCGAACGCTACGAAGCGGTCATGAGCGACATCCCCGGGCTGGAAAAAATCTTAGCGATGGGAGCTGAAAAAGCTCGGGCTATCGCCGCAGGGACGATAGCCCGATTGAGAAAAGCTACGGGAATGGAACTCTAGGAGCCGGAATCCCGGCCTATTTTCCCTCCTTCCAGGGCGGGGGACCATCTTTGCGCGGGCC
>JBGSOB010000048.1:0-29722 GCA_041739325.1 Treponematales bacterium
GGGTGGCATAGAAAAATGATCGACATGCGTCTTAGCAAGCGCAGCGCAGCGTTAGCATGTCGATTATTTTTCTATGCCAGGCCCCACGCTCTATGAGCCAGGAGAGGCCTTGGCTACCGCCCCGCACCGCATTCTCCTAAAAGAAGCGCAGCGAAACCCTATGCGGGCGTTTCCCTTTCACGCAAAACGCCCCCCCCGCGCGCTAGCCAAGGCCTGCTTCTACTCTTGAGCGCGGGTGGCATAGAAAAATGATCGACATGCGTCTTAGCAAGCGCAGCGCAGCGTTAGCATGTCGATCATTTTTCTATGCCAGGCCCCACGCTCTATGAGCCAGGAGAGGCCTTGGCTACCCCACAGTGTCGCGTTTTTCTTCAAAGTAATGGTAATCGCCCTCATAGACCCTGAGCCGCCCATGGTTGATCTCAAAAACTCGATTCGCCAAGCGGCGCAGAAAATAGCGGTCGTGGGAGACGATGAGGATAGTCCCCTGGAATTCTATCAGGGCATCCAAGAGCACCTCTCGGCTCACGATATCCAGGTGGTTCGTCGGCTCGTCCAAGATGAGGAAGTTGTGGGGCTGGGAGAGGAGGCAGGCCAGCATGACCCGGCTCTTTTCGCCGCCGGAAAGAACCGATATCTTTTTATCCACGTCGTCGCCGGAAAAGAGAAAGGCGCCTAAGAGATTTTTTATGGTTCCCGGGCTCGCCATGGGCAGGCGCTCCTGCACCTCGTCATAGACGGAGCGGCCGGGCTTGAGAATGTCGCTTGAATACTGGGAAAAATAGCCGAGGTTCACTGAAGCGCCCAGACCGCAAACCCCACCGGAGGCATCCGTCAAGCCGGCTAGGATCTTTAGAAAAGTGGACTTTCCCGCCCCGTTGACCCCGGTGAGGGCAATCTTGTCCAGGCGGCGCACGATGCCGGAAAGGCCTGAGAACACCTGCAACTCGCTCTTGTCCGGTTTCAGCCAACGTTTCTCCAGATCCTTGAATTCCACCACTACGTCGCCGGAGCGCTTTGGTACGTCAAAGCTGAACTTGACGGCCTTAGGCTCCGGCGGCACGACGATGCGCTCTATCTTCTCTATCGTCTTCACCCGAGACTGTACCTGGGCCGCGTGAGAGGCGCGAGCGGCAAAGCGAGCTATGAATTCCTCTTCCTTGGCAAGCATGGCCTGCTGGCGCTTGGCGCTGGCCACAAGCTGTTCGCGGCGCAGGGCGCGCTCGCGCAGGTAAAAGTCGTAGTCCCCGGAATAGGATGTGATGGCACCGTCGGCCACCTCCACGCTGCGGAAGCAGATGCGGGTCATGAATTCGCGGTCATGGCTCGTCATCATCAGGGCGCCGGGAAATTCCTTGAGCCAGTTCTCCAGCCAGAGGATGGCCTCAATGTCGAGGTGGTTCGTCGGCTCGTCTATCAAAAGCAGGTCAGGGTTTAAGAGGAGGATGCGCGCCAAGGCGATGCGCATCTTCCAGCCACCGGAAAAGTTTTCTACCGGTTCGGCCTGCCTTTCGCTTTCAATGCCCAAGCCGGCAAGGATGGCGGTGGCGCGCGCGTCGATATCATAGCCGCCCAAGCGTTGGTACTCTGTTTGCAGCTCCCCGTAGCGCTCCATGTCGGCGTCCGAAAAGGCCTGGGGGTCAGCCATCTTGTGCTCAAGCTCGGAAAGCTCGGAGCCGATGCGAAACACCCGGCCGGCCCCGGCCAAAACCTCTTCCAAGGCAGTGCGGCCTGACA
Organism: Treponematales bacterium; assembly: GCA_041739325.1. GTDB lineage: Bacteria > Spirochaetota > Spirochaetia > Treponematales > JBGSOB01 > JBGSOB01. The sequence continues at coordinate 1,738 of JBGSOB010000048.1, forward strand.
GCTCTCCCACGTCCTGGGAAAAATAGCCGATAACCGTGCCTGGATCCGCGTTGATGCTGCCCTCGTCGGCTCGCTCCTGCCCGGCGATAATGCGGAAGAGGCTCGTTTTACCGGCGCCATTGGGGCCCACCAGCCCTATCTTGTCGCCGGGCCGAATGAGGACGTCGGCGTCTTTGAAAAGTATGCGCTCGCCATAGGCGAGCTTGATTCCAGAAAGGCTAAGCATAGGGCTGGGAGCATAACAGATGCGCCGCCCTTGGTGAAGCTCCACAAGCGCCTTAGCGGCATGAGAGCTTACGCGGCTTGACCGCCACAGCGGCGCCGTGCAAGCATGAAGGCAAGCGGAGGCAGAGAATGCATAAGATCGCCCTAGCCGGCGCCGGGAACATCGGCTCGGCCCTCTTGCGGCTCATCGTAGAGTCGGCTCAAGCCCTCGATCAAGGCGGCAAACCCCTTATCGAGGTTCGCAGCGTCTTGGTGCGAGACCTCAATAAAGCCCGCCCCGGCCTCCCCCCGGGCCTACGCCTTGTCAACGACCCCGCCCAGATCATCGAGGACGGGGAGATTCAAACCGTGGTGGAATTGATGGGCGGGGTTGAAGAGGCTTTCAAGCTCGCCTCAGCCGCCCTGCGCTCAGGCAAGTCCGTAGTGACGGCAAACAAGAACCTCTTAGCCGAGCGCGGCCCGGAGCTCTTTGCCCTGGCCAAAGAGAAGGGCCTCTCCATCGGCTTTGAGGCCGCCGTCTGCGCCGGCATCCCCATCATCCGCGCCCTGCAAGAATCACTGCGCGCCGACCCCATCCTTTGCCTTGAGGGCATCCTCAACGGAACCACCAACTACATACTCACCCGTATGACGGAAGAAGGCCTGGACTACGGCTCGGCCTTAAAGGATGCCCAAAGGCTGGGCTTTGCCGAGCCAGACCCCCACAACGACGTGAGCGGCATAGACTCCGTATGCAAACTGGGCATCCTCTCCAGCCTAGCCTTCGGCGCCTATACGGACTATAGAAATATACCCGTAAGCGGCATAGAAAATATCGACGCCTAGGATCTGCGCCAGGCAGCCCGCATGGGTTACCGCGTCAAACTCCTTGGATCGGCGCGGCGTGGAAACTCCGGCGGCGTTGAGGCCGGCGTCAGCCCCGTCCTCCTCCCCCTCAGCCACCCCTTGGCTGCGGTTCGCAACGAGTACAACGCCGTATTGGTAGAATCACGCGGCCTTGGCCACAACCTCTTCATGGGAAGGGGCGCCGGGCCGGAGCCGACATCGGTAAGCCTCTTAGCCGATATCCTTGACATAGCCGAGGGCAGGGCATGGCCGATACGCGCGAGCCACCCCTTCCTAGAGAAGGCACGGCTAAGCGAGGAGGAAAGCCGGGCGCGCTTCTACCTCCGCATCTCGGTGCCGGACCGCCCCGGCGTCCTTGCCCAAGTTTCCAGCCTCTTTGCCGCGGAAGGCATCAGCATCGCCTCCGTCCTCCAACCGGAAACCGCCCTCGACTCCGGCCGTGAGAGGGTTCCCCTCATCCTGACAACCCACGGCGCAGATGCAGCGCGCATGGCCGCACTCACGGAAAAATTGGGGGCCGCCGGCTGGGGAAGCCCGGTCCTGCTTAAAATCATAGAGGATTAGTCAAGGAGAAAATCAAGAGAGAAGCGAAAAGGGCACCTTGCAAGGTTCCCTTTCCGCGCCTATCCCTCCAAGCGGACTCGAATAGTATCGCGCAACGTCATTGTTTCTTATCACGCAGCGCCACGAACTCCCCAAAGACCCAAGCGCGGGTCTTCATAGGCGGGCCTTCCTCCACGAATTCCACGTAGTACCAGTAGTTTGTCCACTCGAGCACCCTTTCTTTCTCTTCGGTACGCGCCAGCAGGGTAAGGGTCCGACCCTTGGGCAGGTAGGGCAAGGAAGTGAGGGCGCCGGTTTTTACGTCAAAGGCCTCGGTGTGGATCAGCTCCCCCTTCAGGCTAGGGGAGCGCCGGCACTTGAGGTCGGCCAGGGTGAGGGCGGCTTGCAAACCCGTGCAGAGGGCTTTTACCCCATCAATGCTGATAAGCTCGCCCCCGCGACGCGGCGCGGCGGAATCCGGCACTCGGTAGTCAAAGTCCCGTATCGTAAAAGAGAGAGAGTAGGGGTAATCCGGAGAATTTTTGTCATAGAGGAGGGAGCCGGATTGGCAGACTATGGACATGCCGCGGCCGGGAATTTCTTCCAATAGATTGATACCCTTTGCGTCAATGCTAAAAAGACCCGAGGAATGCCAACTGGAGCTCATATCGCTATAGCTGGCGGAATAGACCCCATCGGCTTGAAAGCTGATTGAAAAGCCAAGGTATTCAAGCTTTTTCCATTCCCCAGTTACCAGGCGCTCAATACTAGGATCTATCCTTACCTGGGCGCTCAGGCAGAGGGCAAGGCAGGAGAAGCAGAGGAAGAGAAGGTTTTTCATTACGTACCCCTCTCATAGCTTCGCCCCCTTTGCGGCCCCTGTCAAAGACAAAAGGGTCCCCTGCCTGCGTCCATCACCTAGTTGCCCCTTCCCTAGTCCAGCGGCTTCTCCGTCAGGCTCAAGTCAACGTGGCAGTAGCCACCCGGATTTTTCTCCAGGTAATCTTGGTGGTAGAGCTCGGCAAGGTAGAAGGGGGCCTGGGCCTCCAAACTGGTTACGATGGGCCGCTTGTAGGCTTTTGCCTCATCTAGCTCCTTGATAAGCGCAAGCGCCTGGCTCTTTTGGCCCTCGTTGGCGTAGAAAATCGCGGAGCGGTACTGGGAGCCGATATCGTTTCCCTGCCTGTCCTTGCTCGTGGGGTCGTGCATGCGGAAAAAATGCCGCAGGATGTCCCGATAGCTTATGCGCGTGGGGTCGAATTCTATCCGCAGGGCCTCGGCGTGGCCGCTATCGCCCTCGCATACCTCGCGGTAGCTTGGGTTTGCCGTTTTGCCCCCGCTATAGCCGACATCGGTAGCCAGCACTCCCTCCAAGGCGCGGAAGTAGGCCTCCGTTCCCCAGAAGCAACCAGCCGCCAGAATGGCGGTCTCTGACAGGCCCTTCCCTTCAGCCTGGGCTATATCCGGAAAAAGGGCGCGGTAAGCCCCATAGCCCTGGGCTTCCAAGTCGGATGCCGGGACAAAGCGCAGGGCGGCGGAATTGATGCAGTAGCGCAGGCCGTCTGGGCCTGGGCCGTCGTCAAAGACATGGCCGAGGTGGGAATCCGCCTGGCTACTGCGGACTTCAATGCGGACCATGCCCAGGCTGGCGTCTTTTATCTCCTTCAAACTTGCAATCGGCTTTGTGAAGCTGGGCCAACCTGAGCCCGAATCGTATTTATCCGTAGAGGAAAAAAGCGGCTCTCCGGAAACGATATCCACGTAGATGCCGGGATCGTGATTGTCCCAGTAGGCGTTGTTAAAGGGCGGCTCCGTGCCGCACTCTTGGGTAACCCGGAACTGCTCAGGCGTCAGGCGGCTTCGCAGTTCTGCGGTGGCTTTTGCGTTCTTTGTCTTTTCCATGGCAAGGGCTCCTTTACCGGAAGAGCATGAGTAGAGTCCCATAAACAGGGCAAGGGGCAGGACGATCATAGCCGAAGGTTTGAGTCTCATGTTTCTTCTCCTATGCTTGAATATAGGCATTCCTCCCGCCTAGGGCTATTCTTGACCTATGCAGCTGAAATAGCTACATTCTTAGATGTATTACAATTACCTTAAGGAGCAAACTATGTTTAGCAAGACCCTAGAAAAGGCCTTTAGCGAGCAGATCAACAAGGAACTCTATTCCGCCTATCTTTATCTCTCCATGGCGGCCCATTTCGACGCCCGTAATCTCCCAGGTTTCGCTTCTTGGATGAAGGTGCAGTTCGGAGAAGAGCAAATGCACGCCATGAAGCTCTATGAGCATGTCTACGACCGCGGCGGGGCGGTTACCCTCAAGGCGATAGAACAGCCCCCGGTGGAATTCGGCAAGCCCCTAGCCATCTTTGAGCAGGTTCTTGAGCATGAGAAGGTTGTTACCGCCTCCATCAACGCCCTCTACGACCTTGCCCTCAAGGAGGGTGATAACGCCGCGGCCGTCTACCTCCAGTGGTTTATCAACGAGCAGGTTGAGGAAGAAAAGAACGCCAGCGACCTCGTGGAACAGCTCAAAATGTCCGGGGATCAGGCCTTCGGCCTCCTCTTCATGGACAAGCACGTCTTGGGCGCCCGCAAGTCGGACTAGTACAAAGGGGCTGGTCGGAGCATAAAAAACCGACCGGCCCTTATAGTTAGACGGCTTTTAAGCATTTGACGCCCTCTGTTTACTGACCTATACTTTTTCACGGGGGTCCGCCCGTGCTTTATATAGATTTAATCCTTAACCTTTCCCTTATCGTAACTTTAAACATTTCTTCCTTTTATCTAGGCAGATCCTGGGCCCGTTTTAAAATATTAGGCTCCCTTGGTTTGGGTCTTATTTCCGGATGCATTGCCGTCCTTGGAATGTTACGCCCCGTCAACCTTGGGCCTGGCCTCATCTTTGACGGACGCTCTGTCATCCTCTACCTCTGCGCCCTTTTTTCCGGACCCTGGGCGGCCCTCGCGTCTTGCCTTCCCGCCCTTGCCTACCGCTCCTACCTTGGGGGCTCAGGCCTCCTTACCGGAATTTCCGTCATTTTAACTTCTTCCCTCATCGGACTCGGGGCCCGTTTTCTTTTCCGTCAAAAACCGCAAGAGCCCAAACTTCCCCAGATCTATCTTGGCGCAATCCTCGTCCACCTTGTCATGCTTGCCCTCATGCTCCTCCTGCCAGCCGGCAGGGGTCCCTCGGTCATTAAACAGATAGGCCTGCCTGTCATCCTCCTCTATCCGCTGGCGGCCCTGCTCGCGGCAAAGCTCTACCTGGATCAGCGCAGACACTACAAAGCCCTCAGCGAACTCAAGGAAAGCCAGACGGAAAGTATGCTCAACGAGGCTTGTCTGGCCGGTCTTTTCCGCATTGCCAACCACCAAGACCGGGACGTGCAGGAACTGCTGGACTACGCCCTTTCCGAATGCATCAAGCTCACCGGTTCTCGCTTTGGTTATATCTATTTCTACGACGCGGCAAAGAAAGAATTCACCCTCAACACATGGTCGCGGGGGGTTATGGATGCCTGCAAGGTAGCCCATCCTCAAACCAAGTACCAGCTTGATAAAACCGGCATTTGGGGGGAGGCTGTGCGGCAGGGAAGGCCCATCATCCTCAACGACTACGCCGCGGAAAATTCGCTCAAAAAGGGCGTCCCTGAGGGACACGCCCCGCTTAAAAACTTCCTCACTATCCCCGTCTCCAGCGGCGGAAACATAGTCGCGGTTGTCGGGGTGGCCAACAAGGAGGGTGATTACGACGACTCCGACGTACGGCAACTGAGCTTGATGATGGACTCGGTGTGGAATATCGCCCAACGCTCCCTGGAAAGGGAGGAAAAGGAAAACCTAAAAGCCCAATTGGTGCAGTCACAGCGTATGGATTCCATCGGCCGCCTCGCCGGGGGGGTGGCCCACGACTTCAACAATATGCTGGGGGTTATCCTAGGCTACATCCAGCTTGCCTTGGACAAGCTGGATGAGGGCCACCCCGTCGTCTCAAAGCTCTTGGAAGCCCGCAAGGCAACCGAACGCTCGGTAGACCTCACCCGCCAACTTTTAACCTTCGCCTCCAAACAGATTGTCCAACCGACCATCATCGACTTAAACCAAGCGGTAGACGGTCTCTTGAGTATGCTCAAGCGCCTCATCGGCGAAAATATAGAATTGGCCTGGAATCCGGGGGAGGGTCAGCTCTGCGTCAACATGGATCCCAGCCAACTGGATCAGCTCCTTACCAATCTCTGTGTTAACGCCAGGGACGCTATCAGCGGCCAAGGCCGGGTGCGCATAGAAACCGAGCTCAAGCAACCCAGTGATGATCTCTTTCAAAAATTCCCCACTATGGAAAGGGGCCACTTCCTTCGCCTGAGGGTTTCGGATTCCGGTTGCGGTATGGATGCGGAAACGATGGCTCGCATCTTTGAGCCCTTTTACTCAAAAAAGGAACGGGGCAAGGGTAGCGGTTTGGGCTTGGCGACGGTTTACGGCATAGTCAAGCAAAACCACGGTAGCGTAGATGTGCACAGCACCCTGGAACAGGGGAGCGTTTTTGACATCTACCTACCTCAGGCGGGAAGCGCTAGACTTGAGGGCGGGAAGATCAACAGTGAAGAACCCAGCTCCGGACGCGGGGAAAAAATCCTAGTAGTGGAAGATGAAAAAGACCTTTTAGCCATGGTCTGCGATATGCTCCGCGCCCTCGGCTATGAACCCTTAGCGGCCGCCAGCCCCGAGGAGGCCTTGAGAAGGGCCGCACAAGAAGATTACGACCTCATCCTAAGCGATGTCATCATGCCGGGCATGAACGGCAAGGAGCTCTCACGCCGCATCAAGGAGCTCCACCCCAAGGCCGCCCTTATCTTCATGTCCGGCTATACGGGAAACATCATAGACCAAGAGGAGCTTGGCAGTGAAGGCGCTTTTTTTATTCAAAAACCCTTCACCCAACTTGAGCTGACGCGCATCATCAGTCAGGCTTTGTCAGCCCCATGCTAGCCCCGGCTCATCGCATTATAAAAACAAGCCTTATCCTCATGGCACTCTGCATGGCCCCAGCCAGCTTCTTTGCACAAGAAAAAAAAGCGGCCGGCGCGGGCTTAGAATTTTTAGAAATCGCGCAACGCCAAGATATCCGACGCCGCGTGGATGGAAAATACGCCGGCCTCTTTTACGCCTATACCCTCAGCCGCCTGGAGTTTGACCCGCTTTCGCAGAGCGGCCGCGCAAGCCACTACATCACCGAGGAATCCCTCAAGGACATGACTCGAACGGCTAAATCTATCGGCCTCAAGCTGGAATGTGCTTTCGAGTACGCCATGGAGGAAGGCTGGAATATACGCTCTGGATCTCCCGGCCCTTTAAGGGAGAACTTTCCGCCGGGTCTGCCCCCGGAAGCCAGGCCCGGAGCATCCTGGGAGGCCCAGGGGGCTTTAAGGATAGACCCGCTTGGCTCAGGCAGCTATAGCCGCGTCAAGATACTCATGTCCTGCGTATATCAGGGGCTCAAGGACTACCGCGGCAAAAAAGCCCATGAAATCAAGGCGGTCTACGCGCTGAGGTACCGCGCCGGTGAGGACCCGGAAGGGGATAAAAACCTCTTGAGCGCGGAGGGAAGCCGGGAAGCACTCATCTACCTGGACCCCGAGAGCGGCGCCCCCCTCTTTGTAAGGGAGATGCTCAAGGGAGAGAGTTACCGTGGCCCAGGCGCCAGCCACCGCGATGAGGGCTTTATACTCCACTTCTACCGAGGCTCTGCTCCACAGGAACGTACGAGAGAACGAGAGCGAGAAAGAGATAGGCTTGTCGAGGAGCTGAAGGACGAGGATGGGGTTAAGATTCGCGACGACGTTGAGGGCACCGTCCTTGTCCTCGATAAGCTGCACTTTGCGGCAGATTCGCCCGAGCTCCTACCCGGACAGGAGTCTATCTTGGAGCGCATCGCCACCAGCCTTAAGCGTCTGCCGCCTGAGGGGAAATTCCTGGTAACAGGCCACACCGCCAATATCGGCAGCCAGGAAAGCCAGCTGAGCCTCTCGCGCGAGCGCGCACTGCGCATCGTGCAGGCCCTCGTGAAAAGCGGGCTCTCGGCGGAGCGCTTTCTCTTCGAGGGCCGCGGCGGAAGCCAGGCAATCGGCGACGATTCGACGGAGGAGGGGCGGGCCCAGAACCGCAGAGTGGAAATCCTCCTCCTAGACTAGAAGGCAGAAGTGCAACGGGTTTTTTCCAGCTCCAAACGGGCAAGGCCCAGCGATGAGCGCGCTTCTTTTTCTGCGTCACGTGCCAGGCCATAGTCCGACTCGGAAATCAGAGAAGCGTTCAGCTTGATCTGTGCCGCCTTGCGGGCAATCTCTGCCGCCTGAACCTTTAACCGGGCTATCGATACGGCTTCCTCCGCCCTCCGCTCCGCCTCCAGGGCCGCGTTATAAGCCTGGAGGGCTTGGCGCTCAACCACAGCCAGACTCGCCTGGGCGCTTGCCAGCGCAAGCCTTGTCTGACGCGCGTCACGGCCATCCAGCTGGGAAAGGCTTAGGGAAAAAGAACCGCTGAGGCTAAAGGATGCCTTGGTATCGATGCTGGCATTGATGCTCAAGGGCCCCTTATCCTTGAGCATGGACGGAATCTTTGCCGCCGCGAGGGCGGCTTGCCCTTCCAGCTTGGCAGATGAGGGAGGAAGGCTCAGCCTTTCAGGAGCCCTCCACTCACCGTCCTCGCCTGAATCGCTTTCTGAGTACCCTAGGTCAATCCCCGCGCCAGCGCGCAACTGCGCGGCCGCATCCCCCCCAATGAAGTAGCAGAGATTTTCACGAGCAAGCTCAAGATCGTGTTTTGAGTTTGAGAGACTGAGTTTTGATTGAGCAAGCTCAAGCTCCGCGGTCAAGAGGCCCTCCGCGCCGCTTTGGCCCTGGGCCTTTCGCGATTCCTGCGCAAGGTAGGCAAGCTCGGCCCTCCCTACTTTAGCCACAGCGGCTTCAGCCTCAGAGTTTGCTTTGGCATAGGCGATCATCAGGCTCCAGGCCTCCTGCATCGCTTGCTTTTGCGCTTCCGCAAGGGCCGCTTGAGCAATAAGGTAATTTGTACGCGCCTGGCTTTGTGCCTCCCCTGAGGCTAAGGGGTTCCAAGATATGGAGCCCGACGCGCTCAGGGTCTTTGAATAGGAAAGGCCGGCGCTCAGTGAAAGATTGGAGAGGATGGGCAAGCTCAGGCTCAGGGTCTCTTTGTGGGAAGGTCCTGAAAGCTCTTCCTCATCCCCCGCCCCGAGGCTAGATTCTGCAACAGCCTCATTGTAGGCCCCGGAAAGCTGGAGGTTCAGGCTCGAAGCGCCCAGGGGCTTAGTTGCCAGATAGGCTAGGTAGGCCTTCTCCAGATTCCTTTGGGCGCTCAGGCTCGTAATTGATCCCTCCGCCGCTTGCCGCAGGATGTCAGCCCGGCTCATGAGTGCGGGAGCCACAAGCTTCGCGTCAATCGCCGCCACAGGTTTTGCATCAAGCTCCGCAACCGCATCACCCTCCGCATCACCCTCCGCATCACCCCCCGCAACAGTCTCTGCAGCAACGAGGGACTGAGCGCGCAGTGAAAGGCTCGCGGCGCAGAGGCAGAGGGCTAGAAGAAATAACCTGAGTGCTTTCATGATCATAAATCCTTCAAGCCTTCCACGATGACGAGGCGCGAGGCGCGTAGCGCCGGCATGAGGGAAAAGAGCAGGCTCATCAGGGCGGAGGCCGCCAGGGCAAGGAGAAGATAGAGGGGCGGGATACTGCCCAGCTCGAGGCCGGAAAGCCCAAGGCGTTCCAAAGCCAAGCCGACGGCGGCGGCCACCAGGCTATAGGCGGGATAGGCGGCCAAGATCCCCAGAATGCCGCCGCTTAAGCCAAAGCCCAGGCCCTTCATGAGATAGCCGCGGGCTATCGTCCAGCGGTCCGCCCCCAGGGCGCGACGCACGCAGATGGATTTTCCGGCGTCCGCCACCTCGGTGTTGACGCTGGAAAAAACCCCCACCGCGCTCAAGGCAAGAATGATAAAGCTCAAACTTATGAGGGCTGAGGAAAAAACGAACATGGATTGCTTGGTTGATTCCACGGTCTTGTCCAAGGCTGACAGGGGATTGCCCTCCCAGAGCTCAAGCTGCGGGTCAGTCACGCCCAGGGAAGAAAGCACATTCAAAAGCTTGATGCGCAGGGCCTCAGGCCCGATACCCTTAGTCCGAATAATAAAGGACTCCACCCCAAAGCGCGCCATCATCCCCGAACCCTGGGCGGCTGTATAGGGGATGAGGGCGTCGGGGGCTCCAAAGCCCTTGCGCATGAATTCGCTCGGATCTTCATAGACGCCTATGACTTCATAGATCACCGTTTCCATCCGGGCCCTCGACCCAGCCCCGCCGCCTACTTCGAGCTTGGCGCCGATTGCGTCTTTAACCCCGCCGTAGATGACAGATGCCGTGGTTTCTGAAAGCAGAATCACGCGTGAAGCAGTGTCTTCCTCAGCCTGGCTAAAGAAACGACCCTCCACCAGGCTGAGCCCGAGGATGGCCTCATACTCAAGGCCTACGCCCAGCACGGAGCGTATGGTGTAGCGGGCTTTATTGGCCGTGACCATCATAAAGCGCGGCTCGCTGATGGGTGAAAGGGCGCTAATCTCGCTCATATCCTGGCGGATCCTCTCCAGGGCCGCTTGGTTGAATTGGGGTGGCCGCTTCCATTCAAAGCTACCGGAGGAATCCACCGAGCCGCCACCCACCGCGTAGCGCGTATTCTCCCCGGAAAACTCGGCGCGCAGGGCGCTCAGTCTCCCTGAGAGGGCAGCGCCCACGGCAAAGGAGAGTGAGCCCATAGCCACCGCCAAGATGAGAAAGGCCGATCGCGCCGGGTGGGCCAGGGTTTGTTTAAGGATACCATGTATAAAATCGCGCATCGCGTAATCTCCTTGTTGCCGTTACTCGGCCCTGACGAGGTCGGCCGGCGAATCCTTGAGTAGCCTCCAGGCTGGAAAGAGCCCCGCGGCTAGAGGCAGGGCCATACTGAGAAAGGCCGCCGTTAGCTGGGCCGCCCATGCTGGTGCTAGCCCTTGGCCTAGCGAGGGCACGAGAAAGCGAAGGGCAAGGCCGGACAAGGGCAAGGCGGCGGCAAGGCCCAAGAGACTGCCTAAGAGGGCAAGGGCGGAAACCTCAAAGAGGAAAACCCCCATCGCTTTACCCCGAGATACACCGATGGAACGGAGGATGCCCAGGGAACGCCGACGGCGAATCGTTTTGATGGATGAAACATTGAAGATATTGAGGGTTGCCACCACGAGGCAGAGGAGGGCCAAGACCGATATGGCGCCAAAGAGGGCGTTCTGCCCGGAGCGGCGCGCGTTGAGGCCCGCCTGCCGCGACGTGACAAGGACCTGCCCCGTTTTGTAAGCGCGGTCAAAGTGGGCTTGCAACTCCTTGACGGCCGAATCGAGCTTGGCGCGGTCCGACACGAAAAAGGTAAGCGACATAGTCGGCCGCCCCATCCCAGACCCTCCCGGGCTAAAGCTGCGCGGCGGTATGAAGGCAAGCTGGTCAAGGCTGCGCGTGGCCTCCGCGTCCAAGAGGCCTGTCCTTTCAAGCACGCCGATGATGGTGTAGATGCGGCCATCTATCTTGAGGCGCTTGCCGAGAGCCTGGGCGTCCGCGAAAAGGCTCTTTGCCAATTCCGAACCAAGGACCATGTAGGCCTGGCCGGCTTCCTGGTCCGCGGCCGCGTACAGGGAACCCTGGGCCGTCTTGAGCCCCCAGGCTTGGAAGAAGTCCGGGCTTACCTTCCGACCGGCTATCCTTTCAAGGAGAGGCGTCGATACCGCGGCGCTTGAATCGGACTGCGCCTGTGCGGGGGCCAGCCCTTGCTCATCAACCCCGCCCAGATCCGGAGGCCCCTCCGGAAAGCCGGGGCCAAAGCTTGGGGCCTCGCCCGCGCGCAGGCTTTCCTCCTCAGAGATATAACTCCACGTAACCGAGGGGGAATCCGCCATCGCCTTAGCGGCTGCCGCCGTGTCAAAGGCAAAGCGCATGGGCCCGGCATCCATATCGAGCTTGCTCACGGCTTGGCTTTGATTGCCCCGAAAAAAAGCCGGGCTCACCACTATCTCGGCGTAGGCCGGGTCCTGCAAAAGATCGGCCATGTAGGCTGAATAGGAGAGGATTGCCCCGGTGAGCACCGCCCCCATAAAAACGGCCACGCTGATACCCAAAACCAGCAGGGCGTTTTCCATCACGGAGCGGCGCAGAAAGCCGCGGGCCGTGGCTATGATCGCCTTCATCGGCCTATCTCCTTAACCAAGCCGTCCTCGATAAAAACGCGCATGCGCCCCATGGAACCCAGGCGGGGGTCATGGGTGACCATGACAAGAGTGACGCCTTCCGCGTTGAGCGATAGCAGAAGATCCAGTATCTCCTTGCCCATGGCGGAAGGCAGGTTGCCCGTCGGCTCATCGGCCAAAATGAGGTCCGGCTCGTTGGAGATGGAGCGGGCGATAGCCACCCGCTGCTGTTCCCCGCCGGACATCATGGAGGGATAATGATGCAGGCGCTTTCCCAAACCCACCCTGCCCAAAAGCTCGCTCGCCCTATCGCGCGCTTCCCTGGGCTTCATGCCGGCGTAGAGCATGGGCAACTCAACGTTTTCCGCCGCGCTCAGTTCCGGTATCAGGTTAAAGCTTTGAAAAACAAAGCCGTAGTGGCGGTTGCGGATCCGCGAGCGGTCGCGGTCTGAGAGGGAAACGACAGAAGCGCCTTCCAAGCGGTAGTCTCCGGAAGTCGGCTCGTCGAGCAATCCGAGAATATGCAGGAGGGTGGATTTCCCGGATCCGGAGGGCCCCATGATAGTGACGAAGTCTCCCTTTGCTATGTCAAAGGATATGTCTTTGAGGGCGCTCACCTCGTAGCCGCCCTGACGGTAACTCTTAGCGATATTGCTGATGCTGATCATTTCTTTCCTCCTAGCTTGACGCTCTTAAAGTCGATAAAGGCCCCATAATCCGAGACGATGACCCTTTCCCCGACCGCTAAACCGGAGAGGACCTCGATCGAATCCGTTTGGGAAATTCCAAAACTGCAGGCACGGCGCTCAGCCTGGCCCTCTTTGATGACATAGATCCAACGACTGCCACCGGATGTCAGGTAGGAACCGCGCGGCAGGACGACAGCCCCCTGATTGACGCCGAGGCTCAGCTCCCCGGATGCCGTCATACCGGCGGAAAGCTCAGCGGGAGGGCTGTCAAAAACGGCGGAGGCGTCCACCGTCGTTCCATAGCTGTCCGAGGCTGTCGCCTCCCGTCCCAAACTAATGAGGCGGCCAGGGTAAACGCCGGAGCCGACGCTGATAGAAACCTTCATGCCCGGGCTCACCCTGGTGGCGATAGTCTCCGGCACGAAAAAGGCCACCGTGGGCTTTTTTGTGTCGGCAACAAGGGCCAACTGCCCGTACTTGCTCAGCCTGTCGCCCAAGCCCGCAGACCAGGAAAGGACACGCCCGGCTATGGGAGCGCGTATCTGCAAAGCCGCTATGCGCTGGGCTAAGTCGGAGAGGCTTTTTTCAAGGCTTGCCTTTTTAGCGCGATCGTCCGCCGCGTCATAGGCGTAACTGCTTTCCGCTGACTCGGCTTGGAGCTGGGCCAGCTCAAGGGCGGACTGGGCATCCTCCTGGGCGCGGCGGGCGTCTAAAACGGATTGCTCGCTGGCGCTTCCTAGCGCCGCCAACTCCATCGCGCTCGCCAACTCCGTTTGCGCCCTCGCCAAGGCGTCACCCCTCTGCTTTATGTCTATCTTTTCTTTGGCGCGGGCGTAGACCCTGTCGGAATCCGCGCGCTGAATGGAGCGCGTCACTGCCTCAAGCTCGGTTTTAGCCGTGGCAAGCTCATCGGGCAGGTCTACGTTTCCCAAGCTGGCTATAATCTTTCCGGCCTCTACCCAGGCGCCGGTTTCCACGTGCACAGCAGTGATGACCCCTTCCTCAGGGGAAAGCACCACCCGCTTGTCCATCATTTCCACCGTGCCGGTAAGCTGGGCCACCTCCTGGATATCCATGAGCTTTGCCTCCGCCTCTGTCCACTGGCCCAAGAGGTATCCGGATTTTCCCCGGTACATGACAAGGGCGATGGCGAGAGCGGCCACTGCCACGAAGGCGAGAATTCCAATGACGAAGCCCGCTTCGCGCCGCAGTCCCGGCGGGCGCGGCCTCGATTCGGCGATAATCGGTCCTGAATGATCTCTAGCCACCTCAGTCCTCCTCTAGCGTTCGAGGACAAGGCTAATGCCGAAAGCTCTCTTCCCGCGCCCGGCTGAGGGTAAAAGAGCGGTAAAGGAAATGCCTCCCTTCGTCAGTTTTGTAAGTATTGTAAATTATCAGGATTTAAAGATGGCCCCCTGGCCAAAGCGATGGTATAGTAGGCCGGTGAAGTCTCTGCTCCGCCGCCATGGCAGCCCCATCTTCCTCTCCCTCCTCCTCCTAGCCTTCATCGGCTTCGCGATTCTTCTGCGGGGTTGGGCGGCAGCCTCCAGCGCCACCGCCCTCCGCCATGAGCTGGCCTCCCTCATGAACCAGCTGGACCGCCTGGCGGAGGACCTTGAGCTTGAGTTCGCCTTTATGGAAGAAAGCCTCAGGTTGGACGCGCGGCAATTCTCGGCCCGCGACGGGGCGGCGTTTTCCGCCCGGTTGGCAACCTTCAAAGAGAAGGCGCGCTACCCGGACCTGGTGGACGCCGTCTACCTTTTAGACGCCGGCGACCACATGATTTATCGATTTTCCCCTGAAAAAACTGACTTTATAACCCCCGATCAGGAGGACTTGGTAGCCCAGTTTTTTGAGGATAGGAAGCGCAGCTTCCCCGAGGATGGTCGGCCGGATCCCGGCCCGGCAGGGCCTATCCGTACCCAGGCTATCCAAGACTTCCTCGGCTCAAAGGCCGTAGAGAAAAACTTCCACGTTATCAGCGTCTTCAGCCAGGACTTCCAAGCCCTGGGAGGGAGCGGAATGGCCGCCATGAGGTTCCGCGAACAAAGCCTTGGCTTCATCGTCCTACGTCTGAACGCGAAGGCACTTTCTCAGCGGATCCTCCCGGAACTGGGGCGGCGTTACTTTGATAAGTCAGCCGGCTATTCGGACTACCACATCCGTGCCCGCAGAATCGGCTCTACGGAAAAGCCCATCAACCTAGGGCTGTCTACGGCCAAGGCCGGGGAAGCCTGGCATAAGAGCGATTTTTCCCGCCGCATCCTTCCCCTGCGCATCCGCCTTGATATCGCGTCCATCTATCCCCTAGCCCGCGCCCCCGTCGCCGGACAAGCCCCCGGACAGCCCCCTGGCCCCGGACAGTCCTCTGGCCCCGGACAGGACCCCAATCCAGGACAAGGCCCCCAACTTCAACTGCAATCCTTGCCCCCACCCAATTCCCCCCCCATAGATAGGATGCGCTTCGATCAGGGCTCAAAAGCCGGGGATTGGATCGTGGAAGCGCGGCACAACTTAGGATCCCTCGAGAAGGCTATCGCCCTCCGAAGCGGTTTTGAGTCCCTTATCGCCTTCATTTTTCTTGGGGCCACCTACGCCCTCGTCTTAAGCCTCATCGTCTCCTCCCAGCGGGCAAAGCTCCAATCCGAACGGGAGCGGGATTTCATCGCCTCGGTTTCCCATGAGCTAAAAACACCCATTGCCGTCATCCTCTCTGCCGCGGAAAACATGGAAAAGGGCATCGTCGATAGCCAAAAGCTGCCTGCCTACGCCCAGATGCTCGCGCGTGAAGGCCGCCGCCTGCGCTCTTCGGTGGAGAGCATCCTCATGGTATCGGGGATCCAGGGAGGCCAGCGTGGGATGCGCAGCGAAACCTTCGCCCTGCCGGAGGCGGTAAGCGCCGTCATCGCAAAACTGGAAGAGGCGGCCTCCCAAAAATCAGCAAAGGTCATCTTCATTGAAGAAAAACGCGGCCTCGTGAAGGCCTCGCGGGCAATGATAGAAACGGCCATCAGCTCCCTCCTTTCCAACGCCATCAACTATGGTCCCGAGGGCGGGGAGATACGGATACTCTTGAAGCCACAAACCCTGCGGGGTAGGAAGATGGCTGAGCTTGCCATTGAAGACCAGGGGCCGGGCCTTGCCCCCGGGGAGCGCCGTCGTCTCTTCGACCCCTTCTGGAGGGGAAGGGCGGCCCAAGAATCACGACAATCCGGAACGGGCCTGGGCCTCTTCCTTGCCCGCCGCATCGCGCGCATCTATGGCGGAGACGTCCGCTACAGGGCGCGAACGGGCGGCGGTTCTGTTTTTTCCATTCTACTGCCGGAGGAACTCTAGTTATGAAAGCGAAACTGCTCCTGGTGGAGGATGAGGAAGGCTTGGTGCTCACCTTAAGCGACCTCTTGAAATCCGAGGGCTATCTGGTCGAGTGCGAACGCGATGGCGCTCAAGGCGAAAAGCGCGCCCTAGACGAGCCCTTTGACCTCATGCTCCTCGACCTCAACCTGCCCGGCCGTTCCGGCTTTGAGATTCTCAAGGAACTGCGCAACCGCGGCTCATCCCTGCCCGTCCTCATCCTCACGGCCCGCTCGGCCACCGCGGACAAGGTAGTCGGCCTGCGCTTGGGAGCGGACGACTACTTGGGCAAGCCCTTCGACTCGCTGGAACTTCTGGCTAGGATAGAGGCGCTTTTACGCCGCTCCGGCTTTAGCCGCCAAGCGGGCAACATGACGATGGGGGAGATAAGCATAGACCTCGCGCGGGCAACGGTAAGCAAGGCCGGCCTCCCCCTTGCCCTCACGGCCCAGGAGTGGCGCCTCCTGTCCTATCTGGCCACACACTGCGGCGAGACCCTCAGCCGCGAACGCCTCTTGGAAGACGTTTGGCGCTATTCAGCCGATATCAGCTCGCGCACCGTGGACGTGCACATAGCCTCACTCAGGCAAAAGCTTGAAGCGAACCCCGCACAGCCGGAGATCATCCTTACCGTGCGCGGCCTCGGCTATCGCCTGGAACTCTGCCAACCGCAGTAGGCTAGGCTTCCGAGCCTCAGGCTTCCGAGCCTCAGGCCCCTCGTACGCAGTTTCTCCCTGATTCCTTTGCCCGGTAGAGGGCCGAGTCCGCTGTTTTTACAAGATCAGCGGCGCTCTGGGAGGCGGCCCTTCCCGGCTCCCCATGGCTCAGGCCAAAGCTCGCAGTGACGGGAATGCCCTCAACATCGGGTAGCTGGACCTCTATCAGTGAGCGCAGTTTTTCCGCGGTGAGGGCCGCCTGGGCAAGGTCGGTTTCCGGCAGAATGATGACGATCTCCTCCCCGCCATAGCGGCAGGGAATATCGTTGGCCCTGATATTGTCCATAATGATGCCGGCAATACTGCGGAGAACGGAATCTCCCTTCTGGTGGCCGTGGGCATCGTTCACATGCTTAAAGTGGTCGATATCGACCATGATGATACTCAAGGGCCGTTTGTAACGGGCCAGTCGCTTCCACTCCGCGCTCACTGACTCGTCGAAGTAGCGGCGGTTATAGAGGCCGGTAAGTCCGTCGCGATAGACAAGCTCGGCGAGGTCGCGCTTCTTTGCCGCGAGAATCTCCAGCAAGTCCTCAAAGCGCTTGCCTAGGGCTGGATCGGCCAAGCCCTGGGCCAATTCGCGCAGCTTGCCTTCCAGCACAAGGGTATCGCTGGGGGAAAGAGCATCTTCCGCCGCCGCCTCGCTCTGCCGCACAAGGTAGGTGAATTCCAGCCTTCCAAAACGGAGGCTATCTCCCGGCTTGAGCCGCGCCTTCTCAACCCGCGCCCCGTTGAGGAAGCTGCCATTGCTACTGCCTGCATCCTCAATAATGAGGCTATCGCCATCCCAGGTGAGCCTAGCGTGCCGCCTTGATACAGTGGGGTCTGAGAGAGCTAGGTCGCAGTCGGGGTTGCGCCCAACCTGGTAGCTCTTTCCCGGCAGCAGGCGCATGAATCGCTTTCCGCGTTCTAAAAAATGCTGAATTTCCATACTCTTAAGTGTAGGCCAGTTTGAACCCGCCCACAATCTCAAAATGAACGCTACCCTGGATCCAGGGTAATGCGTATCTTAGGTAAATGGAAAGCACCATGGCGGTACAAGACAGGCTCCCGGTATTTTACATTCCACATGGCGGCGGCCCTTGGCATGTGATGGAAGATCCCTTTGGAGATTCCCAAGGTTATGCTGATCTAGCCTCCTATCTCAAGGCATTGGGGAGATCATACTCAGGCGGAATAAAAGCAATTTTGGCAATCTCCGCCCACTGGGAAGAAGCCCTTCCTACCCTGCATTTCGGTGAAAAGCCCGGTATACTCTACGATTACTCAGGTTTTCCGGAATTCACCTACCACCTAAGTTGGCCAGCGCCCGGCAACCCCGCCCTGGCATCGCGCATCGCGACCTCGTTTATGGAGCGAGGCATAACCAGCGCCCGCGAGGAAAAACGCGGCTATGACCACGGGAGCTTCGTGCCGCTCATGATAGCCTTTCCCCAAGCCGATATCCCGACAGGCCAACTCTCCCTTGTGCGCGGCCTTGATCCGGAAACCCATTTAGAGCTTGGTGCCGCTCTTGAAAGCCTACGCTCAGAAGGGGTTCTTATCATCTGCAGCGGAATGAGCTACCACAATATGCGCGGCTTTGGCAACCCAGAAGCCGCTCCGCTATCAGAAGGCTTTGACGCCTGGCTTTCGCACACAGTATCCATTCCCGACCCAGCCGAGCGGAAACGCAGACTCCTAGACTGGGAGAAAGCCCCAGGGGCACGAAGCTGCCACCCTCGGAGCGAGCATCTCGTGCCACTCTTCATAGCCGCCGGGGCCGCCGGTGTTGACCCAGGCAGGGTAGACTACTCCGGCAAACTGATGGGGATGCGCGTTTCGGGGCACCGATTCGGTTGAACGCGGTAGAAGCAAAATCCTTCAACCATAAAAGAGAACATCCTCAAGCTCTGGGTTGTTAAACGAATCCGCGTTGCTCAAATGACCATCGTACGGCCCTAGCTTCGTGATTTTTTTTCCGTCCTTAAACACAAGTTGCATGCCATGTTCTCTCTCCCATTCGCATTCGCAGTCCATAGAAAGATATGCGCAACCTGCTGAACCTGGCCGGAGACACACGGAGATATCCTCAGGGAAGGTAACGAATTCCCAAATAAGAAATGCATTCGTCACCTGCGGAAAATCGTCCTCTTCAACAATCGCCTCTTTGGTTCGGTAGTAATAGCCATAGGCATAAGGCGCCGCAAGGTCCCAAACCGACTGCTCGGCGCTCAGGAAATTCCGAATAGCGGAAAAATACTCCTCTGCCCTTTGCTGGTTTTCATCGTAGTCCTCTAAGACAAAACGGTAAGTTTCATCGTCAAGAAGCGGAACCTTGATAAGCTCGCTCGTCCAATACCCCGTTGCGGGGTCTTTCTGGAATTTTCCTATCCCCTTAATGTCCATATAAGCCGATCCTCCTCTTTCTCACTTCTTTATAACCTGCTTGGTCAAGACTATCCTAGCTCAGCCGCAGGAGAATAAATCAATTTTCATGTTCTAGAAAACGGTGAATTTCCATAACTTTATTCTAGGCCTTGAAAGCCGGGGCCAAAATCGGCAGTACAGCCGGGAGGAGGGTCCCAAGGTATCGCTCATAGACATCCACTGTTAAAAAAGACAAGAGAGGATACCAGGATAAAACCAGTTGGCCGCCATGAGCCGCCTCGGCTAGGTCTGTCGCCTCACGCAGACGCTCTGTGCAATACGCGCCGAGCTCTTCATCGCTACGCCTTATTTCCACGTCACCCGCACCAAGCTCACCTTCAGTTAAAAAGCCGTCCCTAGAGCGGTCAGGCCCAGAGCTCTGAACAGCCATCCGATGCTCCTCGTCGCAAAGAAGAATAAGCTGAAGATATTCGATTCCCTCTTGCTTGAGTTTCTCCAAGATACGCAGAGACTCGGCCTTGTCCTGGCAGAGCCCGTCAGTAATGATAATGCAGAGCCTAGAGCCCTCAGCCACATCAGGGCCATAGGCCTTACGGAAGAAGGGGGCAAAGCGGGTCTGGGAATCTCCACGTTCGGGCACAAGGCCGCTCAGGCCCTCAGGCCCGCCTAAGAAGCGCTCCAGCGAGAGGGGGCGGGCATCCTCTCCCAAGCCCCAGAGGCGCCAGCGGCTCGTGCCCAGGCGCAGGGCTAGGGCGGGGATGATCTCCGCAAAGGCGGAAAAGGCAAAACCGCTCTTCCCACTATGGGTCATTGAATAGGAAAGATCGATGCCGACATCCACTTGGGAGGAATCCTTTCCGGGCAAGAAAGGAAAGGCGCCTGAGACCAAGCCGCCGATAAGCTCGCCTAAGGAGGCTTTTTCTATCCCTGGAGACCATATTCGGGGACAAAAGACGCCGCCCTCACGCAGGCTCCCAGAAAGAGAGCGCATCCAATCCTTGACTAAGATATAGGGAGAACTGTCGCGCAGGGATTGCTGGCTCAAACCCTCACGGGCCTCGGGCAGATTCAGGGCCCGGGACAAGATGCCGGCCTTAAGTTCGTTTACGGCAGCCAGGGAATCCTTGAGCCGACCCGCCTCACGGTAAAAGCGACGAGCCCCGCCCTCATCCAAACCCAGGGAAGGATCGACTATCTTTACCGTCCGCCCTTTAAGGAACTGACAGCGCCGGAAGAGTTCGCTGCGGAGGGCTTCAGTGATGAGTGGATAGCCTAAAAGCTCGGGAATAGATGCATTGTGCAAACTTGGCCATTCGAGGATGACAGAGCCAAGGGGGAGTTCTTCCCAGCGGACTAAGCGGATGCCTTGCAACCCGCTCTCAAAGATTGAAGGGGAGCCCATAGCCTGAGTATAGCACGGGCCTATGGCTTTAGGGCCATCCAGCCTTTGCACTATTTTTAATCATAGTAGATACTTAACTCCCTATTGTCCCGTGAAAAAATCTATGTTACTGTGAATCGTTTCCAACTTTTCCCTAGGAGAATAGTGCATGCGCGTACTTCGCCCTCTTGCGGTTCTTAGTCTCATACTCCTATGCGGCCCAGGGCTCCTTGCCCAGAGCGCGGAGGCTACCGGCATCATAGAGAGCCTCTTTAGCCGGAATGTGCGTGCCCTCATGGAAATCCAACCGGATGTACAATCAGATGCCTACTTCCCCCGCTTAAGCATCTACTTCCCCATCAATGAAATCTCCTACTCAACTATGAGTCTGCCTAATGCGGGAGATGAGGATATTGGGGCCTTCCGCCTCACGGGGATGTGGCCCGTTCTAAACAAGGACATGATCCTTAGCTATGGCCTTCTTTTGAGCTCCTTGCCAGATCTAGGGCAAAACGCGGGTTTTGCCCGTATATACGGAGGTTGGTACTTTGCGGGCGTAGACAAACTACGATATACCTTGAGCAGAAGGGATGGCGCGAACCTCTTCATGAATTACGTTCTCAGCCCAAAATACCTGACGGCCCTCATTCTTTTAGCAGATGGGATCAAGGGAGAAGAGCGTCTGGGTATTTCCTGGCTGAGCGCGGGATTTTTCTATGACGGAGTATTCCTCTACTTTGACCAACAAACCAGTCTCCCTGAGATTCAAGGAATGCTCGCCGGCTACGTTCCCTCTTCAATTACCAACCTCTACCGTGGCTATGGCTCACCAAACGAAAGCGAATTCCTAGAGCAATACGGACGGGGCGGGGGCGTCTTCCACCCCTTTGCCTTCGAGTCGATTAAGTGCTCCTACTTTGAAACCAGGCTCCGCTATAACTTTCTCAAGATATTCCAGTTCATGTATGATTCTATAGAGAGTGACAGTATTCCCTATGATATGGGTTTACGCCCAACTAGCCTGAGTTTTTGGGACTCATCCCCCGGCAAGAGCCCCGTCATTGAAGAGTTCCAATTCAAACTCTACCACGGTGCCATTATCGAAGAACTCATGGCCTTGGCAAAAACGACCGTTGTGGGAAGTCTCTACTCGGAGCTCTATAAGGGCGTCCAAAGCAAGCTGGGGGCCCTCCAGCAAGACTACCTTCGACTCACCGCTCTCGGCTCAAAATATATAGGTCTTGATTTCTATTACGAAAAGATCGGCGAAGGCCATGCTCTCATGGCATCCTATAACCGCAATTTCTTCTTTATACGCCCCGACTTCGCGGCCGGTTACTCACTAAACGAGCGCTCCTTTGTCCTGGATCGCGCACTCCTTCACATCCTCCTCTCGAAGGGCTCAGGCGGAGTTGTCAGCGCATTCACGCTTTCAGCAGGCCTTGACCGCCTTGATCAGGACATCATCAATACCGCCAGCGCCTCCATAAAAATTTCCCGGCCCAACTATGTCTATGTCGAGGATGAGCCCAAAGAAATGGCCTTTTTCCTCAAAGCAAGTTATTCAAGCGACTTCAACGACCTACGCACCATCATCGAGCGGGACATGCCGCTGGAGAACATGCTCAAGCGGCCCCAGATCTTTGAGATTTCCTCATACTTCGACGCGGCGGTACTGTTCCGCGCCGGTGCAAAATGGACCGCTCTCCTGCAAAACAACAGAATCTATCAGACCTTTACCATCGAGGGAATGATAGGCCATGACTTTCCCTATGGACGGAACTAGGAGGCTATGAAAACCATGAAGAGAACTATGAACCTGAAAAGCCTAACAATCCTGTGCGTCAGCGTGGCATGCCTGGCCGCCGCCTCCTGCAACCTTACTGCCGGTAACGACAGCGCGCTGAGCATCAAGGTGTGGACGAGGATTGACGCCGACATCAATGACTACAACCGGACATCACACCTCTACATAAGCGCTCTCAACACCGATGACTCCAACCGCCAGATTCGCCTCACCAGCGCCAGCGTAACCGTCAACGACTTTTCCAGCGACCCCGTGGCTTCCTACTCTTTTGGGGTGGGAGAGACGGTCCTTGCCCCTGGCGAGTCTGTAGAATTCAACCAGGACATCTACATCTCTGAGTACTGGGAAATCCCCTGGGGGGAGTCCGCCCTTAGCTTGACCCTAAGCGGGGTGCTTGAAGACCCTGAGGGCTTTTGGGACCCCGAAGAGTGGACGTGGACAGCCTCCGGGATCTATAAGCATAGAAAGTAAGCCGGGCTGGAATAGGCCAGCTTTTTTCTTTGACGCGAGCTCAAGGGCCTTTTATACTCATAGGAAGATAGAACGCATCCTAAGGAGTAAAAAAGCAGATGAACAGCCTCGGATGTCAACAGTTTAAACGACCGCCCTCTATAGCGCGGCTAGCCGCGCTCTGCATCACCTTAAGCTTAACTCTTTCCTGCTATGCCCCCGGCCCGTATCGCTACGAGCTGAGCCTCGACCCCCTCGTCATACGCGAGGAAGAACCCTCCCTAAGGGTATCCTTCCGCCTCCATGCTCGCTTAGCGGAAGGGCTAGGATCTGGCTGGCTGCATTTTGAATGCCGCACAACGCAGGGAAGGGTCATTGAGGGCAAGACGGTCATTCCCTACCTGCATCAGGGAAGGGATTACGAATCCTATGTCCTCTTGGAAACCTGGCTTAACGAATGGGAGATAGAAAGCCTTGTGCCCACGCAGGCAGAGCTCCACATGAACGCGGCCGGAGCTGGTCTTTTACCGAAATTCGTCCCCTTCACTCAGACAGAAAGCGGGTGGGAGGCCATATACCCATGAAGCGAAGGCAGAGACCGTCTCGAATTTTCAGCCTAAAGGGAGCGGCTTTCCTCGCTATCCTCGCTCTTGCAATTTTCACCCTTGCCACCCTGGCTTCTTGCCAACCCTGGCTCGCTATCGACACTTACAGCGAAGGACGCTGGAATGGCCCTCTTCTCACCTTCAAGATGAACTGGGACTGGGATGGGGGATACCGCCTCTCCGAATTTACCCTTGATTCGAATTGGTACGCCCCGGAACTCGGCTACTGGGAACTGGAAGAAGAAGTCTTCGTTGATGGCTCGGGTTTTAGCCTGCAATGCATCCTACCCGAGACGGAAGAAGGCGGGGGTAAGGAGATCCTTTTAATAGGGAAATTCGTGACAGCGCGCTCCTGCGTAGGTTCGGTGCTCTACGACGGGGTAGAAGAAACCTGGACAGCCGTATCCGGCCCCTATGTGTACTAAGATGAACGAAGCGGATTTCTGGAGCGTTCACGACTCAACAGAGTTCGTTGATTGGAGTAAAGCAGTTAGGGCCGAGTTCCCCAAGCTCCATCCCAGCCTCCAAAGCATCTCACTCCGCCTGAGCGAGCCCATGCTCGCCCGCCTCAAAACCCTGGCAAACGAAAGGGATGTCCCCTATCAGTCCTTCATCAAAATGATTCTGGCAGACTACATCAAAAAAGGTTTGAGTAGGCAGATGAAGTCAGAGGGCTGAGCCTGAGCGAGCCAGGAATGCCATTAAGAAGCACTTGTATCATCACCCGCCATGGACACCCGGTTGCAAAGCTCAGCCCAGTATCAGCCATGGGAAACGAGGAAAGGCTAGGGGCTCTGTGTAGCTCTCAGGCGGAAACTGAGGGGTCAGACCCCAAGGGTGCGGCAGGCGTCATTTTTCTGGCGGGCTTTGGCCGATGTTAGCGATGGCCCCATAAGATGTGAGATAAGCCTGTAACTTGGGAGACTTAGCGATATCCAGCGGGGTATAGCCATCCGCATCTTGGGCGTTCACATCTGCCCCCGCTTCCACCAGAAGTTTGATCACGGACAAGTCATCCGAATTGTTGTGAGAACTGCAGGCAATATGGAGTGGGGTCATCCCGAAAACGTTCGACGGGTCTGGCTCCGCTCCCGCAGCAAGGAGGATCCTGCACAATTCTAGATTCTGGTCCTGTGCGGCGTAATGGATCGGTCGGTTGTGCATCCTAAAAAGCTGATTGGGGTCCCAGTCCTGCTCGAGGCATCTTTGCACTCTCTTCGTCCTCGTTTTAATATAGTTGGCATAGACTAAAATACGGGAAAAATCAGTTTCTCGTACATAACCCCGTGTAATGACTACATCCTGCCCTTCAGAGGCTTTATTTTTAATGCTATACGTGAAGGTCAGGTGGTTCGCGTCGATCCATGAGATGGTAATTAAAGTAAATTTTTCCTCATGGGTTTCGTCGCCCTCACTTGCCCCCTTTCCTGATAAAGTAAGATGGTTGCCAGCCAAAGACCAAGTCCCGTTCTCTCCATAATAATGATTGCCCGAAGTGTATGTCCCGTCTAGATTGAAGTCATAAATTAAATCGGAGGGGCTCCCCTGAAATGTTGACCCCCTGTTTTCTTTCTGCTTAACGGGGGCTTTTTCATCAAAGAAAGGCTCGGGCTCCCAACTGCCAGCGATGAATTGATCAAGCGGAAGTGGCTCTTTCCAAGATATAAATGGGCTAAAAACCCACCCCTCCATCGTTCCAACACTTACCTTGATCCAATATCCCACCTTCCCGTCGATCTTCACCCGCTCCGCCTGTCGATCGATCTCCGTCATTTTTGTGCCGAGAGCCATCTCGTTGATAATGGTCGCTTCCGTCGAAGGAGCAGACCTCAGCCGGAGCCCAAAAGGAGAATTAGCCCACCGGATACCCGTATCGGGCTCCAATGGAGGCAATACGTCTTCCACATCAGACGGTGATTGGATACTAGCCTTCGGGTTCGCACTTGCCCGCGCGGACTCTCCCTGGCTGTCCTTGCGGCATGCAAGGAGGCTAAAAGCGCACATGATGGTTAGGGCTGTCAAAAATAAACATGTCAGACCTGATCTCGTCATAAAGGCATCCTTTACACAGTGGTTTTTTGAACCTGTAATTCTATTCTTCGGCAGCGTAACATTAAACATGGCCGTTTTCAGATGTCAACCTTTCATTCGTCAAAATATAACAAGGCTGGAGGATACCGTCTATCGATCACCTTTGGGGTCAGACCCTGCTTTACTAATCGCCGATGCAGTCCTATACTTTCTCCATGAACGATAGGTCTTTGGATTGGTTGCGACAAGCTGAAGAGGCCCTCGTCCTCGCAAAGACTATCCTGAAATACGTCAAGGCGGCCTGGGATAGATGAGCGACGCGATTGTCTGGAAGAAACGCGACCCCCTCTACGGTCTTTCCCTAGACGAATTCGAAGCTGAGTTGCGGAGACTCCTTAAGGGGAGGGTCGAGTCGGCATGGATCTTCGGCAGCATCGCCCGCGGGGGGATTTCGGGCCGGAGAGCGACATAGACCTCATACTGGTTACGGAAACGGACCTCCCCTTTTACCAAACGGCCGCCCCTCTTCGACGATCTCTATGAACGCTTCCCCGCCCTGGATGCCTTGGTTTACACCCCGGAAGAGTTTAAGATCCTCACCCAAGATCCTTCCCTAGGATTCTGGCAAGATGTCAGCTCTACCATGAAAAGGTTGATTGGGGTCTGACCCCAATCAGACCCCTCGCAGCCACAGAAACCACAGAAACCACAGATGGCACTGATAAAGAGAAGAGCCAAAGTCTATTCCTATCCGTGAAGATCTGCGTACATCTGTGGTAAAAATCTTAGTAAAGCTCCACGGATGCAAAAACCTCTATCTAGTAACATTCAGCAACCTTTTCATACATTTAATCGATATCTAACAAATATCATGCTATTTAATGGATATAATAACAGATTAAACGTTTTAACTACCTACTACTGCTTAGCCTGACATATAATGCGGTATTGACACGTTTTCCGCATTAAGCTACAAAGAGCCCATCTCAACCATCTCCAAGGAGAACATTATGAAGAAGTTTCTAGGCCTTGCAGCAATCCTGGCCCTCATCGCCCTTGTCGCATCCTGCGCCTTAACAACCCTGCCCCAAGCAGATGAAGGTAGCGATCTCGAGGCGGATTCCCGCGCCGTTACAACGGGTAAAGTGAATTTTACCGTTCTAGCAGACTACGTGGAGGGCGGAGTGCTCAAGAGCGCTCCCCTGAACCAGGTCGGAATCTTTAATGGCTATTACGGCGCTGGCCTCAACGTGGGCTATACCAATAGCTACGGAAAAGCCACCGTCACCCTTCCCGCCGGCACTTCCGTGTACACAACTTTCTTTAAGATGACATCAAGCCATTCAACCCTCTTTGCGCAAAAGTACCTGAAGGTAGTCGCCGGCTCCACGGTTTCCTCAACGGTCAACCTCTGCCCCACCCAGGTGTCAATTATTGCCCACTACCGTGTGCCCTACGGTAAGGCCCTCTACGTCACCGGCCAATCCAACTGGCTGGGCAATTGGGGAACGGCATATAAGATGAGCTACCGCGACGTAGGCGGAGATTCCCAATGGACCCTCCAGAAAAATCTGCCCCTCGGCGCTCAGTTCAAGATCGTGATGGCCGACTGGGTCAGCGGCGAAACCCGCTCCGTATCCGGCGTTACCTGGATGAAGGGCAACAACGCCGTGATCGCGGCGCCCTACCAGTCCTACGAGTCCGTCAACAACCTCTGGCCCACTTTCTAAGCGCCAGCCTCAACCATCTTTTAGGAGAACATTATGAAGAAGTTTCTAAGCCTTTTAGCCGTATTCGCCCTCATCGCCCTTGTCGCGTCCTGCGCCGTGGCCACCGCGCCCCAGACCGATGAAGCCAGCGATCTCGAAGCGGATTCCCGCGCCATCACCGGCAACGTGGAAATCTACCGCGCCTGGTCCGTCACCACAGGCCACTACGGCATCACCGAAATCAACCGCGGCGTTGACATTCTCGTAAAGAACCTGGCCTACGCCAAGAAGGTATCAGTCCGCCACCAGTTGAAGGACGGAACCTGGAAGGACTTCCCCGGCATCTACGTAAAGAAGGCCGGCACGGGCGAGGAGCTCTGGAACGTCAACCTCAGCTTTAACTCCTACTACCAGGGTACCTACACCTTGGGAACCAAGTTCTGCGTTAAGTATGAAGTGAACGGTCAGACCTACTGGGACAACAACGGTGGAGCCAACTACAACCTCGAAGCCCATGGCGGCTACCTCCTGGGCAAGAGCACGCGCATCGCTTCCCGCTGGGCTTCCCAGGCCAAGGTCTACGATCAAGCCGGCAAGGTTTATTTCAACGGCGCCGCCGACCTCAAGAACCTCGGCTATTCCAAGACCGTCAAGATTCACTACACCACGAACAACTGGGCCAGCACCCAGGTGCTTCCCTTAAGCTACAACCAGTACTACGCTCCCTCCTACGCCTCCCCCATCGCCAGCCCCAATGCCAGCGGCGTTGAGTTCTGGACATGGAACGCTACCATCCCCTCAACCCGGGAGATCAAGTACTACCTCTCCTACAACGTGAATGGCAGCACCTACTACGACAACAACTTCGGCGCCAACTATACGGTAGCCTTCCCCGCCAACTAAAAAAATATCCTGAAAAAGAGAGCCGGTAGCCTAAGGGTCGCCGGCTCTTTTTTTTAAGCCTTGCGGGAGGGGAACCTTTGG
>JBGSOB010000034.1:0-5665 GCA_041739325.1 Treponematales bacterium
AAAGGGCCTCCGGCAGTGCGAAGATGCGCGTCAGTATCTCTGTGCTCTCCTGGGCGCTACGCTCCCGGAAGCTTAGGTCCCTCAGCCTGGAGAGTATGGTCTCTATGAGGGCGCTCTTGCGGCAGGTGGTGAGAACGATGACAAGGTTCTCCGGAGGCTCCTCCAAGAGCTTGAGCAGGGCATTGCGGCTTGAGTCGAGCATGCTGTCCGCGTTTTCAATAATCAAGCATTTGCGCTTTCCGGAAGAGCTGAGGCGAGACCAAGCGGAGGCGTTGCGCACCATGAAGACTGGCAGGCTTGCCGGCAGGAGGGCTATGAGCTTGAGCGCCTCTTCAGAAGCGCGCGTAGCCGCGGTCAGCGGCTCGGCCTTGGGAGAGCCGGGGTCTAAATCGGAAAGCAATTCCTCAATGGCAAGAACGTGAACTGATGCTTTGGAAAGTTTTGATTCCTCGCCCGCCCACAGGTCAGGGTCAAAGCGACGGGTAAGCTTGCGTATCGAGCGTAAGAAGGCGTAAAGCTCACGCTTGTTCTGGCTGCGCTCAAGCATGCCTAGGGCCGCGGCTATCTCCGGTCCCAAATCGTCCGGGCCGGCTATCATCAAGTCGGAATGCACCAGGCGGCGATGCCTCTCGCAGGCGGGGCAGGGGCAGTTCCATTCGGCTTGGCCCACGCAGGAAAGACTACGAGCCAATTCCAGCGCGGCCGTCGTCTTACCCGAGCAGGCAGGTCCTGAAAAGAGAAGCGAACGCGGCAAGCGGCCCTGCTTAAGGGCCTCTTTAAGGGTGGCGGATATTTGTTCTTGGTAGAGGAGGTTTTCAAACACCGCCGGCTCCACCGTTTGGCGCTATAAGGCCACCGATGAGCGCGTAAAAGAACGAGCCTGAGAGCAGTGCTTGCGGATTCCACAGCGGTTGGTAGACGATCAAGGCTATGAGGATGGAAGATATGATGGCTCCCTCAACCGCTCCTAGGAGGAAGCCCAAGATGTGGTCGATAAAGCCTAAATGCAGAGCTTCAAGGCTTTCCTTGAGGGCCTTCTCGATAATCTTCACCAGGAGGAATACCAGTATGAATACCCCACCGATTGCTAGAGCCTGGGGTAGGTAGCGTATCTGAATATAGGCGGCAAGGAATGAGGATACCGGGGTCCAAAAGAGGAAGGCGGCCAAACCGCCCAAGATCCATGCGGCCATGCTCAGCGTTTCCTCGATAAAGCCCCTAAAGGCGCAGCGGATGGCAAAAACGAGCATGAGGATCAAGCCACCGATATCTATGGGGTTCATGATTTTCCGCCTTGTTCAAGGCTCTGCATGATGCGTTGCGCGATACGAGGCGCGGCCGCTTCCCCTGCAAGGGCCATGGCCGCTTTTGACATTGCCTGCCTTCTTGCGCTGTCATCTATCAGGCCGGAAAGCTCGGCTATCAACCGTTCGGCGCTGGCTGCCTGCCCTGCAAGGCTTATCGCCGCGCCTGCGTTTTGGAAGAGGTCGGCGTTGAGCACTTGGTCCCCGCGGGTGGATGCCCCGCACAGGGGGATGAGGATCATGGGAATTTCGCGGACGGCGCATTCCCAGATAATGCCGGCGCCTGCCCTGCCTACCATGATGTCGGCGGCCGCCCTTAGGTCGTGCAATTCCCCATGCAGGTAAGGGAAGGTAAAATAGCCTGGTGGATTCTCGCTTGCAGCTGGATTCTGATTTCCCTCGCCGGTTTGATGGGCTATGTAGCAGCGTCCGGCTAGGGCGGCGGCGCATGCGCGGGCAAGCTCGTTTACCTGACGCGCTCCCTGGCTGCCGCCGAGAAAGAGGATGAGGGGTTTTTCTGTATCAATGCCTAGGAATTGGCGCCCGCGATGGGCATCGCCTGAGAAAACGGCGCGCATGACGGGGTTGCCGCTTACTTCCAGTTTGCCTTGAAGGCGTTTAGGGAAGCCTTTGGCGGTGGAGGCGTAGGCAAGAAATATCCGCTGCGCAACCTGGGCGCAGAGCCGAGTGGCTAGGCCGGGACTGGCGTCTGATTCATGGGAAAAAACCGGGATATTTAAGGATTTCGCGGCATAGCAGGGCGGTACCGATACGAAGCCCCCCTTGGAAAAAAGCAAGGCCGGCTTAAGCGCGCTTAGAATCTTCCGCGCTTTGAAGTAGCCGGAAAATATCCTAAACATATCGCTTAGATTTTTAAGGGAAAGATCGCGGCGGAATTTTCCGCAGGGTATGCCGAAAAACTCTATACCCGCTCTTTCAACGATGCCGCGGTCCATGCCGGCTTCATTGCCTATCCAGACGATACGCACTCCCCCCCGCCCGGCGGCAAGGGCTGAAAGCTCTTCGGCCACTGCCAGGGCGGGGTAGATGTGGCCTCCGGTGCCGCCTCCAGTGAAGGCGACGACCGGCACCGCGTAGGAGGTCATAGGCCCAAGAGCCCCGCATAGGCCTGCAGAGCCGTGTCGTTAGAAGCGCCGGAGAGAACCTGTTTTGTCAGGACCTTGCCCAGTTGCACTCCCTCTTGGTCGAATGAGTTGAGATTCCAGATAAAGCCCTGGAACATTACCTTGTTTTCGTAGTGTGCCAAGAGTGCGCCCAAGGCCTCCGGGCTCAGGCTCTCGCCCCAGATCAGGCTTGAGGGGCGGGCGCCGGGAAAATTCTTAGTGGGGTTGGCGTCTTGCTTTCCCTTGGCGAAGGCGATGATCTGCGCGCAGAGGTTGGCCTTCAGTTTTTGCTGGCTGCTTGAGCCCTCGACGTTGACGTCAAAGAGGGTTTGCGCCCTCTTAAAACCAATGAATTGCAAGGGCACGATGTCCGTTCCCTGATGCAGCAGCTGGAAGAATGAATGTTGGCCGTTGGTTCCCGGCTCGCCGAAAATGACCGGACCGGTGGAATAGGTGATTGCCGAGCCATCGCGGTTGACTTGCTTGCCGTTGGATTCCATGTCCAACTGTTGCAGGTGGGCCGGGAAACGCGAAAGGGCTTGGGAGTAGGGGAGGATGGCGGTCGATGGATAGCCAAGCACGTTGCGCTCGTACACGCCTAGCAAAGCGTCCAAGAGCGAGGGGTTCTTAAGGATGTCGCTCTCTAGGGCAAGCTTATCGGCTTCATGGGCTCCCTTAAGAATTGCGTCGAAGGTTTCAGGGCCGAAGGCCAGGCTGAGCACGACCGCGCCGACGGCGCTTGTGCTTGAATAGCGCCCGCCAATGAAGTCGTCTATATAAAAACTCTTCATGTAATTCGGGTTTTTGGCAAGCGGGCTCGTTTCGCTCGTCACGGCCAGCATCTGCTTGGCCGGATCCACTCCCTTGGCTTCAAGGATTTTGCGAACGAAGGTTTCGTTGGCAAGGGTTTCCTGGGTAGTGCCGGATTTGGACACGAGTATGAAGAGGGTAGTGTGGGGGTCGATGCGCGACATGACGAGGTTTGCGTCGTCCGGGTCCACGTTGGATATGAACTCAGCGCGCAACTTTAGCAGACCCTTCTCCCGAGCGTAGGCCTCGAGGGCCAGGTAGAGGGCGCGCGGACCTAAGTCCGAGCCTCCGATGCCAATTTGACAAACGGTGTCGAAGGCCTTGCCGGAAGCGCTGCGCAGTTTGCCTGAACGGACTGATTCGGCGAATTCCCTTATTTTTGAAAGCTCGCCCGCATAAAAGGCCCCGAGCTCTTTGCCGCCAAAGTTGACTTCCCCGCCTAATCGGCCGCGACAAAGGTGATGTAGGACCTTGCGGCCTTCACCCGTGTTCATTGTCTCGCCGCTTAGAATAAGCTTGTATTTTTCAATGCTTTGAACCTCATCGCTGAGTGCCTGCAATGCTTTCAGCACGCTTTGATCGACGAATTTTGAGGCATAGTTGTATCGTAGGCCGCCACCAAGGGGAATTTCCATGCTTTCTACCCTTTCTTTATTAAGAAGGGAAGAAAGCGGGGCAGGACGAGAGCCTTGAACGAGGGCCGTAAAAGCCGTGGTTTTATCGAGATTAACGAAAGCGGGCATCAATTACCTCCGGGAACGCTTGTTTCTTGCGTCTATAATGGATAAAAGGCCGGGGATTGTCAACGAAGCTTCCCTTGAGCGCCTTCATAAAAAGATTATTTTTTTCATACTTCACAAAACCCTTTTAATGATTTATAACCTTAGGAATACCGTATTGAATTGCTTTGATATTGTAAGGAGGATATGATGGCGAAAGTAAAGGCAGCCGCGGCAAAGAAGGCTCCGGCCAAGAAGCCGGTGGCTAAGAAACCTGCGGCTAAGGCCGCTGCGAAACCCGCCGCGAAAGCCGCTCCCGCGTCCAAGAAGATCGCTTCTCCCGATAAGTACACTATGACGACCATGATCGCCTATGTAGCGGAGAAGACCGGCCTTTCCAAGAAGCAGGCCAAGGACTGCATTGAGGCCTTCGTCGAAGTCTTCACCGCCGGCATGCTCGTCGGCAATCGCGTTCCCTTCGGAACCGTTGGTAAAGCCTATGTGCGCGAGCGCCCGGCTACCAAGAAGCGTATCGGTCGCAATCCCAAGACCGGTGAGTCCGTGACCATTCCCGCCAAGCCTGCCGTCCGCGTTCCCAAGTTCACCTACGGCAAGGCTTTCAAGGAAAGCGCCAAGAAGGCTAAGATTAAGAAATAGCCTTGTGAAAGCCAAGCCATGGCCTCTGGTCTGGCTTGGCTTCACGCGCCCGCGAGAATGTTCTCGCGGGCCTTTTTTTTATATACCGCTTATAACGCGCGTCCAGCCTGGATCTTTCAGTCTCCGCCTTGCACAAGGGCGAAAAATCGGATATTTTATCGGCACTCATTCATTTTGGAGACCCAATGAAGAACAACTTTTCTATCGTGCCCAAGCTGCTCAGTCAGGATCCCGGTATCGCTTGGACGATGCTACAGGCATTTCTCGGTTCAGAGAAGGCAAAGGCCTTTGATTATAATATGAAGAAGGACCTCTCCTCGGAGATGCCCCTGGTAACCCTCAAGATAACCCCCTTATGCAATCTGCGTTGCGTAATGTGCGGTCAGCGCGGCATTAAAGGAACGCTTAAGGGCCATGATGCCTTGGAAAAATCCAAGCAAAACCTCAGCCTTGACGAGTACAAGAAATTCATAGATGAGGTTTCCAAGAAAGCCAAGGTTTTCTACGTCTGGGGCGGTGAACCCTTCATGTACCCGAATTTCATGGATCTTATGAGCTATATGCTTAAAAAGATCCCGGCTGTCACCGTCAATACCAACGGTACCTTCCTGGCGCAGAACGCGGAGCGGATTGTGCGTGACAAGTGGAGCGCCCTCTTCGTTTCTCTAGACGCCTTTGAGGAAGTGAACGACGAAATCCGCGGAAAGGGCTCCTACCAAAAGGTCATCGAGGGAATCAAAGCGGTAAATGAGGAAAAACGCAAGCAAAAATCAAGCCTACCTCACGTCGGTATCGTGACCACGGTGTCGCGCCTCAATTACTTAGACTTAGCCAATCTGGTTCGGGCCACCAAGGAGCTTGAACTCTCCTGGCACATCATAAACCTGGGAACTTATTTCAACGAGGAAATCGGGGCCAAGCACGTAGCAGCCGTCAAGGAAAAATTGGGCGTTGAGCCTACCTTTTGGAAGGGCTTTGTGACCGGCTATAACGAAGGCGTCGATGGAGAAAAATTCTCCAAGATCCTGGAAGAGGTTCACCAGCTATCCGG
>JBGSOB010000043.1:0-17754 GCA_041739325.1 Treponematales bacterium
GGCGGCTCCGTCAAAGACGCCGACATCTCCACCTGGAAGGCCGATGAATAAAGACCAGGGCGGTTGGACGAGCATTGAAGTCATGGTCGCCCTCATCATCGCCCTGATAGCCATGGGGTCGATAGCCGCCGCGGCCGGCCATGCCCTCAGGTCGGCCGCACGCCTGTGCGACGGCGCCGCCGCGCTTATAGAATCGCGCAACGCGGAAAGCGCTGCCGTCCTGGAGCTGGGCCATGAATAAGCGGCTGCGCGGTCGGGGGCAAAAAGAGAGAGAAGAAAAAAAAGCAGAAGCCGGCTTTACCCTGCTTGAAACCATGATAGCCCTCTCCGTCTTTTCGCTTGCCCTCTTTGCCCTCTGGGCGGTGGGCAGCCGCCTTGCCGCCGGTTTTATCAAGGCGGGGCACGCAGGCTCGGCCGCCGCCCGCGCCGAGCTGGTGGACCGCGGGCTACGCTCTTTTGCCGCCAGGGTAAACCCACCCTTTTGGGCGGCCCCCCTTATAAACCCCGCCCTGGCCCAGTCGGCCATCGGCTCTGAGAGCCTAAGCCTAGCCTTCCTGGACGGGAGCATGGACTCAAAACTGGAAATAGGCTTTTCTCAAGGAAGCTTGAGCATAGGTGCCGGGCAAAACCGCCTCTCCTTTTCCGGTATAGAGTCGGCACGCTTGTATCCCCTTCTAAACGCCAAGGGCCGGGTAGCCGGCATTCGCGCGGCTTACCTTATAGACGGCCAGGCCTATGAGAGCCAGGCCCTCTTTTCTTCCTTGAGCCTATCCGGGGGGGAAGCCCCGTGAGAAATAAAAACATTGACCCCGAATCCGGCTCTGCAACCCTGCAAACCGCCGCCATCATTCTCTTTTGCGCCCTTGTGGGCGCGGCAAGCCTTTCCTTTATCGGAACGGCGGCCCGCAGTATCGCCCGCGGCAAGGGGAAGGCAAGCGATAGCTCCGCGCGTTCAGACATCCTGGCGGCAATCGACCAAGCCCTGGCCGCCCTGGATGCCGATGTAAGCCCCACGAGCGACGCCCCCTCAGACCCCGCCTACGCCCACAAGGCCCTGGGGGCCTGCGACATCCTCATCAAGGACATCTCCAGCAAGATCAATCCCAATTGGATCCGCAAAGGCATGCTTGAAGAGACAGCTCTTTCCCGCGTCTTAAAGCCTGGGAAGACGGCGGCAGACCTCCAGCAATACCGGGAAGATTCAGGGCTCAGCCTAGACCCTAGCTTCTACGCTGGCTTTTTTTCAGACAAAGACACCCAGGATTTTTTAAGCCCCTACTCATACCCCAACATCAACTCAAGCGATGAATTCGCCCTACGGCGCATGGCGCGCGACGCGGGCCTGAACGAGACAGAAGCCCAGGCCTTCCACGGCATCGTCAAGGCCCAGGTTGCCTCCCCCACCATCTATGACGATGCCAAGCTTGCCCAAGCCCTCGGCAACCGCTTTAGCGCCCTCCAGAGGGTCTTAAGCGCCCAAGGCCAATGGAACGTAAACTTCCTGCCCGAGCCCATCCTCAAGGCACTCCTCTCCTACCCGCCATGGAAGATCCCCGCTCACGCAGAAAAATACCAACTCCTGGTCAACACCCGTTCCGTCGCACCCATCGACGATGATGGCCTGCGCCGCGTCCTTGGCCTTCCCGCCGGCCATTCCATCTATGGATACCTGGGAGTAAGAACATGGTTCTGGGGCATAGAAGCCTCAAAGGATGGAGTAAAGGGGAGGGCAATCTTTGCCCGCAGCCTTCCCCTTGACCCCACGGCAAGCGGTAAGCAAGCCCGCCTTGTCTCCTTGGTTTGGAGTAGGCTATGAAAAAAGCCCAGGGCAAGACCCTCGCCTACGGCTCCTGGACCCAGGGCGGCTTCCAGGAAGAGCCCCTCTCACCTTCTTCCGCCACAGGGCCTCAGGCAGCCTATATGGCCCTTGGGGACTACATCCTCATCGACATCGAGGATGGGCTAACCGACGCTGAGGCCGCCGAGGCCTGGATGCGCCGCAATATCGGGCGCTTCTTCCCCGACGACCCGGACAAACACCCCTTTGACATCCTGCCCGGCAATCGCCAGGCCATCCTCACAAGCGCCGAATGCCTAGCCGAATACCGCAAGCTCTTCCCAAAAACTCACCTGGCCTGCCTCTTAAGCGCCTTCAAGGATTCCCAGGGCGATGTCCTCCGCGTCTTTGTCCGCGCTCGCTGGCTTGAATGGGCGCGGCGCCTTTCCGGCAGTTGGACCCTTGGGCAACGCCGCGCCTGGGGCCCCTCAGAGCTAGATGCAAATCCAGAGAGCCTGGGCCGCATCCTTCAAGAAATTTTAGACGATGCGCTTGCACCAGATGCACCTATACGTTTTGAGATTATCACCGAGCCGGCTTTCTGCCCGCGAATGGAGGCATGGCTTGCGGTGGAAGCTCGCGGTGATGGCGGCCGCGTCCTTGATCTGGAGACCGCCCTCAGCCTCCGGCTGGGCCGTCAGAGCCTCTTTATCCTCAAGGCGGGGCGGCAGTCAAAACAAAGGGCAGTCATTTTGCGCATCGCCTTAACAGCCAGCCTTGCCCTCCTCTGCCTCTTCTTTTTGAGCCGCCGCCAGGCGGCCTTGGAGGAGCGCACCAGGGCACTAAGCCAGCTCAAGGAGCTTCGCGCCGCTTTCCAAGAAGCCCAGGCTCTGGAAAAGGAAATCGCCGCCCTTTCCAAGACGGAAAGCCGCCCGGAAGCCCGCCTGGGGGCTTTTCTCAGCGCACTCTCCCAAGGCTTGGACCCCGGCGCCCGCCTCTCAGACCTCGATTATGAATCCGGCTCCTTTAACGCCCTCATCCATTCGCCCAACGCTTTGGAAACCGTGAGGCGCCTCTCTGCCCAGAGCGGCTTTTCCGAGCTTCAGCTTTCCAACATCCAAGGCGGGCAAGAAGCTGGGGCGGGTACAGGCGATAGCTTAGAAAAATTCAACCTAAGGGGGCTCTACCATGAAGGCCCCTGAACGCCGCCTTATCTTTATCCTTGTCATTGCCATTCTTTGCGCCCTGGCCCTGGTATCTGGCTTCCTTGCCCAGGAGGCGGAGGCCGAGGCCCAGAGCGCCCTCTTGCGCCTAGAGGCGGAACGGGCGGCAGGCAAGACGCCCAAGCTGGAAGAGCTCCGCGCAGAGCTTAACCGGCGGAAGAGCGCAAAGCCGGAAGACAAGGACTTAAGTAAAGCCGCTGACCCCATTGCCCTCGGCGCCGCCGTTAAGGCGGCCCTGAGCGCCGTCGGCATGAAGGCATCAAGCTATTCTTTAAGCCAGGGCCGCAGAAACTACGACCTCGAATTCGATATCAGCGCAAGCCCGGATGCCCTCTCAGCCCTTATCGCGGCCGAATCCTCCCCCCGGGGCTTGGGCTTTTCAATCCGCCGCTGTAAGATTTCCTTGAGCCCGAGCTCCGCGGGCCTTTCCGTCATCCTGGGTATTGGGACGGCCCTCACGCCAATGGCAGAAGGCAGGCAGGCCCTCAAGCCCCCTCCCTTGCGCCGCCTCTTCCCCGCCCAGGGGCTAAAAACTTCTTCCAACAAGCCCGGCGCCGCCCCACAGCCATCTGCCAAAACATCAGCCAGCCCCCGGCCCGAGGCAGCCTCATGGCTCAGCTTTGTGGGCAGGGCGGAAAACGCCGAGGGCAAGGAAAGCTTCTTCTTCAAGGACAGCCGCGAGGGCCGCATGCTCGAACTCAACCCGGTAAAAAGCGGCGCCCCCATTTCCTCGGACGCCCTCATATCGCAGGGGCCGGAGAGCCTCATCATCCGCTATAAGGGAGTGATCTATGAAATCAAAAAGTAGGGCCCCTGCCCGCATCGCCCTAGCCGCCCTTGCCTTATGCCTGGGCATTCTGGCAATCTCCTGCGCCAGCGCTGAAAACCGCGCCTATGCGGCCTTTACCCTCCACGGCATGGCCTATGACAGGTCCGGCTCGGCAATCAACGGCCTTGAGCTCACTATGAACGGCTATGCCCAGGCAAAGAGCGACTACTCAGGCCGCTTTAGCTTTCAGGGAGTAAGCCCCGGGGAGTACCGCCTGCGCGCCCGACTTGCCGGCTATGAAAGCTACGAGGGGCGCATCCGCGTCTCCTCCCCCGCCGACATCGTCTACCTCTCCTTAACATCCATCCCCGATCTCTTGGGTATGGCAAAGGAAGCCATGCGCCAAGCCGAATGGGCCCAAGCCCAGGCCTACCTGGATCGGGCTATCGCCGCGGACGCCGACAAACCCCGAGCCCTCTTTCTGCAAGCCCTCCTCCTTGCCCAAAGGGCAAACCCGGCCCGCGACATCCCCGCCGCCATCGCCCTCCTGAGCGACCTTAAACAGAGCGGCCTCAAGGACCCCAGCCTGGATTCCCTCCTTGCCGACCATCAAAAGGACTAGATTATGAAATCCCCTTCTGATAATATGTATTTACTGTATTGTATATACACTTCTCTATTTATTTCATGATATTCGAATGGGATGAAGGTAAAAACCTGAGCAACCAGAAAAAGCATGGGCTGAATTTCAAGACGGCTCAAGTCGTTTTTGAAGACCCCCTAGCACTCTTGCGGCTGGATTCAGGAAGCCATGGCGAGAATCGCTGGCAGATCATCGGTAAGGCGGATAAGGAGCTTGTCGCATTGGTAGTCTTCATAGTAAAGACGGAAAAGGATGAGCATATCAGGATCATTTCCGCCAGGAGGGTAACGAAATATGAAAGGAAACGATATGAAGAGGGTTAAGGCCAGGCCTCAGCCTGCCCTAGAGCAAAAAGAAGATATTGATACCACTGATATACCGGAATGGACGGAAGAGGATTTTTCAAACGCCATCAGGCTAAATGGCAGATCTTTCGCCGAGGCCATGAGCCTGTACAGGGTAAAGAAAGCGGCAATCAGCGCCAGGATCGACGCTGATATCCTTGAATGGCTAAAAAGTCAGGGGGAAGGCTACCAGACCCGCCTCAATGCCATACTCCGCACCGCCATGCTCAAGGATCTACACAAGCATCGCCAGCAAAGTTGATATCCATGGGGTCCATCTTCCCTAAGGCGCCGCTCTTAGGGTATGACCTTGGGCAGACCCTATGAATACCACCAAAGCCAAGAGCATACTCAGCCCGGAGATACGCGGCGAGCTCATCCTCCTCCTTACTGCCCTTATCTGGGGCATGTCCTTCGTCAGCCAACGCCTGGGCATGCAGTCCATGGGCCCCTTCGGCTTTAACGCCCTGCGCTGTGCCCTGGGTTCCCTGGCCATCATCCCCCTCATCCTTATTAGCGCCAAACGCGACAGGGCGGGGCTCCACGTTAAGGAATCCCTTATAGGCGGATTGGTATGCGGTGCCGTCCTCTTTGCCGGTGCAAGCCTCCAGCAGGCGGGCATCGTCTCTACCAGCGCGGGCAACGCAGGCTTTATCACCGGGGTCTATGTCATCTTAGTCCCCATTCTGGGGCTCTTCTTAAGGCGCCGCGCCTCTTGGCCCATCTGGCTGGGCGCTTGCCTTGCCCTCTCAGGCCTCTACTTCCTCTCCATAAAATCCGGTTTTTCCATGGGCAGGGGAGACGTCCTTGTCCTCATCGGGGCATTCTTTTGGGCCCTCCACATCCTTGTCATAGGCCACTGGGCAAACCGCGCCAACGCCCTCCTCCTCTCATCCATCCAATTCATGGTCTGCGCCCTCTTGAGCCTTGGCCTTGCCCTGCCCCTTGAGGGCTTGAGCCTTGTGGCTATACAGACAACCACCCTCCCCCTCCTCTACTCCGGCATCGTCTCCATCGGCATAGCCTTTACCCTCCAGATATACGGTCAAAAGCTCGCCCACCCCGGCCGGGCCTCCATCATCCTCTCCATGGAGTCCCTCTTTGCCGCCCTAGGCGGCATCTTCCTCTTAGGCGAATCCTTTACCTGGCGCTCCATCCTCGGTTCCATCCTCATCTTGGGCGGCATGATCGTGGCGCAGATTGAGGTTAAAAAGGTCTAGAGCGGGGTAAAGATTAAAAAAAGAAAGGAAGGGATGCAAACTCACCCATCTGAAAATAAAAAGCCCACCCAGGATAAAGCCTGAGTGGGCTTTCAAAGCTTAAATAGCCTTGTTGTAGCTTAGATTAGAAGGCAATCCTTCTCCAGCCATCAGTACCGTCAAATTGTCCAAAGGAACGCAGGCCGGTATTATCCTTCGGATCATTGGTCGTCTCAAGAGAGAGAACCGAGGGTGCAATCTCGATATAATTCACTCCCCCTGTAACAAGGAGGCACACATCTCTAGGAAGGTAGATACGGAAGGCATAGACAGCACTGTCAACCTCTTGCCAGTCGGTAGTGGAGATGGCAATTGGAGTTGTGTAGTCCGCATAGTAGGCTGTCTGAGCTAAGCGGTATTGTCCAGTTGTGTTGATACCGATGCGGGTGTTCTGTGCAAGCCGCACCTTAAAACTTGATGCGGTAACAGTGCTGAGGTTAATAGGTGAAAGTAATGGATCAACCGTTACATCCACATAGAATTCATTGGCCTCACCTGCTTTTGCAACAGTCACGGCTTGTTGGACGGAGCCAGCCCGGCCAAAGGTTACGTAATAATTAGTATAGCGACTTCCACCCATTGGTGCTAGCGGTGTTGGAGGAGGTGTTCCGGGTAATCCGGGAGGAACCCCGTTTGGAACATTATTTTGATTGTAGCTTAAGCGGTGGGTATATCCATTTACTTCAGCCGTTTCAAGTACATTGTAGCGATCTACCGTGATCTTGTATGTCTCGCCCACAGCGGGAGCGGTAGTAAGGCTGATGGTAGCCTGAAAATCAGGAGAACCAGAGTAAGCAGGGGTTGCTACAACCTCGGTCCAGACACCATTTATGTCTTTATAAACCTTAAAAGCGTTCGCTACGCTTATCTTGCCCTGATTAGCCGATCCTCCCGTATCAGAGGTAAGGAAGCCCAATTTGCTAGCAAAGCTAACGCCGTTGTAGGTAGCCAAATCAATGACGCCCGAAGCCAGGGTAACCGAGGGGGTATAACCAGGATTAGCTCGGGGGAGGCGCTCCACAAGGGTAACCGCGGTTGGAGGGGTTGATCCAGGTGCCACGCTCTGATTTACCTCAATATAGCCTATATAGTCATCCTCAAGCTCGCCCATAATTCCGTCGCCATCTAGATCAAGCTTTAACGTTTTCTTGCCGGTAAGGACAGCGGCATTGATGTAAAGCTCTATATACTGATTAGCACTGGCGAGGTTAAGAGTATAAAAAACACGACAACCGTTTCCGGCTACCCGCTCTACCCTAATTGACGTAGGTGTTATCCTGCTCGTACGAGTACTTGCTGTGTCAGTAGTTGCATTTCCATTTCCAAGAATATGAAATTGGATACCATCGAGGCTTTCCTCGTCTACCACGTAGCTAAAATCAAGGCTGACCACCTGCCCGGCTGCTTGCCGCACAACGGGGTCCAAGGTAAGCCTAGGCGGTAAGGCATGAGGGGTTAAATCACCAGAAACAGCGGTGAGAGCCAAGGGAGTACCAGGAAGGGCAACAGAGGCCAAGCCCGTATTCCCGGTAGTGATAAGAGTAATCTCAGCAGCGTCATCCGCGCCGATATTCGTATCGACCTTGCCGGCCACGGGGGGGCAGGCAAGGAAAATCAGGCTTAGGAGGGCTGTTAAGCCCACAATCCATAGGTTCTTTTTCATCTTACTCCTCCTCGATCTTGGGGGCGCTAGTTTGGGGGGGAAGTTTCACGGTCATCTGGAAGGACCAATTTGCCAGATTAAAGAAACCGCCACTGTCCGTCGTCGCGGCTAGATTGAAAGCCGCATCATTCTCTACGATAAAGTCAAGGGCTACATTGGGATTCAGGAAGTAGGTAAGTCCAGCCTCATAGTTAATCGACACAGAAGAGCCAGAATCATAGTTAACTATGGAGAACTCATTCACAGCCGGTGATGTAACCGTATAGACTGTGGTCATAGTTGAACCAGCGGAATTCCTTGTAGTTTGAGTAGTCTGTAGACCGGTTACCTGGGTCTTAGTAGTACCCCTATTGACAAAGGTGTTATTCGCGCTTGTACCTAGATTGAGTCTGAGCTTGTCCTGCTTGAGATAGATCTGGACGGCAACATTTGCCTCGAGACCTGCTGAAAAATTTGAAGAGCTTATCTCTGAGGGTTGGTTGACAACGGTAGTAACGGTTTCATAATCATCCGTATCTACGTCGCGGGCGTTACCGTCGCCGTCATCGTAGGTGACGGTTGAGATAGAGCCTTGACTATTATTATATTTAGAGCCACCAAAGCTCATGTTGGGCTCAAGGCTCACGCCAAAACGGAAGCCCTTATTGGGCTCAACCATCAGCTCGAGGGGTAAACTCATGTCATGATCGGTGTTATATTTGTACTTATTAGCTAAAAAGGAACGGTTGACAGTCGTAGTTGTACTAAAAAGACCGCTCACAGCATCAAAACCAGCTACACGCGAGAAGTTTTGCCTATCCAAGCCCGTGCTCGCCTTAAGGTTTTGTCCTGCGGAATCCTTGAGGTTGGCGTTGTAGCTGTAGAGGTATGCGTCATAATGCAGACCAGCTGATGCCCGCATTGGATTGGCTAGAAGGTTCAGAGGGAGCTCTGCGCCAAGAAAGAGGCTCGGAGCAAGTTCGAAAGAGCTATTGGCATTGTGATAGTAGTTAGCGTCATAGCGTTGGATGTTGGCAATCTCCGCAGCTGTCTCGCCGGGAAGAACCCAGTCAGTGGGGGTAAAGGGTGCATAGGCGGCGTCAGTTTGTACGACAACCCGCTTATCAGCAAGCCTCTGGTCGACCATATCGAAATTTGT
Source organism: Treponematales bacterium (assembly GCA_041739325.1). Classification (GTDB taxonomy): domain Bacteria; phylum Spirochaetota; class Spirochaetia; order Treponematales; family JBGSOB01; genus JBGSOB01. The sequence continues at coordinate 8,817 of JBGSOB010000043.1, forward strand.
GCCGATCCCGAGCTTGCCAAGGAGTTTTAACTCTCCCAAAGGCATAGAAACGCCTGCTTCAAGTGTATTCTCAACACTGGTATTTGGCTTCTTGACCTTGGCATAGGTCAGGGCATCACTAAAGGTCGTGACATAGGCACCAGCAGAGAGCATCTTCACCTCGGAAATCGTGCTAGCCAGGGGACTAGCGTCTGAAGCTCGATAGGTTCCCAGCTCTGAGTTTTCAATCAGCAGAAAGCTTTCCTTTACGCCAATCTTAAGCTGTCCTATGTCAAAGCCAAAGAGCAACTGAGGATTCTGATAGTTATATACAGTATAACGAATCTGTTCGCTTATAGCGGTATTCTTTCCCAGGATGGTAGCGTTGTCTGCGGCCATGATGAGGGTATCATTCACGTACTGAGCGGTGCTCTGCCCGCCGCCGAGAAGCCCATTCGTGCTTCCATCGTAACCGTAAAAGGCAGCTCCATAAAAGGCTGCAACGCGCCCGCCAAAGCCAAATTCATTTGGTCCGCTATCTACCGTTGAGGTAGGCGCTACAAACTTAAACATAAAGATGGGGTCGACAAGTTCTCCGTAGAACAGACTATCCATATAAACGTCCACAGCCTCCCTAAACAGGCCGAACGTAACCTCGTTCGTTGGGGACCTCGTTAGGTTCCAATTCTGCGCCATGGCAAGTGCCGGCAAGAGAGCCATAAGCACTAGGGCGCACAGGATAATTTTTCGCATCTGCGATCCTCCTCGTTTTAATAAACGACAAACATTCTCGAAATAAAAAGGCAACGCCTTTATCGTGTATAATTTAGCCCAAAACAGGGGAAAATACCATACGAAGGCGGTATTTATGGGGATTTGGCGTAATTTTCTACCGCTTGCGGTGTTTTAGCGGATTAATTCCAGAGATAATAATTTTATCTAAATTATTATATTAAAACAATATACGTACTTTGCCCTGTGCCAATCTCCCTCCACATAGGTATTTCCTTACAAAATATACAATTAGTCCAGATAGTCCAAAAATAGCCCTGCGCTACTTAAGCCATTCGTCAGCTACGATATCAACGCGCGTGAGCTCAAGGAGGAAAGTATTACGAATGGAACTCTTCAAATCGATGGATACGGCCAGGTTGAGGGGGCCTAGGCTCAGCTGGGCGCTCGCCTCCTTGCCAGCGGGGCAGGAAAGGTCCAAGGGCTGCCTCTCCCCATCCAAGGAAAAGATAGCCGCTATCGTTCCAGAGTCGCTCTTACGGTTTGCCGTGTAGCTGACAATAACGGGATGGGCCTTGCCCTTTCTGTCCAGGAACTCAAACTCTATCCGCCCCTCCTTAGCCGCCACCCCGCTCTCCGGCGCCAAGGTGAATCTCTCCGTTTTTACCCGTTTGAGCTGGTAGTAGATATCTGAGTAGAGCCAGGCCTCCGCCTTAACCGCCGCGGTCTTGCCGGGTTGGACATCCACAATCTGCTGCCAATCCTGGTAGATCACCTCCGGCAGTTTAGCCATGCCAAAGCCGCGCAGCTTGAGTTTGAGCTCGTGGGGGCCGGGCTCAAGGCCCTCAAAACGAATGGCTTCCCGGGCATTTCCCTTGGAATAACCGGCAAATTCCCCATCAAGGAGTATCTCCGCGTCTACGAGGCCGCAAAAAAGGCTTATCGAGCCGGGCGTCACGTCCTTGAGGGAGAGGAGGGAGCGCTTGCGCTGCTGCGACCTAAAGGTCACGTCCTTGCCCGTCAACTTTTTCACCAGGCGCTCGGCCTGGGCGTGGATGAGGTTTTCGTCGGCGCCGCGGTCTGAAAAGCTGAAGGTCTGGGCGGTAGCGGCGTCGATAAGGGAAAGGGTAAAGCTCAGCTCCGAGCCGACTACGGAATACTCGGCCTTCACGATATACTCCGCCCCCAGTATTTGACCCAGCTTAACCGCGTCTGCCTTGCCTAGGCTCAAGGAAATCTCCTGCTCGCGCAAGATGGCGTCCAGGGAGGAGCGCTCCACTAAGGCGATGCCGGGGGTGGAGGAAAGGTCGTACTGGATGATGCCGGAGACTAGGGAACCCACGTAGTCGTAACGGGAGTCTCCGGCTGAATTCTGAGCCCCAAGGTAGGCAAGGGTTTGGGCGGCAGCGCAGAGGGGTAGAAGGAGGGCGGCCAGGACCGCGAACGTTTTAAGTGGCTTCATGCCGGAGAGTATATACCCGCTTGAGTCTTTTTTCCTCCTGGAAATCTTTTTTTTCCGCCCCCCATGGCTTAGACTTAAGCCATGGCTCAAGTTTTGATTCCGCTTGTTGGCTTTTGTCTCCTCTCCCTCGGCTTTATCATCGCCCTGGACAGAGTTAGGGACTTCCACTCCAAGGAGCTTGAAAGGGCCAAGACATCCTGCCGGGATTCCCGCGCCATCTTGGACGCCGCGGACGACGCCCTTATCGTCTTAGATGGGAGCGGCCACGTTCTGGACCTCAACGCCAAGGCTATGGAAATCTTCGGTATGGATAGCCGGGAAGAGGCAAAAACAAAGCGTCTTTGTGATTTTTCCATACTCAAGGAAGAGATGGCCCCCGTCTTTCAGCAGTATTTTGACCGCGCTCTCACCGGGGAAGCCGCTTCTTTTCAGTGGGAAACCATTGAGCTTGACGGCAAGAGCATCAAGGTGGAAGCCATTCTTTCACAGCTTGAGGGCCAGGCGGGGCGGGAGCTTTTAGCCACCATCCGGGACTTGAGCGACCATATCCAGCTTGAGAAGGAGCGCAACGCCATCCAAGCCCAGCTCTTCCAGGTGCAAAAGCTGGATGCCATGAGCCAACTGGCCGGCGGCTTTGCCCACGACTTTAACAATAGCCTCACCGGCATCATGGGCAGTATCTCAGTTCTCAAGATGATGAACGAGGCGGAGGAACCCATAGACCGCAAAGAGACGGCCGAATACCTGAACGCCGCCTTAGACGCTTGCCTGCGCGCCGGGGACCTTATCCGCCAGCTCCAAACCATATCCCGCAAAGAGGCAACTAAGCTGGTTGCCGCGGACGTCAACGAACTCCTCAACCACACCCTACAGATATGCGGCTACTCCTTTCCCAAGTCCATCAACATCGAATTCACTCCCAAGAAGAAACCCCTCATGGTCTTGGGAGATCCGGCCCAACTCGAGCAGGCTATCCTCAATGTGTGCATCAACGCCTTCCACGCCATGACCATCATGCGCGCCGAGGGAGAAAGGGAGGGCGGTGTCCTGCGGGTGTCCATAGAGGAAACCATGCCGGATATCCGCATGCCTGGCCTCTTCCCCGTCCTTAACCCAGACACCCGCTTTTTGCGCATCAGCGTGGCGGATACCGGGGTCGGCATGGACAAGGAAGGGCAAAAACGCGTATTTGAACCCTTCTTCAGCACAAAGGAAGAGCGGCAGGGCGCGGGCTTGGGTCTGGCTATCGTCTATTCCATCATGAAACAGCATTCGGGCTCGGTGGATATGCGCTCCGAGCCGGGAGTGGGAACAACGGTGGAGCTCTACCTGCCCCTCATGCCCCTTGCCGGGCAGTCCAAGAGCCCGCACGATTCCCAGATCATCCCCGGCGAGGGCACCATCCTCATCATCGACGACGAGGGCGCGGTGCGCATGAGCGCCGAGGGTATGCTCCGCATCTGCGGCTATAAGACCCTGGTGGCGGACTCAGGCCCTGCCGGCATCGAGCTCTATAAGGCCCATCAAGCCGATATCGGCATGGTACTCTTAGACGTATCCATGCCCGGCATGTCGGGGCTAGAGGTTATCGGCCACATCAAAGATCTAGACCCGCAGGCCGTGGTAGTGATGATGTCCGGCTACGTGGAAAACGAGCGCATCAACCAGGCTATCAGCTCGGGCGCTAAGGCCTTCCTTAAAAAGCCCTTTTCACTCAATAGCCTGGCGCAGACGGTGAAGGCCCTCATCTCGGAAGCCAACAAACCCTAAGCGCTCCGCTTTGCGCAGCCGCCTTTCACAGCCCTACTACGCAGCGCCCATCACGCGGCTCGAATGACCCGACCCCAATTGGGGAAGAGCCGCAGCCTCAGCCTTCCCCCATGACTGGAAATACCCTCGTTGCCGTTGAGGGGGTCGGCATAGGCCCCAGTGGGGGAAAAGCCATCCAGGACTAGCTCCTCCTCCTTGTCAGACGCATTGACCGCCACTAAAACCCGACCCTCTGCCGTCTCCCGGAAAAAAGCCAGGCAGGAGCTAGAAACATGGGCCTGCCTATAGGCCCCATGACGGAGCTCGGGCAGGGCGCGGCGCATGGCGGCAAGGCGGGTAAGGCAGTCCTTGAGCCCGGGCTCAGGCCCCCCAGCGCGCAGGGAATCAAGAGAAAGCCGTGGCCGCAGGGGGGCGTCGCTCCCGCCGCGCTTTTTTCCTTCCAGGCCCCATTCACTGCCGTAGTAGAGTGAAGGAGAGCCTGGCATGGCGTAGAGGAGAAAATAGAGGGGAAAGAGGCGTTCCCTTTTTTTAAGAAGAGAAGCCACGCGGTCTACGTCGTGGTTATCGGCAAAGGAATAGAGGTTCAGCCCGCGGTAGAGCCCGCCCTCACCGAAGAGCCGTGTAAGGGAATGGGCTATCTCAAAGAGGTTATCGTCGTTCATGCTTGAATAGAGGCCCTTCCAGCACTCGTAGTTGGTGGCGGAATCTAGGCCGCCCTCCTTAAGCCAGGCGGAGTAATTACCGTGGATAAGCTCGGCCATGAGCCAAAAGTCTGCTCGCTTTGAGCGGCAGAAGGCTGAGAGCTCGCGCAAAAAGCCCTTATCCAGGCAATCGGCGGCATCCAGCCGCAGGCCGTCTATCCCGTACTCATCCATCCAGGAGGCCACGGCCGCGAAGAGATGGGCTTTGACAGCCGGGTTTTCTAGGTTGAGCTTAGCCAGGTTGTAGTGCCCGCCCCAGCCCTCATAACCAAAGCCCTGCCCCCCCGGCGCCCCGCGGGCGGCATCGGAAAAATCCACCTTCACAAACCAGTCGCGGTAGGGAGAGTCCTGGCGGCGCTGGGCAAGGTCCCTAAAAAAGGGATGCTCAACCCCCACATGGTTAAAGACCGCGTCGAAAACAATCTTCATGCCTTGGTCGCGGGCGCCTTGGCAAAAGCGGGCAAGGTCCTGGTTGCGGCCCAGCCTTCTATCCAGCTTAAAATAGTCTACCGTGTCGTAGCCGTGCGCGGCGGACTCAAAGTGGGGCCCAATATAGAGGGCGTCACAACCAAGCTCGCGGATGTGGGGTAGCCAGGCCTCAAGCTCAAGAATCCTCGGCTGGGGCTCGGCCATAAAATCATTGCGCTCAGGGGCCCCACAGAGCCCCAGCGGATAAATGTGATAAAAAACCCTTTCTTCTGCCCATGAAGCCATCTTCTTCCTCCTCTCTTTTTAGGCACTGCCTTGCTGACAGGCCTTCCAAAAATATACCTACCAGTAGGTATATAACCTTACTATTAAACTCCCCAAGGAGGGCTTTTGAAGCCGCCTAGGAGTAGATGCCGTGCATAAAGTAGTGAACGATGCGGTAGACAAGCTCTTCCGGGGTTTCCATACAGCGGGTAATGACGATGGATGCCCAGGCATGGAGGGTCCCGATAAACGAAAGGGCATAGGCTGTCTGCCTGCCGCTCATGTTGCCGTTGTCGCGAGCGGCCTCGGCAAAGAGGCCCTCAAAGAGCCTGAAGTATTCCTCGTTCCAGGGCCGCAGGGCGGAGCCGAGCTCGCTTGCCAGCGGGGCATGGCTGCATTGAAGCATAAGGCGGAAAAAATCCGGCGAGCTCTGGGCCCGGCTAAAGATGTAAAGGGCGCATTGGTTGAGGTTATGAACGATATCGCCCTTATAGGCGCAGGCGCCCCGCATCCCCCCTAGAAAGGGCTCAAAGCGGTCTTTGAGAAGGGCTTCGATAAGGCCGCGCTTGGAACCGAAGTAATGATAGAGGGTGGGCTTTGTCACTGAGCAGGAATCGGCTATCTCCTGAACCCCCACCGCGTCGTAGCCGCGCTCGGAAAAAAGATGGAGGGCGGAGTCGAGGATTCGGGAGCGGTTATCGCTGCTACTATCTATCATTGGGTGTAGTATACCGCTCGGTATATTCTCTGTCAAGCCGATAGTAAAAAATATACTATCGGCTCAAAGTTCTTTTTAGACCTTGGCAATGCTCTGTGAGTAGTAGTTCATGAGGCAGCCGGCAAGGATGATGTCGCGCTCGCCCTGCTCCAAGGCCGGCAGTTTAAGGACGATGTCGCGCGCCTTTCCCTCAATAATGAGTTTTGACGCAACCTGGTCAGCGCCATTCTGGACGGCTGTCCGTATCCCCGGTATGAGGATGAGGGCGCCGATGGAGAGGGCCTCCGCCGTAGCGCTGTCCAAAATAAAGGGCAGCATGCCCCAGTTCACCAGGTTGGAGCGGTAGCGCTTTGTGGCGTATTCTAGGGCGGCGTTTGCCCAGCCGCCGAGTACCTTTTGGCAACTGGCGGCTTGCTCGCGGGCCGAGCCGTCGCCGGGTTTATTGGCAAAGACAAGGGAACCGACGCCGGTGTTCGCGGCGCTAAAGCCCTTGAGGCCGCTCTCAGCCTCCAGCTTGCGGTAAAAAGCCTCAAGGGCGGCAGGGTCGCCGCCTAAGCCTAGCCTTGCCTTTTCAAAAAGCTGGGCCTGTTTTGCCCGCCCCACGTAACCGGGGTCCTTGCGGCTCAAGGTAAACTCGGCAAGCTTTAGGGGGTTGGAGCGGTAGGAGGATGTCTCACCGGAGGGGATAAGCTCGTCCGTGGTGGTTACCGGGTCGCGGATGATGCAGGCTACCTCCAGGGCAAGATTCTCAGGCAGGGCCGACATCTTGGGCCAGTCCGCAATGTTGGGGCCAAACTTCAGCTGTGCCCCAGCCTCAGGCTTACCGAATCCGTTATAAACGCGGGAGTCGTAGGGGGCGCGGTCGTAGTGATACTCAAAGCTCGGCTCTTTTTCCATCACCTCGGTTGCCGGGGTCAGGCGGCCCCCGTTGAGGGCGCTGGCGGCAATGGAGCGGGAATCCATAAGGGCAATGGAGGCTATCTGCCCGGCGTCGGGCTTGGAGCCCTCGCGGTTGGGGAAGTTGCGCGTGGTGTGGCGGATGGAAAAGCCGTTGTTGGAGGGAACGTCGCCGGCGCCGAAGCAGGGGCCGCAGAAAGCGGTGCGCATGCTTGCCCCGGATGCCATCAGGTTTGCGGCGGCTCCATTCTTTGTCAGCTCAAGGTTCACGGCCTGACTGCCGGGATACACGGAAAGCCAGAAGTCGTCCGCGCCAATGCGCCTTCCCTTGAGGATTTCCGCGGCAACCATGATGTTTTCAAAGGTACCGCCCGAACAGCCGGCAATCACGCCCTGGTCGGCGTAGAGCCTTCCGTCACGCATCTTGGAAAGGAAGTCCACCTTGAGCTTGGGGTTTTCCATAACCTTCTGGCCGTCTATTTCCGCCTGGCGCAGGATGTCGGCGGTGTTGGCGTTGAGCTCCTCAATGCTGTAGACGTTTGCCGGATGGTAAGGCAGAGCAATGGTGGGCCTGATCTTTGAGAGGTCCACCACCAGGGCGCCGTCGTAGCGGGCCAGGGGGGCCTGCTCAAGCTTTTTATAGGCCTCAGGGCGGCCGTGGGTCTGGAAGAATTTCTTTATCACGTCGTCGGTTTTCCAGATGCTGGAAAGGCAGGTGGTTTCCGTAGTCATGACGTCTACCCCACAGCGGTAGTCGGCGGAAAGCCCGTCTATGCCGGGGCCGGCAAACTCCATCACCTTGTTTTTTACAAAGCCGGAGTCAAAGGTTGCCTTGATGATGACGGCGGTCACGTCCTGAGGGCCCACTCCGGCCGGGGGCGTCCCCGTCAGGTAAACCAGGATCGTTTCCGGGCGCTTAAGATCGTAGGTCTTGCCCAAGAGCTGCTTGACAAGCTCCGGCCCGCCCTCGCCGATGGAGAGGGTGCCCAAGGCGCCGTAGCGGGTGTGGGAATCCGAGCCGAGGATCATCCTGCCGCAGCCGGACATTTCCTCGCGCATGTAGGTGTGGATGACGGCTTGGTGGGCGGGAACGTAGATGCCGCCATAGGTCTTTGCCGCAGAGAGGCCGAAGACATGGTCGTCTTCGTTGATGGTGCCGCCCACCGCGCACAGGGAGTTGTGGCAGTTGGTGAGCACGTAGGGAATGGGGAACTGCTTGAGGCCGGAGGCGCGCGCGGTTTGCACGATGCCCACGTAGGTGATGTCATGGGAGGCCAGGGCGTCGAATTTGACGCGCAGGTCGGTCTTGTTACCAATGTTATGGGCGTCAAGAATTGACGCGGTCAGGGTTCCGTCTGCGGCCTTCTCAAGGCTTATATCCGCGCCCAGGGGCGCCATGCCGGCGGCCTTGAGGCGGGCGTCGATATCGGCCTTGGAAAGATTGCCGGAATCCTCTATGAGCAAAGAACCGGAGGCAAGATAAACGCCCCCCTGAATCACCTTAACCATGGCCTAGTACCCTCCCCTGCCACGCATGAGAACGCGCACCTGCTTGTACAGGCCCTCGCCCTCGCTCTTTGTCTCTATGTCGCCGATATCGTTCAAGGTAGTGTGAATGAGGCGCCGCTCAAAGGGGTTCATCGGCTCAAGCAAAACGGACTGGCGGCTGGCGCGCACCTTTTCCGCCGTTGTGTAGGCAAGGCGCACTAAGGCTTCCTCGCGGCGTATGCGGTAGTTCTCGGAGTCGAGGATGATGCGGGTGTCCTCAAAGCCAAGGCGGCCGGCGTAGACGTTGGCCAAAAGCTGGAGAGAGTCTAGGTTTTTGCCCTTCTTGCCAATGATGATGGCCGAGTACTCGCTGTCTATGCGGATACCCAGCTTGCGGTCCTCGCGGAAGAGGATGGCTACCTGGCTGGGGTAGTCCATCTTGTCCAAGAGGGTGCTGATAAAGGCGACTATCTCCGTTTCGAACTTCTCAATCTCTTG
>JBGSOB010000114.1:0-2435 GCA_041739325.1 Treponematales bacterium
TTCTGGGCCTAATCCCTGCAAAGGGGGAGGCCAAGACCCCGCGCGGTTGCTAGGAAATACAAAGGGAGCGGGCTCCTCTGGAGACCGCGACTAGAAAGCCCTTCAACCGCGTTAGGCTTGGCCGAGGGACAGGAGGCCGACGAGGCATCCTGCCGAGAGTAGGCGCCAAACGTGGCGCCGGTTCCGGCTGTAAGCCGGAAACTCGAGGATGCGCGTAAAGGGCGAAACCGCGGTAGAGCCGCGGTTTCGCCCCGCCCGCCAGCCCAGGGAACCCGCCCTCAAGCCTGCGCGCCTTGTGCCGTGAGCACTCTTGAGCATGGGTGGCATGAAAAAATCATCGTAGCGCGTCTTAGCAAGCTCTGCGCAGCGTTAGCGCTACGATGATTTTTTTATGCCAGGCCCTATGCTCTCTAGTTATAAGGGCACAAAGCGCGCAGGCTCGATGCTGCGTTCCCCCTACAATTCGGAGCGCAACCTTCCGCAGTCCATCACCGTTACGGAAGCCGCGTTGACCGATATCAGCCCTTCCTCTTCCAGGGCCTTGATGGCGCGCGAGAGGGTTTCCGGCACGATGCCGAGTTCCGCGGCGATAACTCGTTTTTTTGCCGGGAGCTCGAATTTGCAGGGGCCGTTTAGGGGGCAGGCGCGGCCGGAAGAGCCGCAAAGGCGGTAGAGGTAGCGTATAAAACGTTCGCGCACCGGCATGACGGTAAGCTCCTCCAACCTCTTTGTCAGCGCTAGGCACTTGCCCGCCAGAAGGTGCAGAAAAAACGCCGATACCTGGGGGTCGCTTTCCATGAGGCTAACCAAGTCCGCACAGCGATAGACTGAAATTTCTGAATCTTTAAGGGCGCGCGCGTTGGCGGGGTAAAGGCCGGCGGCAAAGAGAACGACCTCGCCGAACCACTGGCCGGGGCGGATGCGGGAAATCTCCACATCAGTACCGTCTTGGCCGCTTTTTAGCAAGGCAATCTCTCCCTGCTGTAAATGGAAGAATCGGTCCGCCTCTTCTCCTTGGCGGACGATGAGGCTGTCCTTGGTCGCGGAAAGCATTCTTCCGCAGGCAATGAGGCTTGCAGGCGCCTGTTCCAAAGAAAAAAAACGCCCTGGTTTTTCCTCATCTGGTCGCGCAAGAAGGGCTGCCATGTGATTGTCCGCGGCCCTCTTAGGCCAGGCTCCCCAGGGCAAGGCCTATGCCATAGGCCGCGCCGGAGGCAAGCCCGCCTACCCCCAGCATCTCCAAACCCGAGAGCAGCCAGTTTTGTTCCGTAAAGCGCGTCTTAACGGCGCCCAACGCGAAGAGGGTTGCCCCAGTGAGAGCCGCCGCGAGGGGAAAGTTGAGGGCTGGGTCCAGGGGGAAGAGTCGAGAGAGCACGTAGGCGGCTAGTGGAATTACGCCGAAGAGTGAAAAAGACGCAAAGGTTACAAAAGCGTTCTTGAGGGGGGAGGAGCTGTCCTCCACGATCCCCAGCTCTTCCACCATCATGATGTTGACCCAGGCCTCAGGGGTTTTGGCAATGATGTCGGTAACGGTAGTGGCGTCTTCATGGCTCATGCCGCGCGCAGTATAAATTTCAATGAGCTCTTTTTTTTCACCCTCGGGATAGTTGAGTACCTCCCAGCGCTCGCGCTCCTTTTCCGCGCGGTTATAATCCCGCTCTGCCTTGGTGGAGAGGAAGTCGCCGATAGCCATAGATATGCCGTCTCCCAAAAGGTTGGCAAAGCCCAGAATGAGAACTATGCCCGCTGAGAGCTCTGCCCCTGCCACCCCGGCCACCACGGCAAAGGTGGTGATGATTCCGTCCAAGCCCCCGTAGACCATAGACTTGAGATACTGCCCCTGCTCGCTCTGGTGTTGCTCCGGCGCGCTTAACTGATGGGCGCGGGCACTGGCGGTGGCGTCCTTTGTTTTGTAGGCTTCTTTTGCCTTTTCAAGGCTGCGCGTGAGCATGGCTACCTCCGACCTCAAGTGGTCTAGACATAGTCGGCTAGGGGAAGGGCCTCTGTCAAGCGCACAGAGCTTGGGCGCGTCCCTACGCTCGGCCCAAGGGCCTATGGCCCTCAGGCCGAGCGCAGGGGCGGGCTCTGCGCGAGTAGTCCTCGCCAAGGAGGCTGCGGGCTACTCGCTTCGATCCCTCGCGCAAAGAAGGGCTTCAGCGGATGTGCCCTTCGACTTTCGCCATCCTGGCTCAAGTCTCCGGGCCGCCTCAGGCGCTGGCGGCGTACATCCTGTACGCCTTACCTCGCTCCGCTCGGCGCGCCTTCGGTTCAAATCCACTCAGCCAATAAATAGTAAGGGGCTGTCCAAAAAGGATAGCCCCTTTTTTATACCCAAAATTGAAAAAACCTGATAAAATTTCTTATGAAAGAGCGAACACGCCCGGCGCCGGTCTTCAAACCCTACGACCAGAAGCAGCAATTCCTCATACCTCCAA
>JBGSOB010000115.1:0-13794 GCA_041739325.1 Treponematales bacterium
TTGGAGGTATGAGGAATTGCTGCTTCTGGTCGTAGGGTTTGAAGACCGGCGCCGGGCGTGTTCGCTCTTTCATAAGAAATTTTATCAGGTTTTTTCAATTTTGGGTATAAAAAAGGGGCTATCCTTTTTGGACAGCCCCCAGATAACTTTTGGGCCTTTTTAGTACTTCTTGTCAGCGAACTCTACCCAGCCGCCGGCCTTTACCAGCTCAAGGTCAAAGGCGTCCGCGCTAAAGCCGAAGTCGAGCTTGGAACCGCCAGAGCTGAAGGACAGCTTGTGGCCATTAAAGTCCACCGCCACATCAGTCTGTTTGCCGGCAAAGGCGGCAAAGAGCTTGTCGATATCGTCCTTGGGCAGGGCAATGGCCATGAGGCCGCAATTGAACATGTTCTGGCGGAAGATGCGGGCGTAGCCCTCGGCAACCACGATATGGATGCCGTTCACTTCCAAGGCCCAGGGGGCGTGCTCGCGGGAAGAGCCGCAACCGAAGTTTGCCCGGGTGACGATAGCCGCCTTGCCCGCGATATCCTTTTTGGGGTCAAAGCCGGGAAGCTTCAAGTCTTCCAAGCAGTAGGGGGCCAAGGCCGCCTTGCTGCTCTCAGTCAGGTACTTTGCCGGAATGATCTCGTCCGTATTGATATCGCTGCGGTCCAGGAAGAGGACCCTGCCTCCGAATGATTTCATGTCTTCCTCCTTTCCTTATGCCTTGTACAAGGGGCTCTGGGCTATGCTGCCGGCAATGGCCGCCGCGGCCGCGGAAGCCGGGCTCATGAGGTGGACCGTGCCGCCCTTGCCCATCCGCCCAAAGAAGTTGCGGTTGGTGGTGGAGGCGCAGACCTCGCCATCGGCTAAAACCCCATTGGACATGCCTAGGCAGGCCCCGCAGGTGGGGTTTGTCACGCAAAAGCCTGAGTCCATAAAGATCTGAATGAGGCCCTCTTTGAGAGCCTGGTCGTAGATGGCCGGGGTAGCCGGGGAGAGGACCCCGCGCACCGTGTCCGCCACCTTCTTGCCCTTGAGGACGGCGGCCGCTTGGCGCAGATCCTCAATACGGCCATTGGTGCAGGAACCGATGTAGACCTGGTCAACCTTGGTGCCGGCAAGCTCGCGCACGCTCTTTACCAGGTCCGGCTTAAAGCCATAACTGGACATGGGCTCCAGGTTGGAGACATCGTAGGAGAGGACCTTTTCATAGACAGCGTCCGGGTCCGACTTCCACTTCGCGAATTCGGCAACGGCGGCTTCCTTGGAGGCGTAGTCCTGGGAGATAAAGGGCCAGAGATAGTCCGCGGTTACCCGGTCCGGGTAGCAGACCCCGGATGTGCCGCCGGCCTCGATAGCCATGTTGCAGAGGGTCATGCGGCTTTCCATGTCAAAACCGTCAACCACCGGGCCCGTGAACTCCATCACCATATCCGTGGCGCCGTTGACGCCAATCTGGGAGATGATGAAGAGGATGACGTCCTTGGCGTAAACGCCGGGCTTGAGGCTGCCGCCTAAGACGAACTTGATGGTCTTAGGCTGCTTAAAGGCGCAGACGCCCTTGAGAATGCCCACTTCCAGGTCTGTTGAGCCCACGCCGGCGGCAAAGGCGCCGAAGGCACCGTGGGTGCATGTGTGGGAGTCTCCCATGATGACGGTAAAGCCGGGGCGGACAAAGCCCTTTTCCGGGAAGAGGGCGTGGCAAACACCGTTGCGGCCAACGTCAAAAAAGTCTTTGATGCCGTGGCGACGCGCCCATTCGCGCATAATCTTGCCCTGCTCCGCCGTCTTGGAGTCCTTGGCCGGCGTCACGTGGTCAATGACAGCCTTGATCTTGCTGGGGTCGAAGACCCTGTCCTTGCCGCGGGCCATGAGGTCCGTGATGGCAATGGGGGTAGTGATCTCGTGACAAAAGACCCTGTCCAGCTTGAGTACGTACGAACCCTCAAAGGGCGTATCGACTAGGTGGGCGTCGAATATCTTCTCTGCCAATGTCTTAGCCATAGCGTGCCTCCTCTTCCTCTCGTAGCCCTACTCTAGCAAAGGCCTACTTAATTGTCAATATAGCTACTGCAGTATTTATACAGAAGAAGTAAATCTTTCGCTTTTAAGGACATGTGGGAAAGAAAGGCTCCCGCCTTCCTTCCCCACCCCCCATTCATCCGGGGGCCTGAGGCTTTGCGGGGGGCTGCCTAAAAAACACATCACAAGAAATTTCGCGCCAAGACGCTAAGATCGCAAAGAAGATACAAAGAAAAGGAGTCACTTCCTCCAGCCCCTTCTTCCTTTACGCCCTCTGCGCCTCTGCGCCTCTGCGCGAAACCATCCTATCCATTGATCACTTCAATCAACTCCCTGTGGATGTACAGTTGGTACTTCCCCATCACCATGTGCTCCAAAATCCCTGCTTTCTCGAGGGCCTTGAGCGTACGAGATGCGGTGGTGTAATGGATGCCAATGGCCTTGCCCAGGTGGACGGGTGAGAGAATGGGCGTCTTGAAAATCTGTTCACCCGTCTCAATCAGGGAAGATCCACCGAGCAGATTCCTGATCCGATCGCGCTGGCGCTGGTAGAGATCAGCCACCTTCTTGAGGGTCTGTGTGGCGGCCCGCCCCTGTTCTACCATGCCACTCACAAGGAAGCTGAGCCATTCCATCCACTCGCCCCTCTCCGTGACGCCATTGAGAAGGCGGTAATACTCCGTGCGGTTCCTGTTGATGAAGGCCGAGAGGTAGAGGACAGGCAGTTTGAGGAGACCATCCTGGGCCAGACTCAGGACAAGGAGGATCCTCCCACAGCGTCCGTTCCCGTCTGGGAAGGGGTGAATGGCTTCGAATTGGTAGTGGAGGAGGGCCGCCTTAATCAAAGGATCAAGCTTGCCCGGTGGCTGATTCTGGAAACGCTCCCAAGCGGCCATGTACTCTGTGACCCGCTCTGGAGAAGGAGGGGTATACAGGATTTCCCCGGTCTTGCTGTTCTGGATGCTGTTAGGACCCGTCCGGTATTCACCGGGATAACTGGGCATGAGTTTTTCAAAGATCCCGCAGATCAAGCGGTGACCAATGGGGAGCTTCCCCAGATTCTCATGCCCCCAGAGAATGGCATCCCGGTAGCGGAGGACCTCCTTGTCCGGGGGGCGTTGTTCCTCCGCGGGAAAGAGAAAGCCCTGAAACGCCAGCTCCACCGTCGTGTTGATGTTCTCTATCTGGGAGCTCTCCACCGATTCCCTGATGATGGACGGACTGATGAAGAGATAGGGATTGGGAACAGAGTAGGAAAAGCCATTCAACTCACCCAAGGCCGTCCTGGCGTCAAGGAGGAGGGACACGAGTTTCTTGTCATGGAAATCAATGTCCGGAGGCAAGGGGGGCGGGTTGAAAGGCGTGCGCTTGTCCATGGCTTAATATATCACATTATCGACAAAAATGCGATATATAATGCCTGACATATCAGCTGATCTTATATGTTTCCCGCTTGATACTCATTCTTCTGTGAAGGTGAACTCCCCCAAGAGTCTTAGCGAAAACTACTCGTTCTTCGGTGGAGTTATGACCCAGAAGGCCTTGAGTGCGTTCTTGCCGGTGTTTTGCAAAAGGTGGGGGAGGTCGGAGGGGAAGGAGATAGAGTCGCCCTCTTCTAGCTCGTAGGTCTTGGAGCCTATGCTAAAGTTTGCACGGCCCTGGGTAATGAGGCCCAGTTCCTTGCCCACGTGGCCATATTCCTGGGAGCCGGTTTCACCGCCGACAGGGAGCTCAAGGACATAGGCTTCTATGCAATGGGCGTCGCCCGGCTCCCCGGCTTGGGAGAGGCGCTCATAGAGAGCCTTGGGCGTGCTTATCTTGCGCCGCTCTGCCTTGCGCACCAGTTTTACCGCCCGCTCGCGCTTAAAGGCGGAAAAGAGGTATTCAAGGTCGATGTCAAGGACATCCACGATTGCGAGCAGGGTGTCGAGGGCGGGAGAAACCTTGTTGCGTTCTATCTGAGAGATAAGGCTCTCGCTCACCCCAGCTTTTTCGGCTACCTCTTTCATGGTCAGGGACTTTTTTTCCCGGATCTGCCGGATCTTTTCCCCGAAGGTAAAGCCTGTCTTGTGCATAGGTGGGTTTGCCATGAGTCTACTATAAACGCAAAAGAGAGGGCGGCTCAAGCGCCTGGAGCGGGAATGAAGGAAGCCAAGAAAGCTTGTGACGGCAGCTAATCCAGGTCAAATAAACCGCATACCTAAACCTAGACTCGCCGTAGGTTGGATATATTCATAACCACAACGGCTGATACCGAGGGAGAGGCCGCAGAAAAAACCTCTATCATTGAGCGGAAAACTCCCGCGGACAAATAGGCCGGAAGGCTGCACGAAGGGTATAAGTTCAGTCAGCGGACTTGGTTTAAGGAATATCAATCCGTAGTTTCCATGAGATGAATAGTAATCAAACCAAAGGCTGGACCACTCAATCTCCGCGCTCAGGCGGTAGGGAGCTGTCATAGTGGTGAAGGATAAATCAAGCACCGCCAAACGAATGAAGAATGAGTCGGGCTTTGTGCTAAAATTTTCCACTCTATGCGAGACGAGTTCGAATGGGTAATCGTAGGCAGTACCCCTCTCCAGACTGGGGCGTAATTGCGCCCAGGGGCCGAATTCACGATGATAGGTCACTTGCAGGGAGGGTACATAGAGCAGGGTCGGAGAAAGGGCAAAGGGAATGCCAAGACGGAGCGAGGCGCTCATTCCAATAAATTCGCGCTCAGGGTCCGGCTCCGATTGGGAAAGCAGTAGTCCCGCGTCCGCGTTTCCCCAATTCGCGCCTAAGCTAAGCGAACCGCAATTCCCCCCTTTGATATCCTGCCACTGATAGGCTGCGCCGCCCTCTACCCAGTTTACGAGCTTGTATTCCCCCAGCATAGGTAAGGATCCATAGCGGAGGCTGCCAGACCCGATACCAAAGGAGGTAGAAAAACTTGTGTCCGACTCAATACTCGGATCATAGGGGGGCAGAAGGGGGCTCCCATGGTCGGTGATTCCGGGGTAAAGCAGGGTCATACAGGAACTCATGCCAAAAAGTATGGCGAGGGCAAGGAGGATGCTCCGCAGAGCGTCTCTTATGCGCCAAAAGATCAAGAGCAGAATGATGAGCAAGGATGGTTTTTCTTTTATCGTGGTTTTCATCTTCGTACCTCTGTAGTAAGTATGCCGCGTACAGGCAGAGACGACAATGGGAATTACTTGCTATTTGCTTATATTGTATGTTTTTAGATAAATAGAATTCGTCTACGATTTGACTAAGAAAAATTCTGAATCTCTACAAAATAAGGTGGGTAAACCCATGCGCAAAAAGGAGTAGTGGCGCATACTGCCCGCGATGGGTGGGATAAAAGAGGGGAAATCGTAGTCGAATAGAATTCGCTAATGGCCTTTTGGCCCAAAAGCGGCCCCGTACGCCATGGCGCAGAGGCCGCTTGGAGGAGAGGCTAGGGATGAGGCTGGCAGAGCTCCTCCAGCTCCAGGAGGGACAGAGCTAGTTCCATGCGCGCAAGCTCGCATTCAAGCTGGGCGGCAAGACGGGCGCTTATCGCGGCGCGCTCGTCTTTTTCCGTCAGCAGTTCGTTTTCACGGGAGACGCGGGCGTTCTTTTCCTGCTCCGTGGCAAGGGCTAGGGCGGCTTCCTTTTCTTCCAAGGCGGCGCGGGCGCTTCGCGTTGACTGCAAGAGGCGGCGCAGGCTTATGGGGCGGGAACGGCCAAGCTCCGCCAAACCCCGCCGCGCCATCTCTGCCTGGGCCCGGGCTTGAGCCAGTTTTGCCTGGGCTTCTCCCCCGTCGTAGAGGCTCATCTGCCCAGCCAGGCTCAAGACGAGGTTGGCGTCCCAAGTATCCGTCCAATTGCCCTGAACAAGGGGTATATGTTGGCCGGCTACGCTCAGGCTCCCCATGAGCTGGATATCTGGGCGGAAGGGCCCTGAGCCCGATTGAAGGGCAACCAAGCCTTCGGCCATCTTGAGCTTTGTGCGCAGTTCGGCGGATTCAGGCGAGGGCGCCAGGGCGCGTTCCTCGAGGATAGAATCCGCAAGGCTGTCCAAGCCCGGCTGGGAGATAAAGACATCCATGCCGCTTGCCAAATCTTCCAGAGCCAAACCGGGAATATCGAGGAGGTAGGCAAGGGCGGCAAGGGCGGTAGAAAGCCCCTCCTGGGCGCGCAGGCGCTGAGAGCGGGCCTTGGCGAGGTCTGAGCGCACGCTTAAAAGATCTTGAAGGGTGATGATGCCCTCTGCATAGGCCCCCTCCTCCGCTTTGAGCCGCTGGGCCAAGAGGCCTTCCATCTGGGTCAAGAGGGAGAGCGATGCAGATGCCGTCAGTATGGAGAGGTAGGCGCGCTTGACTTCCTTTTCCGCCCCGCGCTCGGCCGCGCGTAAAGATGCGTTGGCCGATTCTTGGGCGGCTCGGGCTATCTCCACGCCGCGCTCCAGCTTGCCCCAGGTAAAGATGGGCAGGGATGCGTCTAGGCTGAGCTTAAAGTAGCTGTTCCGCGTGTCTTCCATGAGGACATAGTCCTGCTCCGGGAAGGGAATGGGGAACTGCGAGGTAGGAGCCGGGGCTGAGCCGAGAGAACCCTGGCGGATGATAAGGCCCTCCGGCGGGTTAGCCAGATACGAGCCCGAAGCCGTGAGCCCCGCCTTGGGCTTCCTGCGCGAGTCTGCCTCATCAAGGGCGGCGCGGGCCTTGTCGAGCTCTAAGCGCTTGAGGGCAACGGTAAAGGAAAGCTGACGCCCCCTTTCCAGGGCGGCTTCCAAGCTGAGGCCGCCCTGGGGCAGGGCTGTCTCTTGGGCGGAAAGCTCTGTCCCCGCCCTACCCAAGGCTAAGAGGCCCAGGGCAAGGGCGACAGCCCGATAAAAAGAGATTGGCCTCATGGTATGACGAAGAAGCGGTCGGCGGCCTGGGTCGGGCTGTCCCAGGAAGAAAGGGAGAGATCGATAAAGCCTGCGGGGTCTGTCGTGCCGGCATCGCCGTCTGAGCCGATAGCCAAGTCTACGAGGAAGGAGTCTCCACCCCCTGGCCCTGTGGGCACAAAGGAGGGCTCGCGCGTCCAAGAAACCGTGAAGCTATAGCTGCCGTTGAGATCCGTCTGCACGGTGGAGCCCGCGCTGGGAATGCTTGATGAGAGGAGGGCCCCATTGCCTGAATCGCTTAGGCTTATGGGGATGCCTGCTAAGGGCTGGGTTGATATACCTGAGCTTGTGGCTGAGCGCAGCATCACCCGTCCGCGCAGGGTGGCGGTGTAGGACCAGACGGCGCGGCGGACCAAGGGGATGGCCAGTGAGCTGCCACCGCTTAAAGAGAGGCCATCAGTGAGGCTGAAGCCGTAATTGAGAGCCTCCCAATCACCGGCGGGAAGGCGCAAAGCGGCGGCCTCGATTTCAGGACTCTCCGGGCTTTTATCCAGCCAGGCGATGTCGGTAAACTGGAAGCGGCCGGCTTGGCCGCCGATGTCCCTCGTCACAAAGACGTAATCCTCGGCGGCGGCCGTCGAGCCTAAGTCTAGGACAAGGCGCACCCCGTTTACCCCGCTACCACCCGAGCTCAGCTGGCCCTCCACAAGGCTGACGAAGAAACTGGCGCTACTGGCTAGGATGGAACTTGGAACGCTGAAGTCTGTCTCGGTTTGGCCCTCTGGGTCTGAGGGCAGGGCAACTACCAAGGGATTGTTCACGTCTACGGCGGAAGCCCAGTCGCCATCATCGACAAAAATCTTTATTTCCTCAATGTCACCGTAGGCATCCGATGCCGGGTGCTCCGGGCTGCGGTCGCGCCAGGCTACCTGAGTGAATCTATACCAACCGTCGCGTTGGCCGACGGGCTTGTCTCCGAGATAGGATGTGCGCGCAAGGTAGTCGGCGCCTTCGCCGCTGGAAACGAGGTCAAGGGAAAGCCCGATCCCATTAATGCCGTTGCCGAGGCTGTCCACTACCCGGCCCTCGATCGTCTTGCGCGTAAAATCAGCCTTATAGGCAACGAAGGCATCCGCTGGATTGGTGGAAGCGGAGAAGTCTAGAACGCTGCCGGAAACAAGGTTTAAGCGGCGCGGGGCATCGGCCCTATAAGCGGCCCCGTACCAGGCCGGGTCATCCACATAGAGGGAGGCGGCGGCACTTGCCAGGCCGTCGGGGGAGATGGAGCGCTGATTGAGGCTTGGGTTTGCGCGCTCGCGTTGCGCGGCGCTAGGAGAATCCACCGCTGGCACGGAATCCGGGTCAATCCAGCCGATATCGCTGAACTCAAAATAACCCGAGCCGTCGGCGTTCTGGGCGCTGGTGGCGTAGTAGTCGGCCCCCTCTTCCACGCTGTAGTCCAGGTCAAGGGCAAGCCTGACCCCGTCTACCCCCTGACCGAAGTGATTCGTCACACGGCCCTTGAGGCTCGACATGGCTATGCGCTCAAGCTCTATGGTAGGCAGGACGTTGGTAGAATCCGAGAGGATGCCCGAAGCGGCGATGATGACGGGGAAGTAGCCCGGGCGCTTTACCCAGACATAAACCGTGCCTGAGTCCCCTGAGTCCGGAAACTTGGGGAACCAGGCTTCCCACATGATCTTATGGCTCCAGTAGCCGTCTTGGCCGCCGGAACTCATGGTCGATGTCTTCACCAGGTAGTCGTCCTGGCTGTCTGCCGTGGGGGCCTTGAGGTAGACGCGGATTTCCGCGCCGTTGATGCCGGCCCCGGCCGAACCTGCTTGGTCGCCGGACTCGCGCACGTAGCCTGAGACGGTGGCGGTAAAAAAGCGATTTCCGCAAGAGGAGAGGGATAGGAGGCTAAAGGCTAGGGTTACGAGGGCGGCGACCATCAAGGTTGCGCGATAGATTCTGCGTTGGGCGATATTCATTTCAGTCTTCTCCTTCCAGGGCGGGAACGGGGCTATTTCCGAGGTTAGCAAGCCCAGCGGCGGCCGAAAGCCGGGCTTGGCGCTTTTCTTTTGCGCTTTCTATCAGGTAATAGGCGGTAGGCACGAGAACCAGGGTGACGATGGTTGAGGAGATAAGGCCGCCGAAGACGGCCCTTCCCATGGGTGACTGCAGTTCGGAACCGGTACCCAAGCCGATAGCCAGGGGCACCAAACCTAGAAGGGTGGTGCCCACCGACATCATGACCGGCTTTAAGCGGGTGCGACCGCCCTTGACCACGGCGTCGAGCAGGGGCAGGCCCTTGGCGCGCAGGGTGCGGATATAGTCGATAAGGACGATGCCGGTATTGACAACGTAACCCACTAAGAGGATGGCGCCGACAAAACCCATGAGGTTGAAGGTTGTATTCGTGATGATGAGCATGCCGATCATCCCGATGGCGGCAAAGGGTATGGCAAGAAGGATGATAAAGGGATGGAGGAGGGACTCGAACTGGGCCGCCATCACCATGTAGACGAGCATCATGGCTATAGCCAAGACCATGCCTAAGGACGCGAAGGAATCGTTCATGGATTTTTCAGAGCCGGTTGTGGAGAGCTTGACCCTTGGTGGCGCGGCGCCCAATTCGGCGATGGCCCGCTCGGCGTCCGCGTTGACGCGGTTGAGGGGCCGCTGGCCGGAGAGGAAGCCGGTTACCTTGATGATGCGTTGGCGGTTTTTACGCTCAATGGTAAGGGGCCCGAAGCCTTCATCGATCTTGACGACGGTCTCCAAGGCTATCCGCGTGCCGGCTTGGTTGATGAAAAATATATTCTTGAGGCGTTCGGACGAGGCGCGGTCTTTATCGCTCAAGATGATATAGACAGGGTACTCACCGTCAGCGGCTTGGAAGCGGCTGACTTCCATGCCCGTATATGCCAAGCGCAGGGTGGCGGCTATCTCGTAGGGGGGTAAGGCCCAGGCTCAAGGCCTGCTCCTTGTCGATAGTCAGTTGGAGCTCGGGCTTGCCCTCTTTGTAGTTGAGGGTGACGTTGCGCGTGCCGGGCACCGCAGATACCGCCGCGGCTACCTTCTTGCCCCAGGCGGCCATGGATGCCAGGTCCGTGCCGCTTATCTCAAAAACCAAAGGGGCGGCACTGCCGGTAGCCGTGTTTGCCAGAGAAGACATGGAGTCTACCATCAGACTCGCCTTGATGCCGGTTATTTCCCCGTTGAGGCGGCGGTCTAACGCGCGCACGATCTGCCAGATGCCGAGCTTACGCTTATTTTTTTCCACAAGGCTCAAGCTGATGGCGGCAAGATTCGATCCTGAGCTTACTTCCGCCATCCCCGTTCCCGAGCCCACTTGACTGGTCATGGCCAGTATCGAATCTCCCAGATATTCCTTCAAGATGCGCTCTGCGTGTAAAACCTTTTTTTCCGTATAGGAATAAGGGCTGCCTATCGCGGTTTCAATCTGAATGGAAAAGGAGCCCTCATCCGTCTCAGGAATGAACTCCATGCCAACGAGCAAAACCGAGCCCACGCTCAAGACGAGCAAAACCACGGCGCCGATGATTATAACCAGTGGCTTTCGCAAGGATGCTTTGAGAATGCGCTCATAAAAGCCGTCAAGTTTTTCTATCGATAGGCGAATGAGTCTTAAGGGTTTGTCGACCCAGGCCCGCCCGGTGACGATATCGACATCGGCCAGGGAGAGCTCGTAGTGGGGGTCGTCCGCGTAGGTGGAGCTCACGCGTAGGCTGGGCGGCAAGACGAGGAAGCGGGATGCCAGAATGGGTATGGCGGTGAGGGCCATGGCCATGGCCACAAGCTGGGTGACGGTTATAGTGAAGGTGAGGTCGCGGAAGAGCGAGCCGACTATGCCTTGAACGAAGAGCAGGGGCACGAAGACGACGACGTTGGTGAGGGTAGAGCCTAGCAAGGCCATCGTGAGCTCGCCGGCCCCCTCTACCGCAGCGTCGCGCATGGAGAGGCCGTGGAGGCGTTTGCGATAGATGGATTCTATGATGACAACCGAGTTGTCCACCAACATGCCCACCCCCAGGGTAATGCCCAAAAGGCTCATGAAGTTGAGGGTCATGCCAAAGAGGCGCATAGGGCCGAAGATGACGAAGATGGAAAGGGGTATGACCACGGCCACGATGAGGGTGGAGCGGATGTTGCGCAAGAAAAAAAGCAGAACGAGTATGGCTAAGAGCCCGCCCTGCCAGGCGGCTTCAGTGAGGCCGTTGATTGACTGGGTAATGCCCAAGGACTGGTCGGACTGGATGCCTATCTCAACCGAGGGCGGCAAGATGCCCTTAAGGCGGGCAAGCTCGGCCTTGATTGCCTTGACGCTGCGCACCGTGTTAGTGCCCGGCATCTTTTGCACAGAGACAAAGACGCCCGAACGCCCCCCGGCGCGCACCACCTCGTTTTGCGGCAGATAGTCCATGCTGATTTCGGCAATGTCTTTGAGATAGACCGGTACGCCGCCGCGATGCCCCACGAGGACGAAGCCGATATCCTCCACCTCCATGAAAGCGCCGATGGTGCGCATCACCAGGTAGCGATCCTGGAGCTCAAGGGTTCCGGCTGGAAAATTGAGATTTTCCTGGCGGAACATCTGCACCACCTGGAGAAGGGAGATGTCTGAATTGGTAAGGGAGTCAAGGCTGATCTTTGCCATGGCGGCCGCCTTACGCCCGCCATAGACCGATGCCTGGGCTACGCCGGGCAGCTTTTCCAGCTCGGGCAGGACAAGCTCCTCCGTCATGCGGCGGTAATCGATATCCTGATTGTCACCATAGACGTTAAAGCTGAAGATGGGCAGGGAGGATGCGCTGAACTTAAAGAGGATGGGGCGATTGGCGCCATCCGGCAAGTCGTTCTCTATCGAGTTGAGCTTTTCCCTGATATCGGCGACAACCGTCTCGATCTTGGCGTCCCAATTGAAGTTGACCGTTACCAGCGAGGCCCCCTCTGAGGATTGGGAGGAGATGCCCGAAACATTGTTTACCGTGGCAACCGCCGCCTCCACCTTCTTAGTGACAGAGCTTTCCATTTCAAAGGAACCGACGCCGGGATAGGAGGTGAAGATGGCTACCGTGGGAAGGTCCACGTTGGGAAAGAGCTCAAGCGGAAGGGACTGCAGCCCCATAACGCCGAGGACTAGGAGGCCGATATAGACCATGGCCACGGCCAGGGGATGCTTAACTGAGGCGCCGACAATGTTCATTCGGACTCCACTACGCGCACAAGTTGCCCATCCTCTAAAAAGGAGTTGCCCTCAAGCACAATCCGCTCTGTGCCGGAAATGCCAGAGAGTATCTGCACCCAGCCAGAGGCGGAAATGCCCGGCACTACAGCTACGCGGCTTACCTTCTCCGCCGCCCCTGGCTGTGGAGACTGGCTTGATTCCGGCTGGCCCGCTAGAAGGTAGACATAGACTCCGTCCTTACCGCGTATCAGGCAGCGCTCAGGGATGGCCAGGGCCCGGCGCGCCGTCTCCAGCTCCAAGACCGCGTCTACATACATGCCCGAACGCAAAAGGCCGGCGGAATTCTCAACGCTGAGCTCCACCATAAAGGAGCGGCTCTGCGGGTCTACCGTCTGGGAAACCGAAACGACTTCGGCGCTAAAGGGGGGCCTCTCTGAAAAGGCGATGGGTCGTATCTTTGCGGGGATAGCCCCGCGCTGGGCAAGAAAGCGGCCGTAGTGCCGCTCCGGCACGGCGACCTGTGCCGTAACCGCCCCGTCTTGGGCTATAACCGCCAAGGGAAGGGAGGGGCTAACCATGTTCCCCACGGCGGCCATAACTTTAACAACCCGCCCTGAAACCGGGGAGCGGACTTGGGCGTACTGGGCTTGGAGAAGGGCAAGCTCGTACTGGGCGCGCATCGACTCCACCTGGGCCGAGGCCATCGATTGATCCTCTCGGCTGGCCCCCTCTTCCATAAGGGACACCGAGCGCCTGGCATTGGCGAGCGTCGTGCGGGCCCCCATCATGGCGTTTTCCGCCTCTTCGTACTTTGATTTAGAAACCGTACCCGCCTCAAAGAGACGCTTACTGCGCTCAAAAACAGATTCCGCCTGGGCCAGATCCTGTTCGGCTTGGATTAAGGAAGCCTTAGCGTTCTCCAGCTCCTGGGGTCTGACCCCGCGCTGAGCCTTTTCCGACTGGGCTTGGGCGGCGTCCAGACCAGCCTTGGCCTGCCGAGCCTGGAGGCGGGCGATCTCGTCGTCTATAACGGCAATAAGATCGTCCTTGCGCACAAGAGCCCCCTCTTTTACCAGGAAGCGCTCAACCTTGCCGCTGAGCTTAGGCAGAACAGTAATCGTCGACTCAGGCTTAAGGATGCCCGAATAGGAGAGGGAGGATACGAGGTCTCGGCGCTCCGGCCTAGCGATAGTTACCGGCGCCCCCTGTACGGCCTCTGCCACGGTTCCGCGACGTAAAAGAATGCGGCCTAGGGGAAGGCCGACAAAGATGAGGGTGAGGGCGGCTATAGCTATAAAAGCGCGGATCTTGGTCTTAGACATGAGGGCCTCAATAAACGAACGACTGTTCTTCTAAAACTACCCTAAGCGGTCGTCCTCGTCAAGGAAGGCGGCGCGCAACCCTAGACTTGCGCATCATGGGGTGCGTTTTGAGCGCGGGGCCTGGTCGTGAAAAAAACCTGGCCAGCGAACGCTGCGCTACGCTTGCTAAGACGCTGGCCAGGTTTTTTCCACGGCCACCCGCGCTTAGGAGAGCGCGCTTGATGCGTGAGGCCTTAGGCCGGGCTTGAAGCAAGCCTGAAGATTAGGATGGGAATGTGGCGCGCAACCTAGGGTCTTGCGCATCATGGGGTGCTTTTTGAGCGCAGGGCCTGGCCGTGGAAAAAATGCGGCACGCTAACGCGGCGCTACGCTTGCTAAGACGCGTGCCGCATTTTTTCCAC
>JBGSOB010000133.1:0-7696 GCA_041739325.1 Treponematales bacterium
CGTCCCAGCCCGGCGCAACTTAGAAATGGGGAACTAGTAAGGCATGGCCACGCGCGCCTAATCGCTAGGACGAAGTAATTTTCAGACCACCCGCGCAATGCCCGCTTAAAGCACCAAGCTTGATAGCTCGAGGGCGCGTTCCTGCGGACCGGGGGAGGCGGGAGGGGGCGGAGCCTCCTCCCGCAAGGATGCGTTCCCCCCTGGGCCGAGCCTCACCGGCCACTTTGTGGTAGGGGAAGGCGGGTCTGAGGCAGCCCCGCCCAAGCTTAACCCCACGGCCGGCGGGGTCTCGGCCCACCCCCCAGAATTGATTTGCCTAAACACCATTGAGCGTGAATGATCCGCGTCAATAAAGTATAAAGAGGGCAGGGCCTGCCAAGAAAAAGATATGGCCCGCCCCGGCACAACTTCGAAATCAAGAACCACTTAGTAATGGCTTCGCGTGCCTAATCGTCGGGCCATATCTTTTTCTTGCCACCCGCCCTTGCTAGTTTCATAACGCGGATCATTCACGCTCAAGGGCGCGGCGGCGGGGAACGGGAAGATGGGAGGAGAGGGCCGGCCTCGGAAAGACGTTGAAAATCCTCTACATGGGAGGCCCACTCAAGTTCAATTGATATGACGGCCGTACCGGGGGCGCGCAAAAAATCATCCAACTCCGGATGCCGGACTAAGAGGCGCGCTACAAGCTCATCCCTTTTTTTGCCGCGCCTGACTAGCCGAGCTCTGCCGCTTAAGGCAAGGGCCTCAACGCCGCTCAGGCCTCTTTTTTTTCTGGAATCAAGGAGGAGGGAAACCCTCGGGTCGGCCATGATGTTCCGGTACTTGTTTGTGTTTTTGGGTGTGGCAAAGCAGACATCGTGGAGGTCCGGCGACAGGGCAAAAGCAACGAGGGAAAGCTGGGGCCCTTGAGCCGAAATCGTGGCCAGCGCGGCAAATCCCTGCTTAGCGGCAAGCAATTTAAGCCGAGAAAAAACATCAGCCCTTCCGATCCTCGGCTCAAGCAGTATTTTATCGCTTCTTTTTATCATCTCGCATCCTCCGATAGTTGGCACTCGTCAGGTCAGAGCAGGCTACACGTGATTGCGCAGCTTAAGCTCCAGCGGGTGCGGCTGGAGATAGTATTGTCCTTTGAGGTAGGGCTCATCGTATTTGCGCACGTAATGATTGACGAGGGTGATCGGAACTATCAAGGGCAGAAATTCAGTACGATAGGCCTCTATCGTCTCTAATAGCTCGGCTTTTTCGTCTGAACTGAGGGCTTTCTTGAAATAGCCGGCTATATGCATGAGGACATTGGCGTTTTTTTTTGGCGTGGAGAGAATCTTGAGAGCTTCAAGAAAGGAAATTTCATATTCCGTCCACAGTTGCTTAAGAGCCATATCCTTGGCTCCCGCCACAAGTTTACCCATAGCAGTATAATGTTTCGGGCTATGCGCCATAATCTGGAGCTTGTGCTTTGTGTGAAACTCCACAAGCCTTCCCAGGCTCAGCCTGCCCTTACATGTCTCCCGCCAGCGTCTAAGCGCAAAGATGCGCTCGATAAAATTCTCGCGGAGCCCGGGGTCCTGCAATCTCCCCTCATCTTCCACCGGCAGGAGGGGAAAGCGCTCCATGAAAGCCCGCGCAAAAACGCCAATCCCGTCCTTGGCGGGAATGCCATTTTCACGGTATACCCTAACCCGCTCCATGCCGGAGCTGGGAGAACCGCTTTTAAACACGTATCCGCAGAGATCCTCGCCGGCAAGCTCATCAAGCCGGCGCTTTGCCCAAACTTGCATTCCATCAGTTATATCCACGCCGCCCTTGGACGTGACAAGCCGCGGCTTTGCCGAGTCGCCCACTAAACGTAGGGCTTCGCGTGGAATGGGCAAGCCCAATTCCACCTCAGGGCAAACGGGAAGATAATCAACATAAACCCCGAGGGTGTCACGCAGGAAATGGTCTAGTTTATGACCACCATCAAAGCGGACATTCTGCCCAAGGAGGCATGAGCTGATACCAAGCTTGATTCTATCTTCCATCTTGAAACCTCCGCTAGACCGCAATGAGTATATGCTAGCAGGATTCATTTTTATAGTGGCACATCCTTGAGCGAGACTGATCCGCTGCTATTAAGCAAAAAGAGGACGGGGCCTGTCATAAAAAATCCTCGTCCCAACCCGGCGCTTGGCGTAATCAAAAGCCACTTAGCAATATCATACCGCGCCTAATCGTTGGAACGAGGATTTTTTATGCCACCCGCCCTATTCTGCCGTACAACGCGGATCAGTCTCGCTCAAGGGCACGTCAGCCGGGGAACATGAAGAAGGGGGAGAAGGCGGGAGAGCGGGCGGGGCCTTTCCAGCGCGATCATGTGAGCGCTGGAGGGGGTTCGGGGGGTATCCCCCCGACTATCAGCTTGGAAACCGGCACAATTTAGAAATCATGAACCAATCAGGAATGGCTCCACTTGCCTAATCGTCGGGCCATATATTTTTCTTGCCACCCGCCTTTCATAGTTTCACAACGCGGATCAGTCCCGCTCAGGGGCTCTTTCCTTGAGCCTAGCCTATGGAGGTCTGCCACGGCCTTTATCATGGGGAACTGACCAATCTTTATTGTTTCGCGCGGTAATCATTTAAAAAATTCTCTATTTCATCATCATCCTTAGCCAACATTTCAAGATAACCGCCTTTTCCGGCAAACGAGGCTATGTCTACGCCCGCTTTTACCAGGTAGCTAAACACCTGCATATTGCGATAACCCGCGGCTACCATGGCCGGGCTTTGCTTGTCGGAGTTTTTTTCATCAAGTTGATTTTCAAACAGGCTTGCCACGTACTTAAAGTACTCCAGGTCCGGGTAGGCCGCGGCCATATGCAGGAGGGTCGTCCGCTTGTCCCTAATCCTCGCTCCGCTGGCAATCAAGAGCTTTGTCATTTCCAAGCGGGTTCTTTTATTTTCTACTGCCCAGGCCAGGCAGTCGGGTATGGAACCCTCCGGATCGTTGACGACAGCCCCATGCGCCAGCAAAAACTTGACATGGGAGAATTTGCCGTCCCAGACGGCTTGGGTTAAAATCGACTTTTCAGGTTTAGGTTTCGAGTCTATTTCTGCGCCTTTTTTTAAAAGCCAATCCATAAGGGCGGTATTATCGGTAGAGCAATAATTTGCCCAATACAGCAGGTTTTCATCGCCTTTTTTTTCATTTACGTCTATCCCGACGGGTTCCACAAAGTATTTTACCATCTCCAGGTTGCCCCTGGCGGCGAACACGTGGGCGGCATGGGATTTCCGCACCGCCGCCGCCGATATCGTCTGCCCGGTTTTGATGGCAGCCTGCAACAATTCCTCATTCCCAACCGAAAGCGCCTGATCGAGCGGCGTTTCTCCCTGCTTGTTTTTCACGTCGAGCCTGGCGCCCTTTTCCAACAGCAAAGTCAAATAGGGCCCGGAGGCGTAAAACACCGGGGTCACGCCATTGTCATTCGGCATGTTGGGATCTGCCCCATGGGCTAAAAGAATTTTCACAAGCGCCATTTGCTTATTTGCGACAGCGTTTACGAGAAATGATACATAGGGTTTGCCGTCCTTCAGCCGGTAGGGCAGAGCCCCGCGGGATAAAAAATACTCAAGCATGCCATTTTGCTTGTTTGCGATAGCCCACTGCGCGGGAGAAGATCTATCATTTAAAAACGGGGCATTCAGATCCGCTCCCCGCTTTATGAGCAATTCCATGGAAGGCGATGCAAAAACCTTTGCCGTGGGTTTGAATATAAGCACCGCGTGCTCAAACAGGGTGCCGCGGACTATTCCCTGCTTTTTATCGTTATACGCAGCCACGGCGTTCACGTTCAAGCCCGCGTCCAATTTGGAAGTCAGGGCTTTGAGGTCTTCGGAGCGTATCAGCTTGCCCAAGGCCAACTCTTCATCGCTTGCGTTAAAGGGCAGGGTTGGGAAAACATGGCAAGCAACATTGCCAAACGCTAGGATAGGGCGTGATTTCCATTCTTCGGGCAAGAGCTGGAGGGTGGAAATATCGGCGGTTTTTCTTCCGTCCGCGAGAAAGGCCCTGAATGGTTCTTCCTTTTTAAACAAATAGGCGCGCAAGCGTATGGCACGGGTAAAAAACTCAATCTGCTCCTTGGAATGCGGATTGTAGATGGAAAAAAGCCCGTTGGGGCTGATTACCGTTTCCGCCACGTTCGCGTCGTACCAATCCCTAAATTCGTCAACTGTTTTAAATTCCAATGAAAATACGGCGTCCTTCGGGGTTTGCCCCTGCGGATCAAGCGCATAGGCATGCGCCGTTATTAAACACGCTAATGCAAGCGCTACAGCCCTGAGTCCCATACCTAGCCTCCGTATACCTCAAGCCTATGCTAGGGATGGAATATGTCAATATAAGCAAGGCGTTTTTTTATATTCCTCACCACAGAGGAAGGGAGCAGAGTTCGCAGGAGAGCTTCCAGAGCCTTTCTTGGGCATCGACGTCCAAGGCCCGGGGCGAGGGCCTGTGAGGTTTTTGCTTGTAATAGTAAAGGCCGCTACGCCCCTCAAGGGAGGGGTCGCTGGCGAGGTAGAGGGCAGTGCGGGATCCCTCCTCCGGGCTTAAAAAAAAGAGGGAGAGGAATTTCAGAAGCCCCTTACCAAAGCCGGTGCGTCGGTCCACCCCCATCTCGGTGCCCACGGCCCCCGGGTGGAGGGCGTTGACGCTGACCACGCGACCCGCTAAGCGCCGCGCGAGGGCAAAGCAAAAGAGAAGGTTGGCCAGCTTAGAGCGCGAATAGGCCTTAAAGGCCGAGTAGGTACGGCGCATGGCTATGTCGCTAAAATCCATACGTCCTATGACATGGGCCCCGGAGCTCACGATTACGATTCTCGAATTTTTTGCCGCGCGTAGCTGGGGCAAAAGGAGGTTCACTAAGAGGAAGTGCCCTAGGTGATTTACGCCGAACTGGGCTTCATGGCCCTCTGCCGTTTCGCGCCTATCGAGACAGATCATGCCTGCGTTGCAGATTAAAACATCCAGCCTGGGGCAGACGGCCCCCAGCTCGGCAGCGGCAGAACGGATGCTTGCCATGCTCGCCAGGTCGCAGACAATGGAGCTGACTTGGGAGTTACCGCTCTCCGCCTGAATCTGCTCGCAGGCGGCCTGTGCCTTGCGCGGGTCGCGGCAGAGGATGTAAACCCGCCAGCCCAGGCGCGCAAGGCTTAAGGCGCTTGCCTTTCCCATGCCGGTATTGCCGCCGGTAATGGCAACGATCTTAGCGGCAACCAGCTTAGTCGATTCTCTCGATTCGGTCGCTTCGGTATTATTCGGCATCAGCTTCGGGGTTTCGTTCGCGCTGCTCGTTAAAAACGTAGATGGTAATTTCTTTCCTCATGTCGAAGTCGGCCATAGCTTGGCCAAAACGGATGCATTCGTTCAGCCCTGCCTCTACCTGGTCCAGCGGTACATCGAGCTCCATAGCAACGATAGAGGCGGTGAGAATGCCGTCATGCTTTTTTGCCAGCTTTAGGATCTTTACCGGTAGGAGGGGGTCAATTTTCACCGGCGGAGGGCTCGGCTGGGCTGGAGCGGCAAGAGGCTTCGCCGCCGCTGCGGCTGCCTTCTCCCAGTTGATGCGGTCCTTGTACACAAGGAAGAGCCCCAGGGCTATCATAAAGCCGCCGCTTAAAAAGGCAGCGGCAAAGGTTGTGGGTATGGGTATGGGACTAAAGAAATCGAGGATACTGAGAATTCCAAGGCCGATAAAGCCCTTGCCGATAAGCTTGGACCACTGGATCTTTTTACGCGGGACGAGGCTCTTCTTGGAACTCGGCCCCAAGCCCCTGCTGGGCCGGTTTTTTTCATCGGACATCGCTCCCCCGAATTCGCGCGGCATGGAATCGTTCAGAAAGAGGAGGCCGCGTCGAGACCCCCCTACTCTATACCCCTCTGAAGCCTAAGGCAAGGGCAAAACCGATGGCGCATAGGCCCCTTCAGACGCCTCGCGACGCTTGATATTCTCCCGACACTAAGGCTATAATCCGCACCATGCGCCAAGATGGCTCAGTTGGTAGAGCGACGCACTCGTAATGCGTAGGTCCGGGGTTCGATTCCCCGTCTTGGCTGCTGCGGTCCCTCGGGACCGCTTTTTTTATGCCCGCCCCCATCCTTGACGGAGCCGCCGGCTCTGCTATACTTGGCCCATGCCCCGAATAAAAGACGACGAAAAACGCAAGCGGATTATGGGCCGGGCCAAGCGCCTCTTCTCAAAGCCGGGGCATGAAAACGCCACCCTGAAAGAGCTTGCCCGCCTCTCCGACCTCACCCCATCCAGCCTCTACACCTATTTTTCCACCAAGGATCAGATTGTGGGGGCCATTATCGAAGACGCCTGGGGCTGGCTCGATGGGGAGATGAGGCACGACGCGGAGGCAAAGCCGGACAAAGACGAGCTCTTACGCCAGTTTTGCGGAATGTATATGCCCGAGATGCTCTCGGATAAAAACTTGGCATCCCTTATCGTCCAGTATCCCCAAGCCATTCCCTGCATCAAGGAAAAGCTCAACGCCCTTGCCGACATCCTCCTGCCGGGGCTTGAGGCCTTTAGCGCAACCTACAACGGCATACCCTTAGACGAGCACTCGCGCAAAGCGCAAAGCGCCATCCTAGTCCTCGGTTGCCTCTGCGCCGGTTATTTTGCCGCCAACACCGAGCTTGATTTTACGGAAAAGGACATTCTCAACGCCTTTCGGGCCTTCGTTGCGCCTAAGAAATAATGGCTTTTTCAGCCGCCTCGCCGTAGGGGGCTGAACCGGCGGAGCCCAAACAGGCATCGAGGATGGCCCCGGCCACATCGACCCCGGTCGCGCCCTCCAGGGCCTCAAAGCCGGGGCAGGCGTTGACCTCGCATACCAGCAAATCATCTGGGCCGCGCTCAAGGTAGTCTACCGCACCATATTCCAAGCCCGCAGCATCAAGTATTTTGAGGGCTAGCTTCGTCCAATGCGAGGGCAATTCGCAGGCCGATGTCAGCCCTCCTTGGTGGGCGTTGGAAAGCAGGCCGGAGGATTCCCGCCGCGCCTGGGCAAGGACCCTGCCGCGGCAACAGAAAACGCGGTAATCCCTTCCGCGCGATTCCTTGATATATTCCTGAAAGAGCATATCTCCGGAGCTGGCCGCCGGGAGAATGCGGGCAAGTTCGGCGGGATCCTCCACTAATGTCACGCCACGCCCCATCATTCCCCGTCGCGGCTTGGCTATCAGGGGAAGGCAGGCTACAAGCCTTTCATAGTCCTCCGGTGGAAGGAGGGCGGGAAAGGCCACCTTGCGCCGGGCTAGGAATTCGTAGCATTGTTTTTTGTCACGGGTGGCGGCAATGGCGGCGGGGCTGTTAACACAGTCCAAGCCTGAGTCGTGAAGACGCTCGAGCAAGGCATCGCTGAGGTCCCCGCGCAGGAGAACCCTGCCGCCTCGGGCAGTGCGGGCAAAGGATTCAAAATCCTTCGCGGCATCCGCGGCAAGGACGAGAGAAAAATCGACAGAACGCTCCTGGCAGGCCTGGCGAAGGCGCCTGAGCGGATAAAAGCCCTCAAGAAAGGCCGGATCGGCGCTTTTAAGTTGATACAGGAGGCAAAGCTTCATTCCACGTACCTAGTTAAGCAAGGAGCCTGCAAGAAAACCTTGGCGGCGCGCGCAGGCGCCGCTATTCTTTATTTAACCGCAA
>JBGSOB010000173.1:0-6842 GCA_041739325.1 Treponematales bacterium
AAAAAGGGAGATGACAAGGACGACGCCGAGGGCGGAGTCCAGCCCGGGTATGAGGACAAGGCGCCCGGAATCCAAAAAGAGGCCCAAATTTCCTCCGGAGGGGAAAACGGGGCCGTAGAGCATGATAAGGGAAACGATGGACGCCAGCAGAGCCCCGGCAGAGGAGAAGATGACGGCCAAGCCAACGCTCTCAAAAACGAAGAGGGACGAGACGCTGGCCGCATCCACCCCCATGGCGCGCATGGTGCCTATCTCCCGCAGGCGCTCGTTGATGCTCATCTTGAGGTTGATGAAGATGGACACCGCGATGACAAAGAGCATGACTGCGGCAATGAAGGCGCCGATGGCGTTGACGGCCGCCAGCACGGTGCGCACGATGCCCAAAACCTCGTCCAAGGTGGAGAGCTTGAGCATGACGCGGTCGCGGCCCTCCTTATCTTCCTCGTAGCGGGTGCTTGCCGAGGAGATGGCGGAGATGGCCTCGGCGTCCGTTTTGGGAACGCTCACGTCGAAGCCCTTGCCGCGCAAAAGCTCCGCCAAGACGGCGCGCTTAGCCGAGAGGCCGCGGGTGGAGTCCAGGTAGACAAAGACGCTGGTGGCCGCGTCTTCCTCCGCTAGGTCAAGCTGGCGCAGGAATTCGTAGTGGGCAAGCACGCGGCCGCGGGCAAAGAAATTGTCCGTGTCGTAGATGCCGCGCACAACCAGGAGGCCGGTGTTAAAAGCGCCAAAGCGGGTGCGGGTAGAAAGAACGATCTCGTCCCCCAAGACGATGCCGAAGTACTCGGCGGCGTCCTTGGGCAGGGCTACACCGTTGGGGTCGGCGGCAAAGTCATCCCAGGATCCCTGGGAAAAAACGGACTGCCCCTTGTAGCCAGAGTCGGTCTGGGCATAGATGCCGGAGAAGGGCAGGCGCTTGGAGAGACCCTTGAAGTAGACGGTGGATTGCAGGCCGTAGCGCGCCACTAATTTTACGTCTTGGCCAAAGGCCTCGCGCGCCCCGGAAAGGATATCCTCAACGCGCAAGAGGCCGTTAAAGATCTTCCCGTCCTTGGCGAATTGCCCGCTTACCGTGATGTGCCCGGCGGAGGCGTTGACTAAGCTGGTGGAGATATTCTTGCTTGCCCCGGTGGAAAAGGCCAAGAGAAGAACCAGGATAAAGGCGACGACGGCGTAATTGACGCCTAGGGTGAAACTACGCTTCTTTTGCCTAAAGACGTTCTTAATGGCAAGGCTGATAAAATGTCCCATACCTTCCCTCCTAACGGTCGCTCATTGCTTTGAGCGGGGTGATAGACGTGGCTACGCTCACCGGGTAGAGGGTGGCGAGGACGGAAACGACAAGGACCGTGACGATGGCGATAAGGAAGGGCGCGGGGCTTAAGGTGATGGCCAAGGGGCCGCCGCCGATGAGGAACTGCGAAACCGTCTCCGGTAGGGGCAGACCGCCTACTCTAAAGATAATTAAGAGAACAAAGGAGAGGAGCATGGCAAAGCTTGACGCGGAAAGATTCAGGATGAGAGTCTCAGCTAGGAAGACTCCGCGCACGAAGGATTTGTCCGCCCCGATGGCGCGCATCGTCCCTATCTCCGCGGTGCGCTCCACCACGTTGATGATGAGGGTGTTCATAAAGATGAGGGTGACGATGAGGAAGATGAGGGCGGTTGCCAGGAAGATGAAGGCCTGGAGGCCGGCGGATATTTGGGCGTAAAAGCCTGAGGCCTTGTCCCAGCGCGCCGTCTTGAGTTCCAGCCCGCCGGCGGCCTGGACGGCGGCCATGGCGGCGTCTACCTGGTTGTGGTTCTTGAGCTTGACCGCTGCCATGGTGTAGCCCGAGAGGCTCTGGCTTTTGAGCGTTGAAAGGTCAAGCTGACCGAAGGAGTCGTCTCCCGCCAGGGCAAAGAGGCTTTCTTCATCTATGGCGGCGGCCTCGAAGCCGCGGTTAAAGGCATCCGGCAGAGCCTCCACCCCAGTGAAGTTATAGAGGGTGGCGTAGCTCTCCGCGTCTACCATATTGATGTAGTTGAAAACGCTCTTGTAACGCTTCGGCTCAAAGATTCCGGAAAGCTCTGAGCGCAGGGTGTTGGCCCCACCCTCGGTGATGCCCAAGAGTGTTATCTGCTCCCCGGCCTTGAGTGTCACCCCGTAATTCCTGAGGTACTGCTCATTCTGGAATTGGCTGATGAGAACGCCGGGAACAGCCATGGCAGACCCGTCCAGCTCCGCGCTCGAGCCGTTAAGGGGGGCTAGCCCAAAGTAACTGCCTTCCTTGATCTCCAGGTTGGAAAAAACGCGGCGGTAGGGCGCGGGGTCTACAGCGTAAAAAATGAAGGGCAGGTCAAGGCGCTTGCCCTCGCGCTCCACTTGAATGAGGCCGTAGTTCTGGGCGTAGAAGGCATAGGAATCCAGGCCCTCTAGGGAATCCAAGAGATTCATAAGGGCTTGGGGGTCCCGAATATTGGGCAAGGGCGTGGTAAAGGCAAAGGGAGAAGGCAGTTCCTTGGAGCGGGAAGAATAAACGATGAAGTCACCGGTAAAGTTATCGATGATGGAGCTCTTAGATTCCCGCGCGGCGGAAAAGGCCAGGCTCCCGCCTAAAACGATAAGGGTTGTGCCAAAGGCAACCAATGAGCCGATGAGGGCCATCCGCCCCTTGCGGCGCAGAAGGGTTCTCAGGGCAAGCTTAAGGGTGAGCACGGTCCTTAGCCCTCCTTGCCGGGGAGGGCAGAGCTTCCCTGGCTGTCCCCGACGATCTGCCCGTCGAGGATGCTCACGACCCGCCGCGCCTCTCCCAAAATGTGGGCGTCGTGGGTGGAGAAGACGAAGGTTGTTTTATCCGCCTCGTTGATGTCGCGCATAAGCTTGATGATGCGCTTGCCGGTTTCTGAATCCAGGTTGGCGGTGGGCTCGTCCGCCAGCACGATGAGGGGGCGGGTAACCAGGGCGCGGGCAATGGCCACGCGCTGACGTTGGCCGCCGGAGAGCTCGGTGCTCTTGTTCTTGACTCTGTCTGCCAAACCCACTTCCTCGATAGCCTGCATGACGCGCTGGTGGCGCTCCGCCTTCTTGATGTTCTTCTGCAACAGGAGGGGAAACTCGATATTCTCATAGACGTTAAGGACGGGGATAAGGTTGAAGGACTGGAAGATGAAGCTGATGCGGCTGCGGCGGTAGCGGGTAAGCTCCTTGTCGCTCATGCGCGCGGTTTCCGTGCCGTCTATGCGCACGCTCCCCTCGGAGGGAAGGTCTATGCAGCCGAACATATTGAGCATGGTGCTCTTGCCCGAGCCCGAAGGCCCGGAGATGGCTAAAAACTCCCCTTGGCCTATTGATAGCGACACGCCACGCAGGGCGTCTACCCGCGTCTGGCCGAGCATGTAGTACTTCTTTACGTCGTGAAGCTCAACTACGTTCATTTCATTCCTCCTGGTGTGATGCCTTTTCAAAGCTATATCCCATGCCCTTGAGAACGATGTCTAAGAGCTCGTATGCCATCTCTTCCTTGCTGCGCCTTACGGCAAAAGAAGGAATGGTGTGCAGACTCTCCACCATCCCGATAAGGGCCCCGGCTATGAGGCCGGAACTGTGCCCCCCCTCTATCTCCCTGGCCGCGACCGCCTGGTCAATCACCGATTGCAGGCGGAGTATGAGCTCCCGGTAGACCAAATCCATAATGCGCGCAGAAAGAGCCTCCGGCAAGGAGGGCATATCGGATTCCGCCATGCGGATAAGGTCCATGGCCGGTTGGGAGATAAGCCATGCCGCTGCCGCCCTCAGCCTCCCGCGAAGCCCCGGCCCAGCGGAATCCATGCCCGCCTTGAGACCCGCGCCGTGGCGCAGGATATTGCGCTCCATAACCGCGGCAAAAAGCTCGGTTTTTCCGCCGGGAAAGTGGTAGTAGAGGGACGCGTGGCTTAAGCCCAGGACCGTGGATATGTCCCGCAGGGTAACGGAGGCAAAACCCTTTTTACTAAAGAGGGGATCTGCGGCCTCTAGAAGCCTTTCCCGAGCCTCTGCTGATTCATGCCCTTCCATTCCGTCCTTTTTCTAGACAAGTCTTACTTACCAACTTGTAGGTAAATTAACGTATCCT
Organism: Treponematales bacterium; assembly: GCA_041739325.1. Taxonomy (GTDB): domain Bacteria; phylum Spirochaetota; class Spirochaetia; order Treponematales; family JBGSOB01; genus JBGSOB01. The sequence continues at coordinate 4,092 of JBGSOB010000173.1, forward strand.
TGTATTTTTGTCAAGTTTGTAATGATTACATTTTAATGATTGGAAAGGATGAGGGTTGAAGGGGGAAGGGAAACCTTCCTAAGGTTGCCCTTTCCCCTTCCTACTTGACCGTCATGCGGAAGACCCCGTCCCAGTCCTTGGGTGGGGGGCTGGCTATAAAATGCTTTACCCGTTCCAGGAAAACCTGGCTGGGGCCGTCTTGGTAGAGTTCCATGTTTTGCTTAAAGAAGGTAGCGGCAACCTTCCAATTTCCCTTGCGGTACTCTTCCAGGCCGGACTCGAAGATGGAGGCGATCTGCTTGATCTTAGGGCTTGCCTTGGACTTTTCTTGGAGGATCTCGTAGATGCGCACCGCCTCGTCCTTGCCCTTGACGGCAATATAGTCCAGCTCGCGGCAGAGGAAGTGGCTCTTGATTTTCTTGTACACCGCATAGGAGATGATGACCTTGGAATGATAGGCCTTGTTGGCCCCCTCCAGCCGCGCCGCCAAGTTGACCGTGTCGCCGATGCTGGTGAAGTCCATCCTGTCCCGCGCGCCCACCGAGCCGAAAACCACAGAGCCGGTATTGATGCCGATGCCGATGGTAACCGTGGGTTTGCCTTCCTTTTCCCGCTTTTCTTTTTCTTCCATCATGGCAAGGGAAATCTGGATGGCGGCCTTGCAGGCGTTGACTTCCTTTTCCGGCCCGTCGAAGACAGCCATCATCTCGTCTCCGACAAACTTGTCCACGTCTCCGCCGTTTGCCAGGATGATCTCGGTTTCCAGGTCTAGGAAGTGGTTCAGGATGTCTACCACCTCGTTCGGCGCTAAGCCTTCGCAGAGGGTGGTGAAGCCGCGGATATCGGTAAAGAGGAAGGTGAGCTCCTTGGCTACCGAGGAGGCCTCTCCCTTCTCCGCCTGCTTGAGGGTGGAGGCGGAGATGTAGGGTATGATGCCGCGGATGACGGTGACCATGTCGCCGATCTCGCCGGAGAGGGCCTTGATTTCGTCTCGGCTGTTGACGTAGTCGATGTAGTTGAGGTTCTGGGCCGAAACTCGCGCCTCGCCGCGCATCATGGAGCGCAGGGTGTCTGATATCTTGCGCACGCTCATGCTCAGGAAGAGCAGGGGATTGACGATGAAGTTACCGATTATATAGACCAAAATGATGGAGAGATAGCCGAAGAGGAGGGTGAGGGCGATAACGTTTGCCCGCGTGCGGAAGAAGGGCTCGTAGATTTCCTGTTCGCGGAATTCGATGCGGGCAAAGCCCAGCAGGCGCTCCTTGCGGACGCGCGACTCACCCTCTCCGCGCAATACGGGGGTAAGGATGGGAGCCAGGTAGACGAGGGTTTTGCGCTCCGTATCCTGGATCATGACCGAGCCCTTGACCCCGCCGTAGGCGGCGGCCAGGGTCCCGCTCAGGGGCGGCAGGGCGGGAAATTTGACGTTGGGCGACAGAGTGGAAAATTCGGCGGGGAAGTCGGGCGCTCCGCCAAAGGCCAGGGACTCCAGCATGACGTCTTGCTTGCGGTTGGAGTAGAGGCTGAAGGAGTCAAAGCGGAATTCTGCCTTTTCATTGAGGAGCTGTAAGCGGTTCATGTACTCGAACATGGCGAGGTCGTCGCCTAAGTTTACCTTGTAGATGGATGCCGCCTGCTCAGACTGCACCTTTGCACCGTCTCCGATTGCCTTGAGAATGGTGTCGCGGTAATTGTTCAAGAGGATGCCTATGAGGACGACGAGGGTAACCGATAAAATTCCTATAAAGGCAATAAAGAGCTTGGCGCGTATGCGCAGAAAGACTTCCACCAAACCCATGGCCATCTTGCGCTTGCCGCTGGTTTCAGGCCGCGCCCCCATATAGCCGGTGTACTTGAATTTTTGATACTCGCAGTAGACGGGGTCCTTGAGGTTGATCTGGCGGATGAGCATTACCACGGAAAAAACGTTGGCCAGCATGGCGAAGGCGGTAAAGGCGTAGCCTATCCACGGCAGGGCCAGGTAGAACTCAAAGCGGTCCCCATAGGCCAAAAGGGGGCGAGCGAAGCAGAGTACCATGAAGCTGCTGGCGATGATGCGCAGGCTGGAACTGAGTATGCCCGTGGGATTGCGCAGGGCCCCGACTCGCTTACCTACAAAGAGGGTAATGAGCTTAGCCAGACCGTAGAGGGGCACCAGGTAGGCCCCAAAGAGGGAGATGGACCAGGCGAGGGAGCTATGATCCGCCAAGGAGCGCTGAAGTGCGTAAAGGGGAAGGAATAGGCCTGGAATGGGAAACCACAGGGCCTCGGCCAGCGGGATGGATGTGAGGGGCATAAAGATCCAAGCCGCGAATATGATGCCGGACAGGCCGTCGAGAATTTCGACGGCTAGCTCTCCTCTTCTGCCTTTCATAGCTCCCCCTAGTCCGAGCCCTCGAGGGCGCGTATCTTGTTGTTTGACTTATCCAGGTAGGCCTGGGCTTGCTCGTAGCCGGGGTTGATCTTGACGATGACGGCAAGAGCGATGCGGGCTTCTTGGTAATTTTCCGCGTTATACGCGGTCACCGCTTCTTTATACAATCCCTTGAGCTTTTCTTGGATAAGGCCTTTTTTAGTGTCTATCAAGGCCTTGTCGGCCGGCCGGTTTAAGCTAACCAAGGCGGAGCCACAGAGCTCCCAAGCGGCAAAGAGATCGCCCGCCCCGAGTTTTTCATCTATGTCCGCCACAATCTCGTCAATTGCCGAGTCTGCCGGTTTGACGGCGCCGGCGCCCGCGGCGGCCGCCCC
>JBGSOB010000199.1:0-6070 GCA_041739325.1 Treponematales bacterium
TAGACGAATTTCTGCTTCTGACTCTCCATTCTCTGCACCTTCCAAGCCATCGCATACCCCCTTCACAGAGGGTCTGCATTTGTTCAAAAAGTGTAAAGTATGATCCTTGAGAAGTGTAAAGGATGATCCTTTACTGTACCGGCCTTCAGCCTATCGCTTGGTTCATTCAAAAGCTCAAAAACAAGCACGTCCCGTGGATATTCCGTAATCGGGAAGGCGCTGCATATCTGCGTCCAGATGGCCTTAAGCCGCGTTGTATGCCAAGCCAAAGGAAGCGGATCGGTGGAAGAGGATATTTCAGAGTAATGATGACAATTGAGGATAACGATTAAATCTTGCGCGCGGGCCCAAGCAAGCACCTCGCGTACCCGCGACATAAAAGCGGGGTCGATTGCATAATCGGGCCCCTCCCTCGATGCGTGATCAGACCAACGTACTGGGATTCTCACGGAAGAAAACCCTGCGGCCTTAATGGCCGCAAAATCCTGTGCTTTGATCTTCTGCCCATCGGACCAAGATCCCTCCCCTAAGGGATAGTCAGCGCTTTTTTCCGCCTCAAGATAATTGCCCATATTGATGCCCCGGCCTAGAAAACTATCCCCCGGGCCGTAGTCATAGAGATCGCCATAATACGCGGGATCAAGTACCACATCCTTAAGCCCAGGGGCGTTGCGGCAGGAGAGGCTGAAGCTGACGATGAACAGCGGGGCCATCAGCCACGCTCGTGGATAAGCTCTCATAGCATACCTCCATGAGAATCACGTAAGACGTAAATCATCAGCTCAATAAAGCAAACTTTCGAATGAGGAGGTCAACTCCATCAGGGATTACGTAGCCCCATCTTTAAACCTTTAGCTTAGCGAAGCTGACTTTGTCCCACCAGAATCATCATCGACTGGGGCCCAAGCTTAATCTTGGCGCCCTTCTTGATGGGCTTTCCCGGAGTTATCAAGTCAACCAGGGCTTCCTTGATGCCACTCAAGGGCTTTATGCTCTGTACGCTTTTACTGCGATTGATGATGACTAATACCTCCTGCCCCTCATGGATCCTGGAATAGGAATAGACGGCGCCCTTGTTTCCATCGACGATGCGCGAAACATAACTACCACGCGTCAAGGCCGGATAGGCCGCACGCAGCGCGTTGAGCCCTGCAATCCAGCGATAGAGGGGGGCCTGGGTATCGTATTTGGAGTCCCAGAGGTCTTGACGCCTATCCAGCTCTTCTTCCCCAAAGGCGTTGAGGGAAAGGCCGTTGTAGGCCTGCTCCGTGCCGTAGAGAAGGCAGGGAACGCCGGGCAGGGTGAGCATGGCTCCGAGTGCCAAGCGTATTGCGTTTATATCAGCGCCGGCCTTATCGCCTTCAGCAAAACGCATCATGTCATGGTTATCTAGGAAGGTGACCCGCTGTTTTCCGCTCTCGCCTGCATAAAGCGAGCTGATGAAGGGGGCAAAACGACCGTCTAGCTGGGCAAAAGAACCATAGCGAGGCTCGGCCCCGTCCCAAGCCCTTCCGTTGATGAGGGATCCAGCAAAAACGGATGTGGCGGCGCCGCAAAAAGCGAAATCGAGCATGGAGTTGAAGATAGGCTCGGCCTTAGTGCCGGTATAGCGGGCTTGGCCGCGGTCGGCGTCGTCAAAGCGCAGATCGATACATGCCGAGTATTCGTAGTCTTCACCGAATACGATGAAGTTTTCCTTGCCCAGGCTCTTGGCATAGGCGACAATCTCGGGCACGAATATCTTCCAAAAGTCCATGGGCACGGAGGAAGCGGTGTCCACACGGAAACCATCGATATCGGCCTCGCGAATCCAAAACTTATAGGCCTCAATGAGGGCTTTGATAACAAGGGGATTTTCCGTATTCAGATCGTCGAGGTTGGCGTACTCCCGATTATAGGTGCTACCGCCGCCAAAGTGGAAGAGATTGCCCGCCACGCTTTGGTCGGCAAAGGGGGCCGCCGGGTGTTCAGGATACCCGCCCTGCGAAGTCTTCAAGCCGTCGGAAGAAGTGAAATCCCCCAAGTGATTGCAAACGATGTCTTGGATGACGGCAATGCCGCGCTCATGGGCGGCTTTAACGAAGGCTTTGTAGGCTTCCATGCCGCCCAGATGGGCGTCGACATCATAGAGGTCATGGGCCCAGTAACCGTGGTAGCCCATGTAGCGCGCCCCTCCATAGGAGGGAGATACCCATTGGTTGGCCACCGGCGGGGTCACCCAGATGGCCCCGGCCCCTAGGCCCTGGATATAATCGAGCTTGTCGATCAAGCCGGCAAAGTCTCCCCCATGGTAGGACTCTAGTCGATTAAGGTCGAATTCCCCCTTGCCTTGGTTATCGTTCGTGGCGTCGCCATTGGCAAAGCGGTCGGTAAGGGCAAAATAGATCATCTTCTCCCGCCAATCCGCGGGAGAGGGGCTTTGGGCGGATAGGTTATGGACGATAGCGCAGAAAAATAAGACGCTAAAAATAAATAGGTAGCGAGGTGCATGCCGCATCAGGGGCTCCTTCACAAGACATTTTGCGCGCCAAGCGCGATCGAGAACAGACGTTCTTAGAATATACATGAAAAGTCAGGCAGTCAATGCGAGTCTCGTACAGGCCCCTATTCATCATGAAGTTTATTCACGCATTTTATTCTCTGCTATCCGCCAGAATTCAGCCTACAGGATCCCCGACGCAGTCATGCGCTTACGCCAGGGCTCTCTTTAGCTAGAAAGCGCGGGTGTCATGGAAAAAGAATCGGGACGCGTCTTAGCAAGCGTAGCGCGCGTTAGCGGCCCGATTCTTTTTCCATGACAGGCCCTGCGCTCCCTAAACTTAAAAGCCTTAGCTTATGCCCATACCTGCCCTTCTCTTGCTTAAGACCTGGCCTTTTGCTAGTCTGTCCCCTATGAAGCAAGCCCCACGCGTTTTCACATCGCTCTCGCCGGAACTCAAACGCTATATCGTCATTCTGGCTATGAGCGCCCTAGGGCTTGCCTTTTCCAGCGACCTCATGTCGAACTATTTTAAGGAAGCCTACAACGCGACGCCCTACCAGCGCGGCTTTATTGAATTTCCGCGGGAGTTGCCGGGGGTTCTGTGCAGTTTTATCGTAGCGGCGCTTTCCGGTTTCAGCGATATAAGAATTTCCATCATCGCCCAAATTTTAAGCCTTGTTGGCATAACGGTCTTGGGGCTATCCACGCCAAGCTTCACGGTTATGCTCATCTTCCTCTTCATCAATTCCCTCGGTCAGCACCTCTTTATGCCCGTTCAGGACAGCATCGGCATGAGCTTGGTGGGCAAGGGCCAGCTTGGCAAGCGGATGGGCCAATTCAAGGGGGTAAGCACGGCCTTCCAGATGCTGGGCGCCATCATCGTCTTTTTCGGATTTCGCACTAACATATTCAGCCTTACCTCAAAAATAAAATGGGTCTTCGTGATTTCCGCCACACTCCTTGTAGGGGTTATCCTCCTCTTCATTTCCCTCGAAAGAACCCTGAAAAGTAAAAAGATTGCGCATGAACGCATGAGCTTCGTCCTACGTAAGGAGTACCGTTTCTACTACATCCTTGTCATCATGTTCGGGGTGCAAAAGCAAATCATGCTCGTCTATGGGCCATGGGTTCTCATAGAGCTTCTAGGAAAGCGGGCCGACACCCTTGCCATCCTGGGAATTATAGGCGCCTTTCTAGGCATTTTCTTTATCCCTAGCTTAGGGCGCTGGCTCGACCGTTTCGGCATAAAGGCCATGCTCTACGCGGACGCCCTTTCCTTCATTGGGGTTTACCTGCTTTACGGCATCGTTGCCGGCGGCTATTACTCAGGTGCCATACCCACGGTAGGCTGGACGGTCTTTCTTGCCTACGGGATATTCATCATAGACCGCATGTCCACCCAAATGGGGATCATCCGCACCGTATACCTGCGCACCATAGCCCTCACTCCAGCCGACGTGACGCCAACCCTCTCCCTTGGACTCTCCATGGACCATATCGTATCGATTCTCTGCGCCTACGGCGGGGGTATCGTCTGGACCCTCTGGGGACCGCAGTACGTCTTTTTCCTAGCTGCGGCCCTCTCGCTGGTAAACCTCTATGTGGCCTACAAGGTGAAATTGCCCGCTTAGGGAAGGTCGAGGGTCAAAACTTCCAAGCGCCTTAAGCTTATCTCATTATCCGTTTTAATATCCGGATGTCGGTACATGCCCAGCTTGAGGTAGTGCTGGTATGCATTGAGCATGTTTGGCCCATTCCACGTTGCGTAGGGTTCCGTTGCCTCATTGAGCCATATCGCCATCCTACCCTCGGAACCTCGCGACCAGAGAATCTCCACCCTAAGGCCAAGCCACTGTCCGGGAACCAGGGGGATAGAATGGTCACCCCAATCGTCACGGTTAGATCCATATTGAGGATTGAGGAGATATGAACCATCCCGATACCCAAGATAAAAAGATTGTGGCGGTGAATGAGAAGGGAACCCATCCCAGGTTTCTCCCAAGGCAGGATCAGGTTGATCGTGCCACTGACCCATGACCCACCACCTATTCTCAGGCCCGTCATGAGCGAATCCCTCGGGGATGAGCATTTCCCAGGAATAGCGTACTGTCTGCCCTTACGCAAAGGGATAGTCTAGGCTTATTTCTGCGCGTACGCCGTTGTTGAGTTTCGCCTGTCCACCGATGATACGAAGCCTGACTGCATCCCCGTCAACCGAGACATTTCGCTCTCCGGGAATCTCAAGCCCAACGTATTCCCATAGGCTTGCATCGGGGATGAGCGTCGAAACGACCAATTCAGAGAGTTCACGATCGAGCGGTTCTCCCACATAACTAGGGCAAGAAGCGAGCAATAAGGAGGAAACCGCGGACAGGATCATAAGCATAGCATAGGCGCATAATAAAACTACTCGGATTTTTTTCGCATTAAGCATCATCTTTCTCAAAGGTATGCCGTTTTTCATAAGACTTTTGATAGACATTGACTATCCTCCTCATACGCTATGTGCAATCACTACAAACTACATAAGCGACGCGCACTATACTACCATGAGTGGTTAACTGAGTAAACCTAGATAATACAGAGAGAATTGATGAATAATCAAATCATTTCTTGAGATTGACTTCGCGATTTTTTGTGATAGACTAATCTATATACTGAATATTGCTTGCTGGATTTCCTTATGAACAAGCGGGGGCGAAATGGAAAAATCATTCCTTTATTCAGTGGGCGACCAGGAAACATTCTCCGACATATCACGACTCTTGCTGGGCGGCAACATAGAATTTGCCATTAAGCTTGGCACGGATTTCCTAGCTGAAAGTTCCAAGCCCGATCAAGGCGCCTACGGAGGGCCATTTCCGATCGAACTCTATGTTCCGGAAAATGCACTTGCCGCAGCCAGGGATATTCTCTATAAAAAACCTTCAGCCTAAATCAAGCATCGTTATTTCGGATACGGATCTCCTGGCGGAAAATCTAGAAGCGGATTTTTTTCTTGAGGATCAGCTCAAGGCAGAAAAATTAAACAATTTTAAACTCGTTTTTTTCACATGCTTCAGTTTTTTAGTCTTACCCGTTTTTCTAGGCATTGAGTTCCTGATAAAAGCAGACAATCCTAAAACTATTACGACCTGCCTGTTTATTGAAATTGCTTGTAGCGCCCTGGCAATAATCCTTATTTGCTACAACGCTTTTATCGTTTTTATTTTGCTTGGAGTCAACCTCGTTCTTTACCCCATCTTCATCATCGTATCGGATTATAAGAAACAAAAATACAGCGTATTCAACTAATACTACGTTATACGCCTTGGCTAGGGCTCTGTTGACTCTAGAGTGCGGGGCCTGTCAGGAAAAAGATAGGCCCTGACCCGGCACTACTTCCACGGGGGATGAACTTCGCGGGGGCCACGCGTGCCTAATTGTCATGGCCTATTTTTTTCCTGCCACCCGCGCTTCCAAGCTTCACAGAGCCCTGGCCTACGCCCACCGCTACGCCCCTCTTCTTCCGGCGCAAGCGCAGCCGGCGTAGCCGCTGCGCTCTCTCTTCGGCGCAAGCGCAGCCGGCGTAGCCGCTGCGCTTGCGCC
>JBGSOB010000200.1:0-7302 GCA_041739325.1 Treponematales bacterium
TCGACATCCTGGAATTCAACAACCAGGGTCTGGTCGTAAGTTCTCGTTCCTTTATAGGGATTCCCAACTAGGCCGCGGAGAGTGACTGTCACTGCCCCCGTGCCTGTTTTCTGATATACTCTCGCCTATGTCAACAAGTGAATACGAGGGTATGGCCTGGTACTATGATGTGCTCCTGGAACCGGTGCTGGCTTCTATGCGGCGCCGCATCGTGGCGATGGCCGAAGTGCGTCAGGGCATGAAGGTTCTCGAGGTAGCCTGCGGGACCGGGGCTCAGGCTCTCCGTTTCAAGAAGGCGGGAGCCGACTTTACCGGCATCGACCTTTCGCTCGCGATGCTGGAAGTGGCAGGCAGGAAAAAGCTGGAGTGCATCCACGCCGACGGGACGAACCTGCCCCTACCCGACGCCTGTTTCGACCTGTCTACGATAACGCTGGCCCTGCACGAAATCGAGCCGGAAATCAGGCAGCGCATCGTTGAGGAGATGCTGCGGGTTACCAAGCCCGGCGGCTTTCTCCTGCTTGCCGACTACGCTGTTTCCGCGCGCAATGATGCATTCAGCCGCCTTGCGGGCGCCGCCATCTACCTGGTAGAAAAAAGGGTCGGCGGAAGCCATTACCGCAATTACCGCTTGTTCATGGCATCAGGCGCCCTCGATGCCTTCATGCGTCCCTTTGGCCTCGAACCGGTGGCGGAGCATCGCATCTTCGGAGACAATATCGCGCTTCTGAAGCTAAGGCGGCCAGCAAAGTGACTGTCACTCAGCGATACAAGAATTAGCTCAGAGGAACTCCACCTGGAAGCCCATGGCCTTGGCGCAGAGATTTAGCTGATTATCAAAGCTCCACACGGAGATAGAATCCCGGGATGATCCCTCCGCCCATGCTATGGCCGAACTCAGATGCAGGGCGTCGAGGGTCCTGATAATTGTGGGGAATCCTTCAGCTGCGCGAGATAGAACTCCTTCCGTGAGTCTGAGACGGGTGAGGCCTATGGCCATGTTTTCGAAGGCAAGCCGTGCCACTATGCCATCCTGGTCCGTGATCTGGCCGCTTCGCACCGCTCTGTCCAGACTGCGGGCGGTCTCTATCCACAGGAGGCGGCTCGAGGCGACTTCTTCGAACTCCGACAATCGTTCGATTGCGGTTGAGCCCTCCAAGAGCCATGCCAGGACGAGGCTTGTATCTACGTAGGCCTTCACCTCTCACCCCGTTCAGCATTAAGAAGGGCTTTGGCCACATTGGAATATTTTTTCGATAAGATGACTGGTTCAGCCTGGAAGGGCCGATTCGCCGAATATTCAATGAGCGGTTCTGCTACCGCCTGAACGATTGCCACGGAGCGGTTATGATCTGTGATGCTGAGAATTTCCCCGCTTTCCACGAGTCTGAGCTGTTCTGAAAGCCTTGCCTTGAAATCGGTCACCGAAATAGTCTTCATACAGTCAAAAATATAACCTGTTAAGGCCCATGTCAAGTGACTGTCACTCAGCGGCCGTTTCATTCTTCCCGCTAGGCTCCTTTTTACCCAAGAGGATGAGGAGTCCGCAGGCTAAAAGCGCGGCTATAGCCGTACTGATCCAAAGCAGTCGGGAGCCTCCCCATTCCAAGAGCCTGCCGCCGATGGGAGATGAAAGGGCCCAGCCCGAACCGCCGATGATGGGAAGGATGGCGGCAAAGCGCCCGCGGTGGGACATGGGGGTGTGGTTGGACACGTAGACTTGGGAGTTCGTGGCTTCGATGATCTCGCCCGTCGTCCACAAGAGGGTTGAGAGGAAGAAGAGAAGGGGAGACCTTATAAAGGCGCAGAGGCCAAAACCCAGGGCGTAGAGGGCGGCGGCCAGGGCAACATTCGTCACCGGGGCAAAGCGCTTTAAGAAGGCGATGAGGGGAGCGGAAAAAAGAATGACCAATACGGCGTTGAAGGTCATGATGGAACCGTAAAGCTTTGCGCCTGAGTCTGCGCCGAAAAGCCCGGCGAGTTGGATAGGTAATGAGAACCTATGCTGGGCGTAGACGAAGCCCGTGAGAATGCCGATGGCCACGAAGGCGATGAGGAGGGGACGGGCGCGGAGGGCAGAGAGCGTTGAGCCCTCAACCGCCTTCTCGGTCGACGCAGTTACCTTGCTTTCCTCTAGATGTTCTTTACTGGGTTTTGATTCGGGCACCAGGGTAACGACGAGAATCATCGCCAGAATTTGAGCCAGGGCATTGCCCCAAAACAACCAGCCGGGAGCGGCATGAAAGAGGAAGCTCCCGATAAGGGGACCAACGGCAAAGCCAAGGTTGTGCCCAAGGTAGCCCAGGGCATAGGAAGCCTGGCGATTGGCCGGGGTGGTGATGTCCATGTACATGGCTGAACGAGCTGGGTCGGTGAAGCCGTCGAAGAGGTTGGCCGCTAGGATGAGCCAGGAACTACCGACCTTTGCCTACTGGATATCAGTAGCCTACGGGAATGGCGTTTTTTTCGCTGTTTCCTACGGACCAAGCAGTGACGCTGCGACTTCACTGTAATGAAAGAGAGAAACAGCTTCGGGATGTTCTTGTATGAGTTTTACCGGGGCAAGGCATCAGGGTTTCAGGATCACAACCAGGCAGACCGCTGGCGCGCACTGAAGAGAATAGCGCGTTGATCCGAAAAGGGAAATCATGGAACTTTGACAATCGATGCCAAAAAAAACAGGCGCCATCGGGGCGCCTGTTTTTTGCCTGTGCGGGACTTGCGGGATCACAATCCGGGGATAATTAGGCTGTTGTCGTTGCTGAAGTCAGCGTGCTTCTTGGGCGTGTCGCTCAGGGTGAACGGGGTCATGCTGGTTACTGTGGCGCCATAATTCTCGGTATCGCCCACCGCGGCTATCAATGCGGCCAAATTAGCGTAGCCGCCGGTCAGTGTTTCCAAAGTCGCCTCGCTGGCGCCGCCGGGGAACTTGTACCACAGGTCGGTACCGGCTACGCCGTCGGTGCCGATGGATGGGTTGGTGATGACGGTTGCGGTTGGCCAGCTATACGACACAATGTGGGCGATCATGTAGCCGGTAGATACATTAGTGCCGGCTACGGTCATGACCTTGAAGTAGGTAAGGGCCATGGAGGCATTGGTGCCATAATTGGCGGCCTTCACCTTGAAAGTCTTGGTTGTCATGTTGCCTTCTACCTGGATGCGCGGGCAATAGCAGTCGCCGGCAGCTGTGTATTCCACGGCATAGGCATTGTCAAGCTTGAGGTCTCCAGTGGCCGTATCCTGCTCGATGTAGCAGACGCCGGTAGAGATCATGGAGGTGGTTGGATCATTTGAGACGCTGTAGCCTTTAGAGTTCGTGGCGATCAAACCCTGGGTAATGGTACCGTCCACTTGCGCTGCCCAGGTAGCCTTATTGCCAATGGCCGTATCCCAATTTGATTCATATTCTCCGCCGATGGTATACAGCACCGTGCTGCCAAAGCCCAGCGGAAAGGTAGGCGTAACCAGGGTGGGGGCGGGCAGGTCTATCAAGGCGGTTTGCTCCGCGTACCGCTGGAGGGCGTCTAGGGCCTGGTAGGTGGCCACATACAGGTTCGATCCGTCGACGCCCTGCGCGGATGTCTGATCGGGCCTAGTAAGGTCGAAATCCTTGAACGTGCTATAGAAAACTCCTACCGGGCTGGTGCCGTCCAAGGCGCGGCTGCTCTTTTCGGACAGAGAGCGCGATACGGCGGAATTGGCAAAGCGCGGCGCGGTTTGCATAAGGTTCTCCACCATAGTCGTCGCTTTTGCGAATTCTCGGTAGATCTTTCCGTTTGCGGGTTCGCAGCTCGTAGCTAATAGCAACATAAACGCTAAAAGGGCTAGAGCGGATATTTTCCCTGCTTTATCCATATGTGTCTCCTCCTGCTTGCATATGCGCCGGCAACGCCGGATACATTGAGTCTCGTGTAGCCATCTGTGCTTGTCAAGTCGAATTAAAGAGACTGTAACTCGCTGACGACCACTGGATAAAGTAGTACAACGATCTCTACACCCTCAAGGAAGCGGAGTACAACGCCTACCGCAATTCGATATTCTTTGGTATGGATTTTGTCCAGGATACCCACCGCTTAGCCATGATGAACCTCATGCTCCACGACATCGAGTCAGATGAGGAGAAGACAGGGATACGGCAGGGTGACACCCTTTCCAGCGCGGAGCAGGCCTTGCCCGCAGCCGACCTCATGGAGAAGTGCGATCTCCACACCATTCTCCGCCTGCCCACGGGGAGCTTCTATGCCCAGGGCGTGAAGACGAACGTCATCTTCTTCACTAAGGGCAAGAAGGATACGGGCAGCACGAGGGAAGTTTGGGTCTACGATCTCCGCGCCAACATGCCCAGCTTTGGCAAGACAGCGCCCTTCAAGGCCGAACACTTTGCAGACTTCGTGAAGTACTATGGCAAGGACCCCCTGGGCCATTCCCAGCGGACGGACCAGGGTGAGGAGGAGGGTCAGGAAGGGAAAGACGAAAATGCCCGCGCCGTTCACGACGGTGGCAATAAAAAGCACATAGACGCTGCGGGGAAGACCGCGGTAGATGGATAGGGGATTTTGCACTGATAGCCCTCCTAATAAATTATTTCATGCCTTGAATGATTGGCCTTATTATCCCCCTAAAACCATGAAAAAGATAGGATAGGACTGAGGTAAGTTGCTTGATGTTCATTGACAGCTCGCATACAAGGCGGATATAAACCCTGGAAGCTGGCAATCATGGAGATCCCTGCTCATTTCACGTGCGTCGAGATTAAGCGATAGAGCGGGGGCGAATCTTGTAGGCGAGCTTTGCTGGCCGAAGCGTTCCGTTATGAGTACTATATAAAAGCTAAATATAAGGAGCCTTACATTGCAGAATCGCAGAGCTTCGCTACCACTTCTTTTTTCGGTTGTCTTCATGGATATGGTTGGATTTGGGTTTATCATACCGCTTATTCCGGACTACATTAGTAGCTTCGGGGGAGCGCCTGCGATTGCGGGCATATTGATGGCCAGTTACGCTTTTGGCCAGTTCTTCGCCGCACCCATCGTTGGCAGGCTTTCAGACCGTTTCGGCCGCAAGCCGCTCTTCCTCTTCTCCATAGGCGGAACCTTCCTTTCACTGCTGTTGCTCGGCTTTGCGCGCTCGCTGCCGCTTATTTTTGCCAGCAGGATTCTGGACGGGCTCACCGGCGGCAACATTACGGTGGCGCAGTCGTATATCGTTGACATTACCGATGATAAGAATAGGGCCAAAGGCTTTGGGTTGATAGGTATGGCATTCGGGCTCGGATTCATCATCGGGCCGCTGTTCGGTGGCCTGCTCTCAAGGTTCGGCCTGTCGACGCCGGCCTTCGTTGCGGCGGGCATCGCGGCGGTGAACCTCGCGCTCATCACTTTTATACTGCCCGAGAGCCTCTCTACCGAAGGGCGCAAAGAGATGGCAAAGAATCCCCGCCGTCGTTTTTCCGCCGCTTTTCTTCTGGAAACGCTCAAGCGCAGGGGTACGGGCACCGTCCTTCAAATGACGATGGTTTATTCATTTGCCTTTACGCTGTTCGAGAGCATGTTCGCGCTCTTTGCGGCGGAGGCCTTGGGCGTGAAAGCGGCCGAACGTGGCTGGCTCCTGGCCTACGTCGGGGTCCTGGTCGCGGTGGTTCAGGGCGGAGGGGTGGGTATGCTGGCAAAGCGCTTTGATGAGCGGAAGCTTGCGGCTGTATCGATCTCTGTCGCGGCCCTGTCTTTAGTGCTTTATTCGCTGGCGCCTTCGGTTCCCATGTTGATGTTGGCGCTTTTGCCGCTCAGCTTGGCTTCCGGCGTGGCAAGCACCATGTTGCGCACGCTGCTGACAAAAAGCGTGCCGCGGGAATTATCGGGCGGAACCCTGGGCCTGTCAGCTTCCATCGAAAGCCTGAACCGAATCCTGGCCCCACTTGCCGGCGGCTTGTTGCTTGGCTGGATAGGCCCGCGCTCACCGGGATTGCTGGCCGCATTGCTTGCCGCCTTAACGGCCGTGATAGCGTGGCGAAGGTTGGTTAGCGAGAAATGCTTAGCGGCAGATGCGATCTCCGGCGCGTGCATGGAGCCGGAAAGCCCTTTGTAAACTGACTGCCACTCAAGCGATAGCTCTTCCCTGGTGACAAGCTTTGAGGGCATTAGGCAGCTGAAGCTCCGCGACTTTCTGCGGGATGGGCTCCCGGAGTGAGGGCAAGCTTGTGTAGTATGGGCACAAAAAGGAGTACCATGGAGCTGAAAGACATAGAAGCGATCATCCACGATATAAGCCCTTACTTGGCGGGCCTTGGGGTGAAGGAACTCCTCCTCTTCGGGTCTCGGGCCCGCGGCACCGCCCTCCCTGATTCCGATGTCGACTTCCTCCTTATCTTCAAACCTGGGATGAAGAGCTTTGACGCTTTTATGGATGCCGCCGACGCCATCGAGGCCTGCTTCAGTTGCCATGTCGATATTCTCACACCCGAGGCCTTCAACGGAGTGCGCCTGGCGCGCATTCTAAAGGAGGCCAAATGCTATGAAATCGCCGCGTGAATCGGTTGAGACCGGATATTGAGAGGGCGCAGGAATTGGCTCGGACTATGGAGGTTTGAAATGGCAAAGGAGGGAGTTGTCGCTTGGGATCCAGCGGAGCATCTTGAGACTGAGGCCGACATGGCGTCCTATCTCGAGGCAGCTCTCGTGGAAAACGATTCCGCCCTTGTCGCGGCGGCGCTAGGAGATATTGCCCGCGCCAAGGGCATGTCCCAGATCGCGGCCGAAACGAGTTTGGGGCTACGACTCAAATACGAGGTGAGTTGAGGCGCGGAAATCCATCCCCCGCGTTCACCGAAGTGGAAATGCAGAAGTTATTTGCGGAACGGATAGCCGGCATCGACTTGAAGCAGGCGGCGGAGTTGTTCAGGGAAGCACTTAAAGGATTAGATTATAAATGACCTATAGTATTTTCCTAGCTTTGCGTCCTCTGCGTCTTTGCTCGAGAAATTCTTATTTTTTTGTTCCCTTTTCGGGGATCAGGGAGAGAGAAAAAATAAAAGAATCTCGCGCTAGGGCGCTAGGGCGCAAAGAGCGTAAAGCAGTATGAACCTTGGGGGCGGGCTGTGAGGAAAGAAGAAAGGCTTCGTAATCCTTGCGACTGTCACTCAATGGTCGGTTATAAAAAGGAGGGTACAGTAAAGGATCATCCTTTACACTTCTCAAGGATCATACTTTACACTTTTTGAACAAATGCAGACCCTCTGTGAAGGGGGTATGCGATGGCTTGGAAGGTGCAGAGAATGGAGAGTCAGAAGCAGAAATTCGTCTA
>JBGSOB010000210.1:0-5635 GCA_041739325.1 Treponematales bacterium
TGGAGGTATGAGGAATTGCTGCTTCTGGTCGTAGGGTTTGAAGACCGGCGCCGGGCGTGTTCGCTCTTTCATAAGAAATTTTATCAGGTTTTTTCAATTTTGGGTATAAAAAAGGGGCTATCCTTTTTGGACAGCCCCTTGATTTTCTTGATAAGTCAGAGGGATGCATGAAAAGGCAGGGGGAAGACCTTACTCGTCGAAGTCCTCATAGTCGAGGTCGTCTTCATATTCGTAATCCTCTTCCTCTTCATCGTCCTCAAAGTCCTCATCCTCGTCTAGGTCGCCATCGAGGTCGTCGTCTTCCTCAAAATCGTCCTCATCTTCCTCGAAGTCGTCGTCCATATCGTCAAAATCTTCGTCTTCCACGTCTTCAAAATCCTCCCCTTCTTCGAAGTCGTCTTCTTCATAGTCTTCGGAGAAGTTATAGACGATGGGGCCCTTCGGCTCGGCTCCGCTACCCGCCAGGAGTAAATCCGGCATCTGGTCGTAATGATACTGCGTTTCACCCGGGTTCATGGTTCTCACCCCCTCTCCATCGTACTCGATACATTCGCTACTTGCCAATAATCCATGCAAATCTAAAAGAGAGCCTTGCCATCTGTCAACTGAATTCAACGCCCTTTTTCATATTTTTTTTGAGAGCACGGCAAGCCTGAATTTGCCCCTGCCGGAATCCAGCTCCCAATCACTGCGTTCATCGAGGTGGGGAATGGATGTTTCCACCCCGCTACCGGATATGACGGTGGGTGGGGTGATAAGGCAATCCAGGCCATTCTGAGCCAATTCCATCACGCAACGCCCCCCCATTTGATTGGCGAGCTCCGCAAGGCTTTCCCTCATAAAGGCCACATCCCCAAGATTCTGACCCATATTGAAACGCTGATTCAGGCTTTCGGCAAGGGTTTTCAGCTCGTCAGCCTCAAAGGCACAGACCAGATAGCCCTTTAAGGCCCCCGTGAAACCTAGGCTGCAGAGATAGGACGATGCGGGCATGGCTATGCTTGTATGCTCAATTCGGGGGTTTTCAAAGCCCATTTCACCCAACACCTGGGTGAAGGCCCGGCTAAACGCGCTTATCATTGCCTCATTCATGTCCTTACTATCGGCCAAGTGGGGAGTCTTGGCAAGATGGCTCTCCTTTTCAGCTTGATTTTTTTCCTTTTAAGCTCCAGTCTGTAGCTATGAGAGATAAGTATTTTGATTGTTTGCTAGACCTAGCCCTGGAGGAAGATCTGGGGGAAACGGGGGACGTAACCTCAAAGGCCGTCTTTTCCGCTCAAGACCGTTGCAATGCCCTCCTCGTCTCAAAGGATACGGGCCTCTTATGCGGTTGTGAGCTCTTTTCCGGGGTGTTTACCCGCCTAGACCCGGAGGTGAGCGTTCGCTTCCATAAAAACGACGGTGAAAGCCTTTTACCCGGAAATCGCGTAGCGGAGTTGGAAGGACCTACGATTTCCATCCTTCAAGGCGAGCGAATCGCCATTAATTTCCTCGGATTTCTTTCTGGTATTGCCACAGAAGCCTCGCGCTTTGCCCATCGAGCGGCGGAAAGGGGCAAGAGCCTCATTCTTGACACAAGAAAAACCCTGCCGGGTTATCGTAGCCTCTCTAAATATGCGGTACGGACAGGGGGGGCTCGCAATCACCGTATGGGACTCTACGACATGGTTCTTATAAAGGATAATCATATCGATGCCGCCGGTGGGATAACTCAAGCGGTCCAAAAGGTGCGCCAGGCTTATGGGCAAGAGTATAAGATAGAAGTCGAGTGTCGCACCCTCGATGACGTAAAAGAAGCCCTAGAGCTCAAGGTCGAATGGATCATGCTCGACAATATGGACGAAAACACCTGCCTATCCGCCCTGGATTTAAGGCGAGAGCGAGGGGAAGCTAAGGCGGTTTTTGAAGCATCCGGCAACATGAATATGGAGCGGATCGGCGGCTATTCCGCCTTGGCTGTGGATTACATCTCAGTGGGGGCCCTCACCCATTCGGTAAAGACATTCGATTTTTCCTTGCGCATAGACAAGAAAGGTAGGTGAGCTCAATGAACGGAAAGTCCGAAAATTTCGATGTCATCGTTTTGGGTGCGGGCATTGCCGGACTTTCTTCCGCCGTACGGGCCGCGGAACTGGGCGCTCGCGTAGCCGTCATTTCCAAAGAATCGAACCTCGCGGAGTGCAATACCCACTACGCCCAGGGGGGTATCGTAGCCCATGCCGAGGATGATAGCCGGGAACTGCTTGCCGAGGACATTGAGAGGGCAGGGGTCTATCTCAATAATCATGAAGCGGTCGCCATCGTGGCCGCCGAAGGCCCCCAAGCGGTTCAGGAATTTCTCATCGATCGCGTAGGGGTTCCCTTTTGCCTAGGCCAGGACGGTAAGCCGGATAGGACTCAGGAGGCGGCGCATTCGGTGCGGCGCATCTTTCATGTCAAGGATAAGACGGGGGCCTCGATCGAGGACAGCCTTCTTGCCTATGCCCAAGGGCGGCCCAATATCTCCTTCTTTCCCGGTCTGACGGGCATCGACATCATCACCAACACCCACCATTCTGAGGATAAGCAACAGCGCTACTATCCCAGCCGGGCCATGGGTGTCTACGCCTTTAATGAAAACACCGGAGAGGTTATTCCCTTTTTTGCCCCGGCCGTCATCCTTGCCTCCGGTGGCTTAGGCAACCTTTATCTCCACAGCTCAAACCCTCCCGGGGCAACAGGCGACGGTATGGCCATGGCCTATCGCGCCGGAGCCCATATCGTCAATGCGGAATTCGTCCAGTTCCACCCCACAGTCCTCTTCCATCGGGACATCAAGCGCTTCCTCATCTCGGAGTCCCTGCGCGGCGAGGGGGCCCTCCTCATGAACCGCAACGGGGAGCACTTTATGGAGCGCTACCAGCCGGGTCTTAAAGATCTAGCCCCGCGCGACCAAGTAGCCCGGGCTATCTGCATGGAGATGGAATCCAGCGACGCAAGCTATGTCTTCCTCGATTGCTCGCGCATGAAGGTGGATATGGCTGAACGCTTTCCCCTTATCTACGAAACCTGTCTCAAGGGCGGGATCGACATTGCCAAGGAGCCCATTCCCGTCGTTCCGGCCGCCCATTATTTCTGCGGCGGCGTAAGGAGTGATATGCAGGGCCGCACAAGCCTTGAGGGCCTCTTTGCCGTCGGTGAGACGGCCTGCACCGGCGTCCATGGGGCTAACCGCCTTGCCTCCATCTCCTTGCTCGAGGGCCTGGTTTTCGGCTTGAGGGCCGGGGCCCAGGCGGCGAGCATGAAGGGGGGGCTGGAGGCCAGTCTGGTTCGGTCCATTCCCGACTGGGTCTTCCCCGCGGAAGAGGAGGTGGTAGATCCCATCCTCATCGGGCACGACCTTTTAAACATCCAAACCACCATGTGGGACTACGCGGGCATTATCAGGACAAAAAAGCGGTTAGGTAGGGCCATTGCAGACCTAAACTACTTGGATCACCGCATAGAGAGCTTCTATAAATCGGCCAAACTTTCGCGGAAATTGCTTGAACTGCGCAACGCGGTTATGAGCGCAACCCTGGTTGCCAGGGCGGCTCAAGCAAACCCGGTTTCCATTGGTTGCCATTATATTCGTCCGGGCTCCGGGGTTTGACACGGCAGGGCCTTCCAGGCTATGATGCCGCCCAATGTTCCTTCGCGCCAGGGTAAAGGCACCCGCCAAACTCAACCTGCATCTTGAGATAGGCGGCATGCGGTTGGACGGTTTCCACGAGCTGGTTTCGCTCTTCCAGGCAATCTCGCTCTCCGATGAACTTGAGTTTTCTCGGATTGAGGGGGATGGGATTTTTCTTGAGGGGGATTTCCCCTTTCCCGCCGAAGAGAACATCATCCTCAAGGCCTGCCGCCTCTTTTTTGAGACCCAGGGGTTTCGTTCTGGCCTGCGCATCGTGGTTGAGAAGCGGATTCCCATGGGCGGGGGTCTTGGCGGGGGTTCAAGCGATGCCGCCGCCACCCTACGCGCCTTGGATGCCCTCTTTGAAAGGGCTTTGAGTATTGATGCGCTGGCGGATTTAGGCGCTCGGCTCGGCAGCGATGTCCCCTTTTTTTTAAGGGCGCCCTGCGCCATCGTGGCTGGGCGGGGAGAACTGGTTGAGCCGATAGCCGCTCGTGAAGATTTGAGTTTCGTCCTGGTTGATCCCCTTTTTGGGGTATCTACAAAGGAAGCCTACCTCTTGCTAGACCGTGAAAGGCAGGGAGAGGCAAGCGCTGCCTACCGTTTTAACGGCGGGGCTTTGAAGGATGCCTATTATGGGCGGATAGGGGATTGGGGTTTTTTCAACTCCTTTTACCCCCATATCATGGGTCGGCACCCGGAATTGGAAGAGATACGGCGTGAGCTCCTCGAAAGCGGAGCCGGTTCCGCCCTCATGTCCGGTTCGGGTTCTACGATGTTCGGTATTTTTTCGGATAGCTTGGCGGCACAAAAGGCTGCTCAGCTTCAGGTGGAACGAGGGTATCGCGCCCATGTGGGCTTTTTGCTTGCGCGGAATGAGGATGTCATATTAAAATGAAAGGTGATCATCCCTTTATGCAGCGGGAAGGAGACCATTCATGGAGATCACCGACGTTAGGATCCGCAAAGTTACGAGCGAGGGAAAACTCAAGGCGTACGTCACGGTAACCTTTGACGAATGCTTCGTCGTGCACAACGTGAAAATCATCGAGGGCAAGACCGGTGTTTTCATAGCGATGCCGAGCAGGAAGACGCGGACAGGCGAATATAAAGATGTCGCCCATCCGATCACCCCTGACTTCCGGGGGATGCTCCAGGATAAAATCCTTGGGGTATATGACAATGGAAACGTGCAGGACTCTCCCGATGTGGAGATGGACCACGCGTTATAATATTTTGGGACGTCGGCAAGTGGTAAGCCCCCGGGTTTTGGCTCCGGTATTCGCAGGTTCGAACCCTGCCGTCCCAGCAATGTGGCTCTGGCGGTCTATCGCATGCGATTGACCGCCGTGCGCGCACGAAAAACAAGGAGAGCTTTTCATGGAACATAAAACCTTCAGCGCTATGGCGCGGACAGAGATCGGCAAGGGAGCCTCCGGAAGGCTCCGCCGCCAGGGACGCATTCCCGCCGTAATCTACGGCAGCTCCAAGTCCTGCCTTTCCATTACCCTCGACGAGCGAGAATACCTGCGCGAGCACAACAAGCTGACTGAGTCCACCCTCGTGACCATAAAGCTCGACGGCAAGGATCATACCGTATTCGTCAAAGACGCCCAGGGTGATATCCTCTCCGGCAAGGTTCTCCACGTAGACTTCTATGAAGTTGAAAAGGGCAAGCACGTACGCACCCACGTCGTACTCCATCTTCAAGGTATTCCCGAAGGCGTTCGCGCCGGCGGCATTTTGGAGAACCCGACCCACATGATCGAGGTAGAGTGCGATCCCTCCATCCTTCCCGAGCATCTGGATGTAGACGTTTCGGCTCTCAATGTCAATCAGTCAATCCACGTAAAGGATCTTAAGCTCAATTCCGAGATTAAGCTGATAAGCTCCCCTGACACCGTCATTGCCCTGGTCAAGTACGCCAAGGCTGAGGCCGCCCCCGCCGCGGAAGCCGCTCCCGTAGCCGCCGCAGCAGCGCCG